>JACDQK010000100.1 GCA_015657645.1 Novosphingobium sp.
GACCAAGCGCTGGCAGCGTGCGCGTTCGGCTTCGCTTGCAACCACGGTCAACCGCCGTTCCGGGCAGCTGGCGCGGATCGTAGGTGCGTGAAAATTCGCTCACGGCGCGATCCTGCCTGCCAGAAGTCCGGCCGCGTCGCAGGTGTCGAGCAGATCGGCCAGAGCGCGGACCTCTGCCGCCAGGCCAGCCACAGTGGCGCCTTCCACCAGGCTCATGTTCCGCGCAAGCGCCGCTTCCAGTGGCTCGGTACCAGCCAGGCCGCCACGCAGCGCGTCCATCCGTCCGCCCAGCGCGCCCATCAGCTTGCTGACATGCTTGCCGACCACCATGTCGCCGAGGCCGGTCTCGCGCAGTTGGGCGTCCATGTCGGTCACGAACAGTTCGGTCAGCAGGATCGATTTGCTCACGAGGTCTGGCTCGCGCTCCATCCGCAGCAGCACCAGCGCCATCACCAGCGCCACGGCATCGAACCGGCCCGGTACCGTATCGGCCAGCCCCAGCTCCGCATACCAGCGCGGGGTCCGCGCCAGCGAGACAATAGCATGCCACAGCGGGCGAACCTCGGCATGCTCGTCAGTCTTCTTGCCAAGCAGGCGGTCAAGCAGACCCATGGATAAATGTCCTTCATTTCGTTCAGCGCCGATTAAAGCCGCTGTCCCCAAGCGCCTGCTTGCCGCCATTGCGCGGCGCGTCAAGGCAGCCTAAGGCTCAGGCGCGATAGTGCGGGTGCACGCTGCGGGCAATCGTCTTGCCCGTCTGACCCGGTTACTGGAACGACAGGAACGGCATAAGATGCGAGCAGCAGTGGTCAAGGCAGTGGTGGTTCTGGCAGGCGTAGCCACGCTAGGGGCGTGCAGCTCGATCAAGGATACCCGCGGCTACCTCGTGGATCAGCCGCTGCTCGATTCGGTTCAGCCGGGGATCGATAACCGCCAGTCGGTGGAGCGTACGCTCGGCCGCCCGACCTTCGAAAGCGCCTTTGGCCGCAAGGACTGGTACTACATCTCGTCCAGCACTCGTCAGGCTGCCTTTACCCGGCCCAAGATCAAGGAACAGCTGGTGCTGCGCGTCAGCTTTGACGAGCGCGGCAATGTTGCCGCCATCGAACGCTCGGGGATCGAGAAGGTCGTCGCGCTTAACCCAGATGGCGACAAGACGCCGACGCTGGGCCGCGAGCGCACCTTCCTGGAAGACCTGTTCGGAAATATCGGCACGGTTGGCACTGGTGCTGGCGGGGCCGGCGGCGGTCCGGGCGGGCCGAACGGCAGCTAATTTGCCACCACGTTGAAACCGGCGCGGCAGGGCATATATCCCGCCGCATGAGCACTTCTGACAACAGCCACGGGCTGATCCCCTGGCACGGCACCACCATCATCGGCGTCAAGCTGGGCGGCAAGACTGTCATCGCGGGCGATGGCCAGGTTTCCATGGGCAACACCGTGATGAAGCCCAATGCCCGCAAGGTGCGACGGCTGGGCGATGGCTCGGTGATCGCCGGGTTTGCTGGGGCAACCGCCGATGCCTTCACCCTGTTCGAACGGCTGGAAAAGAAGCTGGAACAGCACCGCGGGCAATTGATGCGCGCCGCGGTCGAACTCGCCAAGGACTGGCGGACCGACAAGTACCTGCGCAACCTCGAAGCGTTGATGATCGTGGCCGACAAGGACGTGCTGCTGATCCTGACCGGCAATGGCGACGTGCTGGAGCCGGAACACGGCATCGCCGCGATCGGCTCGGGCGGGAACTATGCGCTCTCGGCCGCCAAGGCGCTGGTCGATTATGAGCAGGATGCGGAAAAGATCGCGCGCCGGGCCATGGCCGTGGCGGCCGAAGTCTGCGTCTTCACCAATGATCGGGTGACCGTCGAAACCATCGACGCCTGACGCCCGAAGGAACAATCATGAACCAGAACCTGACCCCCAAGGCGATCGTCGCCGCGCTGGATGAGCACATCATTGGCCAGGCCGATGCCAAGAAGGCCGTGGCCGTGGCGCTGCGCAACCGTTGGCGCCGCCAGCGCCTCTCGCCCGAGCTGCGTGACGAGGTGACGCCCAAGAACATCCTGATGATCGGGCCGACGGGCTGCGGCAAGACCGAGATCAGCCGCCGCCTGGCCAAGCTGGCCGATGCTCCGTTCGTGAAGGTCGAGGCGACCAAGTTTACCGAAGTCGGCTATGTCGGCCGCGATGTCGAGCAGATCGCCCGCGACCTGGTCGAGGAAGCGATCCGGCTGGAAAAGGACCGCCGCCGCGATGCCGTGCGCGATGCGGCCAGCAAGGCGGCGATGGACCGGCTGCTTAAAGCGCTGGTGGGTGAAAACGCCAGCGAGGCAACCCGCGAAAGCTTCCGCCAGCGGATCGTCGAAAACGCGATGAATGATGTCGAGGTGGAGATCGAGGTCGAGGACGCGCCGGGTGCGCCGTTCGATCTGCCCGGGATGCCGGGTGGGGTCGGCATGATCAACCTCTCTGAGATGATGTCGAAGGCGATGGGCCGCCAGAACCTCAAGCGCCGCAAGCTCAAGGTCCCGCAGGCCTGGGACAAGCTGGTCGACGAGGAAGCCGAAAAGCGCATGGACCAGGACGATGTCGCCCGCGTCGCGCTGGCCAATGCCGAGGCCAACGGGATCGTCTTCATCGACGAGATCGACAAGATCGCGGTCAGCGACGTGCGTGGCGGCTCGGTCAGCCGCGAAGGCGTCCAGCGCGATCTGCTGCCGCTGATCGAAGGCACGACCGTTGCCACCAAGTACGGCCCGATGAAGACCGACCACGTGCTGTTCATCGGCTCGGGCGCGTTCCACGTCGCCAAGCCCAGCGACATGCTGCCCGAACTGCAGGGCCGCCTGCCGATCCGGGTCGAGCTGAAGGCGCTCAGCGAGGAGGATTTCGTCCGCATCCTCGCCGAAACCCGCGCCAACCTGGTCGAGCAGTACAAGGCGCTGCTTGGCACCGAGAAGGTCACCATCGAGTTCACGCCCGAAGCCGTCCGCGCTGTCGCCCGGATCGCCGCCCAGGTGAACGAAGCGATCGAGAACATCGGCGCCCGCCGGCTCCAGACCGTGATGGAAAAGCTGCTAGAGGACCTCAGCTTCGAAGCCGAGGACCGCGAGGGCGAGACCGTCACCATCGACGAGGACTACGTCAACGCCCGGCTCGCCGGCCTGGCGCGCGATACCGACCTGTCGAAGTACATCCTGTAAGGTTCGCCGATGACCCAGCCGCCCGACGACAAGCCGATCTACCGCCTCCTCACCGGCAAGGATGACCGCGCCTTTTGTGACCGCGTCTCCGAGGCGCTGGCGCAGGGCTGGCGGCTCTATGGCTCGCCCGTGCTCGCCTGGGACCATGACGCCGGTTACATGAAGGCCGCCCAGGCCGTAGTCTGGCAAGACGCAGACGTCATCAAGCGCTAGGCGAACCGCACCGCCTGCCCGGTCATCGCGATGTCGAGCGGAGTGGTGCCGGCATGGTCGCCATCGATCTGGACGGCGACTGCCTCAGTGCCGCGCAGTGACAGCCGCCTTGTTGCAACCAAGTGCCAGTGCGCAGCGGGGCGCTTGCCGCCCAGCAGGGCATGCAGCGCCAAGCGCGCCACGTCGCGCCGCCGCGCGGTGGGCAGCGCCACGACGCGCATATGGTCCTCAGCCAGACTGGCGGCATGATCGAGCGTCCACGGGCCAGCATAGAACCGGCCGCGCAGGATGAAGATCGCTTCGGCAGTGAAGCTGCCTGCGTCGTGTTCGACCTCGATCGGATGGCGCCGCCAGCGCAGCAGCACCCGCGCCATCGCCGCGACATAGGCCAGCCGCCCGATCCGCGCCTTGAGGTTTTCGGACAGGGCCGCCACCGCATGGGCATCGGCCCCGACCGAGCTGCAGCACAGGAAGGCGCGGCCGTTGATCGCGGCCAGCGGCACGGGCAGTGCGGCACCCGCCTGCTCCAGCCGGGCCGCGAATTGCACCGGATCGGCCGGATAGCCCAGTTCGCGCGCCAGCAGGTTGATCGTGCCGGTCGGATAGATCGCCAGCGGCGGCAGCGCGGCCGGATCGGCCTGCTGCGCGATCACCAGCTGCGCCGTGCCATCGCCGCCGCAGACGCAGATCAGGTCAGCGTGAGGTGCATCGCGGAGCGCGTCGAACGCCATGCTGTCATGATGGCTGGTAATATGACCGCGCGCCTGGAGCACGCGCGCCAGCAGGGCGACCTTGACCAGCCGGGCTCTGGCCATGCGCGGATGATAGACCAGCGCGATCCTCATTCGGCGGCTTCGTCCACCTGTTCGGTGGCCTCGGCCTGGCGCGCCCACATTTCGGCATAGAGCCCGTCGCGGCGCAGAAGCTCGGCGTGTGTACCGGACTCGGCCAGTTGTCCGGCATTGAGCACCAGGATGGTGTCGGCATCGGCAATGGTCGAGAGCCGGTGCGCGATCGACAGCGAAGTGCGGCCAGAGCTGACGCGGTGCAGCGTTGCCAGCACATCCTGCTCGGTCCGCGTATCGAGCGCCGAGGTCGCTTCGTCGAGCAGCAGGATCGGCGGGTTCTTGACCAGCGTCCGGGCAATCGCCACGCGCTGCTTTTCCCCGCCCGAGAGCTTGAGCCCGCGCTCACCGACTTCGGTTTCGAAGCCGGCGGGCAGGCGGCCGATCAGATCCATCAGCGCGGCATCGCGCGCGGCTTGCTCAACCTCGGCCAGACCGGCGCCATCGCGGCCATAGGCAATGTTGTAGCCAATGGTGTCGTTGAACAGCACCGAATCCTGCGGGACGATGCCGATATGGGCGCGCAAGCTGGCCTGAGTGACTTGCGCGATATCCTGCCCGTCGATCAGGATC
>JACDQK010000101.1 GCA_015657645.1 Novosphingobium sp.
CCGCCTCGATGCTCATGTTGCAGACGGTCAGGCGGCCTTCGATGCTCATCTCCTCGAACACCTTGCCGCGATATTCCATCACGTGCCCGGTGCCGCCGGCCGTGCCGACCACGCCGATGATGTGCAGGATCAGGTCCTTGGGGCTGACGCTGGGGGCCAGATCGCCCTCAACCCGCACTTCCATGGTCTTCGACTGCTTGAGCAGCAGGGTCTGCGTGGCCAGCACATGCTCAACCTCGCTGGTGCCGATGCCAAAGGCCAGCGCGCCGAGGCCGCCGTGACAGGCCGTGTGGCTATCGCCGCAGACGATGGTCGCACCGGGCAACGAGAAGCCCTGTTCCGGGCCGACCACGTGGACGATGCCCTGCTCAGCGTCAGCATCGCCGATATAGCGGATGCCAAAGGCCGGTGCGTTCTTTTCCAGCGCATCGAGCTGGGCCGCGCTTTCCAGATCGGCAATTGGCACGCGCGCGCCGCTGGCCGTGCGACGGGCGGTGGTCGGCAGGTTGTGATCGGGGACCGCCAGGGTCAGATCCGGGCGGCGCACCTTGCGGCCTGCCACGCGCAGCGCCTCAAAGGCCTGGGGGCTGGTCACTTCGTGAACGAGGTGGCGATCGATGAAGATCAGCGCCGTGCCATCGTCACGGGTTTCGACGGTGTGGGCGTCCCAGATCTTCTGGTAAATGGTGCGGGGCTGTGCGGTCATGACAAGCATAGGCCCTTACGCCTGAAGCAGCGTTTTGCAAGGCGGGGGCTGTCAATTCCTCCGCCAAGCGACTATCTGGCGGCCATGCATCCGCTTGTTGCCACCCTGATCGTGATCGCCACCGTCTTCGCCATGGAATGGGTCGCCTGGGCCAGCCACAAGTACATCATGCACGGCTGGGGCTGGGGCTGGCACCGCGATCACCACGAGCCGCACGACAACCTGCTGGAAAAGAACGACCGCTACGCCATTGTCGGCGCGGCCATGTCGATCTCGATGTTCGCGGTCGGCAGCCCGCTCATCATGGGGGCAGAGGCCTGGGAGCCCGGGACCTGGATCGGCCTGGGGATCCTGTTCTACGGCATCATCTATACTCTGGTGCACGATGGCCTGGTCCATCAGCGCTATTTCCGCTGGGTGCCCAAGCGCGGCTATGCCAAGCGGCTGGTCCAGGCGCACAAGCTGCACCATGCGACCATCGGCAAGGAGGGCGGAGTCAGCTTCGGCTTCGTCCTGGCGCGCGACCCGGCCAAGCTGAAGCAGGAACTGAAGGCCCAGCGTGAAGCCGGGATAGCGATTGTGCGCGACAGCCAATTGACATAGCCTTCCCACCGGGTCGCTTCGGTTCGCAGCGGAGTGGGGGTGGAATGAACAGGATCGCATTGGCAATTGCCGCAGTGGCGGCAGCATTGGTCTCACCCGGCGTAGCCCTTGCCCATCCGGCACCAGTCCCATTAGCCGCTGACAGTGCGGCCCGCGCCAAAGCGATGAGCGATGCGGCGGCGCGGTTTGTCGCTACGCTCGATCCGGCCCAGCGCGCAAAGTTCATCCGCGCGCTTAATGACAATGCCGCCCGGACGGACTGGAGCAACCTGCCAGCAACGGCCTATCCCCGCACCGCGCTGGCGCTGAGTGAACTCAGCGATGCCCAGCGCGTGGCGCTGCATGACTTGATGGCCGCTGCGATGAGCGGCGAGGGATATGGCGAGGCGGCTACGATCATGTGGATCGACGATATCCTGCATGGGATCGAAGCGGCCAATCTGCCCAACGTTCCAGCCGAGCGTCGCGCCGCGGCCGAGCGCGGCGTCGCGGCACGGGGCTCTGGCAACTACTGGATCAGCCTGTTCGGTGAGCCGGGCTCGGCCCGCTGGGGCTGGATGATCAACGGCCATCACTTTGCAGCAAACTTCACTGTCGTTGATGGGCGCATTGCCTTTACGCCCCTGTTCCTTGGGGCTAATCCGCAGATCATTCGTCAGGGACCCTATGCCGGCTGGCGCGTGCTGGATCATGAGATTGCCGGCGGTTTTGCGCTCATTGCCTCGCTCGACCCCGCTCAGCGCAAAGCGGCGCTGGTCGGGACCGCGGTGGACCCGGCGCAGTTCACTGGCAAGGGCCGCAAGGACAAGCCGCAGCCTCCGGCTGGAATCGCCGCCAATCGTCTGTCACCGGCCCAACGCGAAGGGCTTATGGCATTGGTTGAGGAATTCGTTGGCTTTGCCAACCGCGAGGCGGCCGATGCGCAGATGGCGGCGATTCGCGCCGATGGTCCCGCCAAGCTGCACTTTGCCTGGTGGGGCCCGGTAGACGATCGCACGAAACGGTTCATGTACCGGATCGCGGGCCCTTCGATCCTGATCGAATACGTCCGTGAGCCCCAGGCCGATGGTTCCGGCGGCAACCATGTCCACGCGATCGTGCGCGATCCGCGCAACGACTATGGCGAAGACTGGCTGGCCCGCCACTATGTCGAGGCGCCGCACCCTTAGTTGCAATGTTGGCACATTACTGTTGACTTTAACAACCAAATCGGTTATAAGTTCCGCCAGCAACGGGTGCGGGATCGGTAACGCGTGCCGCCCGAACCCGGCAAGGGCCGGTGCGTCAGGCACCACCCCGGATCGCGGATGAATAGCCAGGCGGCAGGGGAGCGAGCCCGACCCGCCAGCTCCGCTGACCGCAGGGCCGCGCAGACGGGTTTCAGGTTGTCCCCCCGCTGCCGTTCGCATTGAATAGACACCGGCCTAAGCCCGATCAGGCCAGACGGGCAGCAACGCACCGGCCGCACCCGTTGTCTGCCTTCGCGCGCCCAGGCCCGCAAATCCAACAGGCTATTCCGCGCGGTCCAGATCCAGGTGCCGGCAATCGTCAGCACGGCCAGCGAAATCCACACCCACGGAAAGCCCACGGTGAACCAGGTAAACGCCGCGCCGATCGTCATGGCTACTACCGCAGAAATCTTGGCCTTGCGGCTGATCGCGCGGCGATCGCGCCAGTCGCGCAGGCCCGGGCCATAGGTCGGGTGGTCATAAAGCCGCCGCGCCCATTCGGGATGGCTGCGGGCAAAACAGAAGGCGGCCAGCAGCAGGAACGGCACGGTCGGCACAATCGGCAGGGCCACGCCGATCAGACCGAGGCCGAGAGCGATCAGGCCTCCCGTCATGTAAAGCGGGCGCGCGACCACCTCAGGTGCCCGTATAGCGGCTGGCGGTATCCTGGATCAGCGAAATCATGTTGGGGATCCCTTGCGTCCGGTTTGAACTGAGCTGGTTCTTGAGGTCAAAGGGTTCAAGCGCGCTCGCCATGTCCATCGCGGCGACTGCGGCGGGCGGTTGGTCCTGCACGGCGGACAGCACCAGCGCGATGATCCCCTTGGTAATCGCGGCATTGCTGTCAGCCAGGAAGTGCAGGCGGCCATCCTCGGTACGGGTCGGATAGACCCAGACCGAGGCCGAACAGCCGCGCACCAGCGTGGCATCGGTCTTCAGCGCATCGGGCATCGGCTCCAGTTCACGCCCCAGCTCGATCAGCAGGCGATAGCGTTCATCGCCTTCGAGGAATTCATATTCGTCAAGGATGTCGGTCAAGCTGCG
>JACDQK010000102.1 GCA_015657645.1 Novosphingobium sp.
ACGACTACAATGCGGGTGCACTTTGGCGCTATGCGCAGATCGTTGGTCCGGCCTACAAGGGCGCGGTGACGCACCCCGGGGCCAAGGCCGAAACCCATGTTTACGCGGATATCTAGCCTCGCCATCACTTTACTGCTGACGGCCTGCGGGCCGGCAGCGGAAGATGCTGCGCCGCAAGCCAAGGCCGAAACAATCTGGTGCGGCCTGGGCGGAGCGACCGAACTGGCGCAGGATTGCACGCTGGAGCGCGGGACCGAAGAGGGTCGCGCCGCCTTTGTGGTGCGGCATCCCGATGGCAAGTTCCGCCGCCTCGTCGCGAGCGCCGATGGCCAGAACCTGATGGCTGCCGATGGCGCGGAGCAGAGCCAGTCGGCGCTCAAACAGGATCGCTGGGAGGTGATCCTGGGCGACGATCGCTATGTTGTGCCGGTGAAGGCTGATGCGCCAAAGCCCTGACCAGGTCCTGACCGCTGCGCAGATGCGCGATGCGGAACAGGCGCTGATCGCGGATGGCATCTCGGTCGATGAACTGATGCAGCGCGCCGGAAGCGGTGCAGCCGAATGGGTCTGGCGAATGAGCGGCGGCCGCGCCGTGACTGTGCTCTGCGGCCCCGGCAACAATGGCGGCGATGGCTATGTCATTGCCGAGGCGATCCGCGAGCGCGGCGGTACTGTCGCGGTGATCGCCGCCAGCGAATCCAAGACCGAAGCTTCTCGCACCGCTCGCGGGCTCTACCAGGGCAAAGTGCTTACCCGCGATGCCGCGCCGCAGGGCGAGGTGCTGGTCGATTGCCTGTTCGGCACCGGCCTGACCCGTCCGCTGGAGGTGGACGACCACGCGCTGCTGAACCGCCTGGCCGCCAGCCATCCGCGCCGGGTGGCGATCGACCTGCCGAGCGGGGTCCATGCCGACAACGGCTTGATGCTCAACGCCAGCTTGCCCGACTGGCATTTGACCCTGGCCCTGGGCGCGTGGAAGCCGGCGCATTTCCTGCTGCCCGCTGTGCCGACGATGGGCGAACTGCGGCTGGTGCCGATTGGCGTGGCCGACTTACCAGAAGCTGGACGGCTGATCGGTCGCCCGCAGCTCCTTTCGCCAGCGGCGGACGATCACAAATACAAGCGCGGGCTGCTCGGCGTGGTTGCCGGGGCCATGCCCGGCGCGGCGCTGCTGGCGGCGCGCGCGGCGCAAGGGGCAGGGGCCGGCTACGTTAAGCTGCTGGGCGCGGGCGAGGGCGCGCCGCCCGATCTGGTGGTCGATCGCGAGCCGCTGGCCGAAGTCTTGACCGACAGCCGCTTTGCCGCGCTGCTGGTCGGGCCGGGACTGGGGCGTGACGCTGTTGCGCGCGAGCGGTTGGCCGTGGCGCTGTCAGAGCCAATCCCGGCGGTGGTCGATGCCGATGGCCTGGTCCTGCTCAGCCCGCGCAACCTGGCCGAGCGCGAGGTCCCGGTGATCGCCACACCGCATGAGGGCGAACTCTTTGCGCTCGAACGCGCCTTCGGGTTCGAAGGCTCGGGCAGCAAGGTCGAGCGGGCCGAGGCGCTGGCGCGGATGAGCGGGATAGTCGTGGTTGCCAAGGGGGCCGATACCGTTGTGGCCGCGCCCGATGGCCGCGTGGCCTTCGCCCTGCGGGCCTCGAGTTGGCTTTCGACCGCTGGAACAGGCGATGTCCTCGCCGGGGCTATCGCCAGCCGCCTCGCCAATGGGGCCGATGCCTTTGCGGCCGCCTGTGAGGGTGTGTGGCTCCACGGCGAGGCCGCGCGGCACACGCCCGCGCCCTTTACCGCCGGACAGCTTGCGGAGCAGGTGGCAAGGGCCTACGCGGCCTGCTTGTGACTGACATCGACGAACCCATCATCCGCATCGCCGCCAAGGGCGACGGCGTAACCCCCTCTGGCCGCTATGCCTGGGGCGCTGCGCCGGGCGACACCCTGCGCGCTGACGGCACGCTGGATCCGGGTCCGCACCATGTCACGCCGCCGTGCCGCCACTTTGGCCAATGCGGCGGCTGCCAGTTGCAGCAGCTCGATGAAGAGAGTCTGGCTGATTTCGTCGCCGCGCGGGTAAGCAATGCCTCGTCCTCGCAGGAACTGGGTGCAGAGCTGATCACGCCGCCGCATCTTTCGCCGCCTGGCAGCCGCCGCCGCGCCTCGCTGCGGGCGGAGAGCAGCCAGGGCCGGGTAGTGATCGGCTTTCGCGAAGCCAAGTCGCACCGGCTGGTCGAACTCAGCGAGTGCCCCGTCCTGCGGCCTGAGATCGTTGCCGTGCTGCCGGCCCTGCGCAAGCTGCTGATCAAGCTGGGGCAAAGCCAGCCGAAGAAGAGCAAGGGCAAGCCCGGCAAGCACGCCCATGCCAAGCTCGCTGCAGATATCGAGGCGACGGTCACCGATCAGGGGCTGGACCTCGGCATCAAGGGCCTCAGCGCCGAAGGGCTGCTGCTGACCGAGCTGCTGCTCGATTTCGCCCGCGATCATGCCCTGGCGCGGCTGACGCTGGATGCCGGGTACGGCCCGGACACGGTGTGGGAGCCGGAGCCGGTGACGATCACGCTCTCGGGCGTGGCCGTGCCGTTCCCGCCGGGCGCTTTCCTCCAGGCGACGGCCGACGGCGAGGCTGCGCTGGTCGCGGCGGCACAGGAGTGGCTGGCGGGCAGCGCGACGGTCGCCGACCTGTTTTCCGGCCTTGGCACGTTTGCCTTTGCGCTGGCCGGGCCGGAGACCAAGGTGCTGGCGGCCGAGGCTGAGCGCGCGGCGCATCTGGCCTGCAAGGCGGCGGCGGGCCGCACCGGGCTGCCGGTCCACTGCGACCACCGCGACCTGTTCCGCAATCCGCTGCTGCCGGATGAGCTGAACCGTTTTGCCGCCATCCTGCTCGATCCGCCCCGCGCCGGCGCGCGCGAGCAGGTGGAGCGGATCGCCGAGAGCACGGTGGCGAAGGTCGTCTATGTCAGCTGCAACCCGGCCAGCTGGGCCAAGGACGCCGCCATGCTGATCGATGCCGGCTACCGTCTGGCCGAGCTGCGCCCCGTCGGCCAGTTCCGCTGGTCGACGCATGTCGAACTTGCGAGCCTTTTCGTCCGCTAGACCAAAGCAAATGGGGCCGGTGTCGCCACCAGCCCCACGCTACGCCTTCTGTTCTTTCGGCCGAGTTGGGCGATCGCCGTTCCGGGGTTGTCCTGGACAGTTCAGCCGCGGTGATGCGTTGTCGACCACCTCGCGTGCCATCGCACCGTGAGTGCTCTTGCATCGTGATGCTCGTCGCATCGGGCCTGTTCCACCGGGCCGAAGCCTGGCTTCACACACTGTCTCGCACATTCCGGCTGGCTCGCGAGAGCCGGCGTTCATCGTCCGAATTCGCTTCCGGCGTCCCGGTCCCGTCAGGCGGCGGTTCCGGCCCGAAAGCCTTTCCCGTATCGCCTGGCGGTTCCGTAGCCGCTTCCCGCCCGCCGTTCCGGCCTTCCGTCTGCCTGGCCGAAGCCATGCTTTCCGTCCGCCTTTCCGACTGCTTCGAAGCAGCCTCCTGACTGCGCGCCGCTCGCTGCATCTGCGGTTCGCGTGAGCCGCTCCGAAGAGCCTTTCCCGCGTGTTTTCCGACACTGCTGCGGGCATCGCTGCCAGCATCTTGAGGTTGTGTTTTCCCCTTTCCTTTCAGCGGTTTCCCGCCGGAAGTTCAGGTTCGGTTTAGCCTCTCGACACCTGAAAGCTGCGCCTCAATCCTGAGTCGCACAAGCGGGAAAATGCCGACTTATCCACAGGCACCCCATTGGGCGGTGGATAAGTCGCCCAGTGCAGTGGACAGAATCGAGTCGCGCCGCATCGGACGCGAAAAATCAGCGGTCGCGCTGGGCCAGGAGCCGCAGCCGGAGCGCGTTGAGCTTGATGAAGCCGGCCGCGTCCTTCTGGTCATAGGCACCGGCATCATCCTCGAAGGTCACGTGGCGCTCGCTGTAGAGCGAGTTGGGGCTCTTGCGCCCGACCACGCTGGCCATGCCCTTGTAGAGCTTCAGCCGGACCGTGCCCGAAACCTTCGCCTGGCTGTGATCGATCGCGGCCTGCAGCATCTCGCGCTCGGGCGCGAACCAGAAGCCGTTGTAGATCAGCTCGGCATACTTCGGCATCAGCTCGTCCTTGAGGTGCGCTGCGCCGCGATCGAGCGTGATCGATTCGATGCCGCGGTGCGCGCGGGCATAGATCTCGCCGCCCGGGGTCTCGTACATGCCGCGGCTCTTCATGCCGACGAAGCGGTTCTCGACCAGATCGAGCCGGCCGATCCCGTGCTTGCGGCCCAGGTCATTGAGCGCGGCCAGCAGCGTCGCCGGGCTCATCGCCGTGCCGTTCAGCGCCACGCCATCGCCCTTTTCAAAGTCGATGGTGATGTATTCCGGCGCGTCGGGCGCGTCCTCCGGGTTGACCGTGCGCGAATAGACATAGTCCGGGGTCTCATCCCACGGATTTTCGAGCACCTTGCCCTCGCTGCTGGTGTGAAGGAGGTTGGCGTCGGTCGAGAACGGGCTTTCGCCGCGCTTGTCCTTGGGCACCGGGATCTGGTGCGCTTCGGCCCAGGCGATCAGCGCGGTGCGGCTGGTCAGGTCCCACTCGCGCCAGGGGGCGATCACCTTGATATTGGGATCGAGTGCATAGGCCGACAGTTCGAAGCGGACCTGGTCATTGCCCTTGCCGGTCGCGCCGTGGGCCACGGCATCGGCGCCGGTCTCATGCGCGATCTCGACCAGCCGCTTCGAGATCAGCGGCCGCGCAATCGAGGTGCCGAGCAGGTAATCGCCTTCATAGCGGGCATTGGCGCGCATCATCGGGAAGACGAAGTCGCGGACGAACTCCTCGCGCAGGTCGTCGATATAGATGTGCTCATCCGGCACGCCCATCAGCTTGGCCTTGGCGCGGGCCGGCTCCAGCTCTTCGCCCTGGCCGAGGTCGGCGGTGAAGGTCACCACCTCGCAATTGTAGGTCACCTGCAGCCACTTCAGGATCACCGAGGTATCGAGGCCGCCCGAATAGGCGAGGACTACACGCTTGATGTCGCTCATGGCTGGAATTCCGCTGGAAAAGAGATAGGATTCGACGCGGCCCCTAGGACAATGGGGGGTAGGAGGGCAAGCCAGTGGCCAAGGCAGAACTCAAGACCAAGCCGACCGAAGTCAGCGCGGCGGATTTCATTGCCGCCGTGCCGGACGAGCGGCGGCGCGACGAAGCCGCAGTGATCGACGCGCTCCACCGCCGGGTGACGGGCCACGAGCCCAAGCTGTGGGGCCC
>JACDQK010000010.1 GCA_015657645.1 Novosphingobium sp.
GCTCCACCGGAGCGGGGCGCGACGAGCGGAAGAGGTTGAATGCGAGCGATGCCATGCCGCAAGGTTTAGGTGATCTTGCTTAACGGAAAGTAAATCCAGCGCGAAGATTGGCCGCGCCCACTTGCGCTTGGCAGCGGCTGCCGCCACCTTCCCGTTGCGAAATGAAATGAAAGGTGCCCCGCGATGGCCGATGCCGAATACACCCCGCCCAAGGTCTGGACCTGGGACAAGGAAAGCGGCGGTAGGTTCGCCAAGATCAACCGGCCCATCTCTGGCGCGACGCATGAGAAGGAGCTGCCGGTGGGTGAGCATCCCTTCCAGCTCTACTCACTCGGCACGCCCAACGGCCAGAAGGTGACGATCCTGCTCGAGGAACTGCTTGAAGCCGGGCACAGCGGCGCCGAGTACGATGCCTGGCTGATCAACATTGGCGAAGGCGACCAGTTCGGATCGGGCTTCGTCGCGATCAATCCCAACTCCAAGATCCCCGCCCTGCTTGACCGCTCTGGCCCCGAACCGATCCGCCTGTTCGAAAGCGGCGCAATGATGCTGCATCTGGCCGAGAAGTTCGGCGCCTTCATCCCGACCGACGCCAAGGGCCGCGCCGAGTGCCTGTCCTGGCTGATGTGGCAGATGGGCAGCGCACCGTTCATTGGCGGCGGCTTTGGCCACTTCTATGCCTATGCCCCGATCAAGATCGAATATGCGATCGATCGCTATTCGATGGAAACCAAACGGCTGTTCGACGTGGCCGACAAGCGCTTGGGTGAAGCGCGGTTCCTGGCCGGTGACGAGTATACTATCGCTGATATGGCGACCTATGCCTGGTTCGGCCTGCTCTATCGCGGCTTCGCTTATAACGATTCCGCCACCTTCCTCTCGCTGCACGAGTACACCAACGTCGGGCGCTGGGTGGAGGAAATCCTGGCCCGCCCCGCGGTGAAGCGCGGGCAGAAGGTCAATGTCGCGACCGGCCTGATCGAGCGCCACTCGGCGGCCGATTTCGACAAGCTGACCGAGGACAAATAGCCCCCTTCCCTATCCCGCGCGGCATGCTAAAGGCGCGCGGCTGCTGGGGCGTCGCCAAGTGGTAAGGCACCGGTTTTTGGTACCGGCATTCGCAGGTTCGAATCCTGCCGCCCCAGCCATCACGCTACCTAACCGAACCTGCGAACAACAAAGACTCAGGTTCGGGCCGGAGCGCAGCGGAGGCGACCGAGCGCAGCGAGGTCAATCCTGCCGCCCCAGCCATCAGGTCGATTGGTTCGGCCTTGCGCATATTGCCAGTTCGCGCCATCGCCGGGTCAACCTAGAGGGCCCGTCATGTCCAGAATCGAACTCAGCCTCAACCCGTCCCCCCGCGCCCTCGAAATCGCTGCAAAGGTCGAAGCCTTCGTCCGCGACGTCGTAGTCCCCTATGAACGCGATCCGCGCCGCGACCACCATGGCGCGCCGCTCGACGAGCTGGTCTACGAGATGCGCGAACATGCCCGCGCTGCCGAGGTGCTGACCCCGCATATCCTGCCCGATGGCAGCCACCTGACCCAGCGCGAGACGGCGCTGGTGCTGATCAAGTCGGGCCTCTCGCCGCTCGGCCCCTTGGCCTGCAACACCATGGCCCCGGACGAGGGCAACATGTACCTGCTGGGCCACAAGGCCACGGATGAGCAGAAAGACCACTTTCTCAAACCCCTGGTCGAAGGCCGCGCCCGCAGCGCTTTCTTCATGACCGAGCCGTCGGATGACAACGGCGCCGGCTCCGACCCCTCGATGATGCTCACCACCTGCCGCCAGGACGGCAACCACTGGGTGGTGAATGGCCGCAAGACCTTCATCACCGGAGCGGACGGTGCGAGCGTCGGGATCGTCATGGCGAAGGCTGAGGATGGCGGCGCCTGCATGTTCCTGGTCGATCTGCCCGATCCGGCAATCCGGATCGACGACGTGCCCAACACGATCGACAGCTCAATGCCCGGTAGCCACGCCACCGTCACGATCGACAACCTGCGCGTGCCGGCCAGCCAGATGCTGGGCGAACCGGGCGACGGGTTCAAATATGCCCAGGTCCGCCTCTCCCCGGCCCGCCTCTCGCACTGCATGCGCTGGCTTGGTTGCTGCATCCGCGCGCACGAGATCGCCAGCGACTATGCCTGCCGCCGCATGGCCTTTGGCAAGGCGCTGATCGAGCACGAAGGTGTCGGCTTCATGCTGGCCGAGAACCTGATCGACATCAAACAGGCCGAGCTGATGATCGACTGGTGCGCGGGCGTGCTCGACACCGGCAGCCTCGGCACAACCGAAAGCTCGATGGCCAAGGTCGCGGTATCCGAAGCGCTGATGCGGATCGCTGACCGCTGCGTCCAGGTGATGGGCGGCACCGGGGTGACCGACAAGACCATTGTCGAGCAGGTCTTCCGCGAAGTCCGCGCCTTCCGGATTTATGATGGCCCCACCGAAGTCCACAAGTGGAGCCTCGCCAAGAAGGTCCGGCGCGACTGGCGCGAAGCCCAGGCCTAATCGCCGAAAAGGAGTTCAGAGATGCAAGCAGTTCAGGCCTATTTCGAACAGACCGGCGGCCCTGAGGTGATCCAGTGGCGGACGGTCGAGCTGCCCGCCCCCGGCCCCGGCGAAGTGCTGGTGCGGCAAGAGGCGGTCGGGCTGAACTTCATCGATACCTATCACCGCACCGGGCTCTACCCGCAGCCGATGCCCAGTGGGCTCGGCATGGAAGCGGCCGGCGTGGTCGAAGCCGTGGGCGAAGGCGTGACGCGGGTCGCACCTGGCCAGCGCGTCGCCAGCTTTACCGGCCCGGGCGCCTATGCCAGCGCCCGCATCCTGAAAGAAACGGACCTGTTCCCGGTGCCCGATGGCGTCGATTCCAAGACTGCTGCGGCAGTCCTGCTCAAGGGTGCGACGGTCGAGGCGCTGGCCGAGCGCTGCGCTCCGCTTGGCGCAGGCGAATGGGCGCTGGTTCCCGCAGCGGCCGGCGGCGTTGGCCTGCTGCTGGTGCAATGGCTGAAGGCGCGCGGCGTGCGGGTGATCGGCACGGTCGGCAGCGCCGACAAGATCGAGCTCGCCAAGCAGGCCGGCGCGGAACTGGTGCTGCTGACCAGCGATCCGGAGCTGGCCGACAAGGTGCGTGCCGCCACCGACGGAGTCGGCGTCGCGGTCAGCTATGATGGCGTTGGGGCGGCGACCTGGGAGGCTTCACTCAAGTCGGTCCGCCGGCGCGGCATGATCGTCAGCTTTGGCAATGCCAGCGGCCCGGTGACCGGAGTCAACCTGGGCGTCTTGGCCGGCCACGGTTCGCTGTTCGTCACGCGGATGACCCTGTTCGATTACTGGCGCGAGCCGGCCGATGCCCTGTCTGGCGCAGCCAAGCTGTGGGAGATGGTGGCCAGCGGTAAGCTGACCGTCACGATCGGCCAGACCTATGCCCTGACCGATGCTGCGCAGGCCCACCGCGATCTCGAAGATCGCAAGACCACCGGATCGACGCTGCTGCTGCCTTAAGCGGAGTACGTCGCAAACCAGATGACGTGGCGGGGGCCCTTGCCGCGGCCCTCGGCGTCATAACGGGCGCGGACTTCGACTTCCTCAACAGTGAAGCCGACGCTCTCCATGCGCCGGACGAACTTGTCGTCACGCTCGGCCGACCAGATCGCCAGCACCC
>JACDQK010000103.1 GCA_015657645.1 Novosphingobium sp.
AATGTGCTGGGCGGCGACCGAAGCCGTGCTGCAGGACAAGAACATCCTGATCCTGTCCGACCGCGCCCAGGGGCCTGACCGCATTCCGATGCCGGCCCTGCTGGCCACGGCGGCGGTGCACCACCACCTCGTCCGCCAGGGCCTGCGCATGCAGACCGGGCTGGTGGTCGAAACCGGCGAAGCGCGCGAAGTGCACCACTTCTGCGTGCTGGCCGGCTACGGCGCCGAAGCGATCAATCCCTATGTCGCCTTCGAGACGCTGGAAGAGCTCCGCGTCCGCAAGGAGATGCCGCTCGACGCCAAGACGGTGCAGAAGAACTACATCAAGGCGGTCGGCAAGGGCATTCTGAAGGTCATGTCCAAGATGGGCATCTCGACCTACCAGTCCTACTGCGGCGCGCAGATCTTTGACGCGGTTGGCCTCTCCAGCCAGTTCATCGAGAAGTACTTCACTGGCACCGCCACTACGATCGAGGGCATTGGCCTGGCCGAAGTGGCCGAGGAAACCGTGCGTCGTCACCAGGCGGCCTATGGCGACAACCCGATCTACAAGAACATGCTCGATGTCGGCGGGATGTACGGCCTGCGCCTGCGCGGCGAGGAACACGCCTGGACCGCGCAGAACATCGCCGCCCTCCAGCACGCGGTGCGCGGCAACGTTTCGGAAAAGTACCGCGAGTTCGCCCAAACCATCAACGACCAGTCGACCCGGATGCTGACCATCCGCGGGCTGATGGAATTCAAGCCGGCCGACAAGCCGCTCGACCTCAGCGAGGTCGAACCGGCCAGCGAGATCGTCAAGCGCTTCGCCACCGGGGCGATGAGCTTCGGCTCGATCAGCCGCGAGGCCCATACCACGCTGGCCATCGCCATGAACCGGATCGGCGGCAAGTCGAACACGGGAGAAGGCGGCGAGGAGCCGGACCGGTTCAAGCCGCTGCCGAGCGGGGATTCGATGCGCTCGGCGATCAAGCAGGTCGCCTCTGGCCGGTTCGGTGTGACCACCGAATACCTGGTCAACGCCGACGACATCCAGATCAAGATGGCCCAGGGCGCCAAGCCCGGCGAAGGCGGCCAGCTGCCCGGCCACAAGGTCGACAAGGTGATCGGCAAGACCCGCCACTCGACCCCGGGCGTCGGCCTGATCTCGCCCCCGCCGCACCATGACATCTACTCGATCGAGGATCTGGCCCAGCTGATCCACGACCTCAAGAACGTCAACGGCGGCGCGCGCATCTCGGTCAAGCTGGTCTCCGAAGTCGGCGTCGGCACGGTCGCCGCGGGCGTTTCGAAGGCCCGCGCCGACCATGTGACGATTTCGGGCTACGAAGGCGGGACCGGCGCTTCGCCGCTGACCTCGCTGACGCACGCGGGCTCCCCGTGGGAGATCGGCCTGGCTGAAACCCAGCAGACGCTGATCCTCAACAACCTGCGCAGCCGCATCGCGGTCCAGGCCGATGGCGGCCTGCGCACCGGCCGTGACGTGGCCGTGGCCGCGCTGCTCGGCGCGGACGAGTTCGGCTTTGCCACCGCCCCGCTGATCGCAGCCGGGTGCATCATGATGCGCAAGTGCCACCTCAACACCTGCCCGGTTGGTGTGGCGACGCAGGACCCGGTGCTGCGCGCGCGCTTCACGGGTCAGCCGGAACACGTGATCAACTACTTCTTCTTCGTCGCCGAAGAGCTGCGGGCGATCATGGCCGAACTGGGCTTCCGCACGATTGCCGAAATGGTCGGCCGGGTTGACCGGCTCGACATGAAGCAGGCCATCGACCACTGGAAGGCCAAGGGCGTCGACCTCAGCCGGATCCTCCACCAGGTGCCGCTGGGTGACAGCCCCTCGCTCGGCTGGTCGGGGACGCAGGACCATGGCCTTGAAAAGGCGCTCGACAACGATCTGATCGCCGCGGCGGGCGACGCGCTTGAGAAGAAGCAGCCGGTGGTGATCGAGCGCAAGGTGATCAACGTCAACCGCACGGTCGGCGCGATGCTCTCGGGCGAAGTGGCCAAGCGCTATGGCCATGCCGGCCTGCCGGACAACACCATCGCGATCCGCCTGAGCGGCGTGGCCGGGCAGAGCTTCGGCGCCTTCCTGGCCCACGGCGTGACCCTCGACCTGACCGGCGATGCCAACGACTATGTCGGCAAAGGCTTTCGGGCGGGCGCGTGATCGTGCGCCAGCCGGCCCATGTCGAGCGCGAAGCCACGCAGAACATCATCGTCGGCAACACCGTGCTTTACGGCGCGATTGCGGGTGAAGCCTACTTCAATGGCGTTGCCGGGGAACGCTTCGCGGTGCGCAATTCGGGCGCGATCGCGGTGGTCGAAGGGACCGGCGATCACGGCTGCGAATACATGACTGGCGGCGTGGTCGTCGTGCTCGGCCGGACCGGGCGCAACTTCGCGGCCGGCATGTCGGGCGGTGTTGCCTATGTCTATGGCGAGCGCGGCGAGTTCGCCAAGCTGTGCAACCTGGCCCAGGTCGATCTGCTGCCGATTTCGGCCGAACGCGACGAGGATGACGGTGCCGGCCGGCCGCAACAGCGCCCGCGCTCGGTCGAGGACTTTGGCATGGGTGACATGCTGCGCCACGACGGCGAACGCCTGCGCATCCTGCTTGAGCGGCACCATCTCCACACCGGCAGCAAGCGCGCGCGCGCCCTGCTCGATGACTGGGCGAACACGCTCGGCAAGTTCGTCAAGGTCATGCCCAAGGATTACGCGCGGGCACTGAAGCAAATGGAAACCGAACGGCTTGAAGCCGCCTCGGTCGCAGCAGAGTAACGACAATGGGCAAGGAAACCGGCTTTCTCGAGCTTGACCGCCAGGATCGCAGCTATGCCGATCCCAAGGAGCGGCTGCATCACTACAAGGAATTCGTGATCCCGCATGCCGAACCCGCGCTGAAGGCGCAGGCTTCGCGGTGCATGAATTGCGGCATTCCTTACTGTCACAACGGCTGCCCGGTGAACAACATCATCCCGGACTGGAACCACCTAGTCTATGAGGGTGACTGGCAGAATGCGCTGGAAGTGCTGCATTCGACCAACAATTTCCCGGAGTTTACCGGCCGCATCTGCCCCGCTCCGTGTGAGGCGAGCTGCACGCTGAACATCATCGACCAGCCGGTGACGATCAAGAGCATCGAATGCGCGATCGTCGACAAGGGCTGGGAAAACGGCTGGATCCACCCGCAGGTTCCGGCCAAGCGCACCGGCAAGACCGTGGCCGTGGTCGGTTCTGGCCCGGCCGGCATGGCCGCCGCCCAGCAGCTGGCCCGCGCTGGCCACTCGGTCACCGTGTTCGAAAAGAACGACCGCGCCGGCGGCCTGCTCCGCTATGGCATCCCCGACTTCAAGATGGAAAAGCACCTGATCAACCGGCGGCTGGTCCAGATGGAAGCCGAAGGCGTGCAGTTCCGCACCTCGACCGAGGTCGGCGTCCATGTCTCGATTGAGAGCCTGAAGGAAAACTTCGACGCGATCGTCCTGTCGGGCGGCGCGGAAGCGCCCCGCCGGCTTGAAATTCCGGGCGCCGAACTGCCGGGCGTCCGCCTGGCGATGGAATTCCTGACCCAGCAGAACAAGCGCGTCGCCGGTGACGACGAACTGCGCGCCGCCCCGCGCGGCACCCTGACCGCAACCGGCAAGCACGTGATCGTGATCGGCGGCGGCGATACCGGATCGGACTGTGTTGGCACCTCGAACCGCCAGGGTGCGGCTTCGGTCACCCAGCTTGAGATCATGCCCAAGCCGCCGGAAAAGGAAGACAAGGCGCTGACCTGGCCGGACTGGCCGCTCAAGCTGCGCACCTCGACCAGCCATGAAGAAGGCGTGGAGCGTGACTGGTCAGTCCTGACCAAGCGCGTGGTGGGCGAGAACGACGTGACCGGCCTGGAATGCGTGAAGGTCGAATGGGTGGATGGGCGGATGCAGGAAGTCGCTGGCAGCGAGTTCGTCCTCAAGTCCGACCTGATCCTGCTCGCCATGGGCTTTGTCGGCCCGCGCAAGCAGGGCCTGCTCGATCAGGCCGGGGTCGAACTCGACGGACGCGGCAATGTCGCCGCCAACGTCATCGACTATCGCCACCAGCGATCCGCAGATCTTCGGCCTGCGGCGACATGCGCCGCGGGCCGAGAGCCCTGGTCGTCTGGG
>JACDQK010000104.1 GCA_015657645.1 Novosphingobium sp.
CCGCAAGCCGCTCGCCGCCCGCATCAAGCAACGCCTCAAGCGGGCGATGGGCCCGTGGGGCGTCTTCCTGCAAGGCTTCGTCGAGCATCCGGTGATGGTCGGCTCGATCATCCCCTCCTCGCGTTTCACGATTGCCCGGATGCTCGGGCCGGTGAAGTGGGATGAGTGCAAGCTGTTCGTCGAATATGGCCCGGGCGTGGGCACGTTCTGCCGCCCGGTGCTGGAACGGCTGGCGCGCGACGGGCGGCTGATCGTGATCGATACCAACCCGCTCTACATCGATTACCTCAAGGCGACGATTGCCGACAGCCGCTTCATCCCGGTGCTGGGTTCGGCGGCGGATGTGGAGGATATCGTCCAGGCCCACGGCTTCGACCACGCCGACTACGTGCTGTCTGGCCTGCCGTTCTCGACCCTGCCCGATGGCGTCGGCCCGGCAATTGCCGCCGCCACCCACCGCGTACTGCGGCCCGGCGGGGCCTTCCTGGTCTATCAGTTCAGCGCCAAGGCCCGCGATTTCATGGCCCGGCATTTCACCCGGATCGACCAGGACTTCGAATGGCTGAACGTCCTGCCGTGCAAGCTGTTCTGGGGCTGGAAGGACTAGGCGCTACTCGATCGGAATGACCGGCGCGGGCGTTTCCGGGCGGGCGAGCTGGCGGTGGGTTGCGGCATAGACCGCCATGAAGAAGATCGCCATGACCGCCTGCAGCGCCGCCGAAACCAACGTGCCCAGCGCCGTGCCCAGTTCCACCCCCAGGACCAGGCGCAGCAGCAGGTCGGCCAGGCCGCCGACCAGCAGGATCACGATCCCGAAGCCGATCAGCAGCAAGGTATAGAACAGCAGCAACCGACCGGCATTGTCGCGCGTCAGCGCCCATGAGCGCTTGAGCGCAGCGATCGGGTTACGCTCGCCATCGACCATCACCACCGGAGCGACCAGCGAGATCCGGACCATCAGATAGATCAGCGCGGCCAGGCAGAGCGCGACAATCAGCGTGGCGAAAACCTGCAATCCCGTCATCGCGGCGATGGTAATCAGGATCATCGCTACCAAGGCAAAGGCCATCCCGGCCAAGATCTGCGCCAGGATCACCGGCAGCGCGCCGCGCAGAGCCAGTTGCAACGCCTCGGCCACGGTTGGACGCGTGCGGTCGGTATAGAGCGCCAGCATCGCCAGCGTGCCAATCACCTGGCAGACCGCCATGCCCAGCAGCCACGGCCAGGCGCTGTTGTAATAGTTGGTGAGCAGGGCCATCAGCGCATCGCGATCAGCTCCGGCCGGCGGCTGAGGCGGCGGGGCGAGCACGCCCACGGCAAAACTCGGCAGGACCAGGAACACCCCGGCCAGCGCCCAGAGCACGTCGCGGTTGGCGGAAATGAGCGCGGTGGCCTCTTGCCAGGCCCTGTTGCTATCAAACCGCATGGGGTCACTCTCCTTGGATTGTTGCCCCTTGATAACAGCAGCGATTGCCGCCACGCAACGCGCGATGATTCAGGACCTGCCTTCATCGATCGAATGGCGCCGCGATTATGCGCAGGTGCCCTATCGCCATGCGCTCGATTTCATGACTGCGCGCAATGCCGCCATCGCCGAAGGGACCGCCGATGAGCTGGTCTGGCTGCTGGAGCATCCGCCAGTCTATACCGCCGGGACCAGCGCTGCGGCGGATGAGCTGCTCGATCCGCGCTTCGAAGTGGTCGAGGCCGGGCGCGGCGGGCGTTATACCTATCACGGGCCGGGGCAGCGGGTGGGCTATGTCCTCGTCGACCTCAAGCGCCGGGCGCGCGACGTGCGCGGCTTTGTCCATGCGCTGGAAGGCTGGGTGATCGCGACGCTTGGTGATTTCGGGGTGGAAAGCTGGCGCAGCGAAGGCCGCGTCGGCATCTGGACCCGTGATATCGACGGGCGCGAGGCCAAGATCGGCGCGATCGGCGTGCGGATCCGCCGCTGGGTGACGATGCATGGTTTCTCGGTCAACCTGAACCCGGACCTCTCACACTTCGGTGGGATCGTGCCCTGCGGAATCGAGGAGTTCGGCGTGACCAGCCTTGCACGGCTGGGCCATGATGTGGATATGCCGACCTGGGACTCGGCGCTGCTGGCCCGCGCGGGCGAATTCCTTGCCGCGCTCGAACGGCCCTGCCCGCAGGAGTGACAAGCCATGCGTAACCTGACGATCGTGATCCTGGCCCTGACGCTTACCGCCTGCGGTGCGGACAAGAAGGACCAAGGCGCCGGCAAGGCGGCGGGCGAGATCCTACCGGCTTCGGCCAGCGATGCCATGCTGCCGCTCGATACGGTCCGCAGCCAGGCCCCGCTGGCGCCCAAGGTTGAGTCGACGGCCAAGTCTGGCGGCGCGGCGGAAGCTGGTGCGACTGAAGCGGCCGAAGCCCCAGCAGCAGAAGCTCCGGCTGCAGCGCCTGAACCGGCAGCAGCGCCTGAGGGCTAGGGCCGCTCTTCGGCCGCAAGTGGCGCGGCAGCGGGACGTTCTGCCACCCGCGCCAGCACCAGCCCAGCCGCGACCAGCGCCATGCCCAGCAGGTCGAGCGGGCCCAGCACCTCGTTAAACCAGATCCAGCCAACCGCGACCGCGACGGTCGGTTGGGTCAGCAGCGCCAGGCCGATCACCAGCGGCGGAAAGTGGCGCAGGGCATAGACCAGCAGGCCCTGCCCGATCAGTTGGCTGGTGATCGATAGCGCGATGACCGGCCCCCAGTTGGTCGGCCAGAACGGCTCACCCAGCAGCAGGGCGAAGCCGGCCATCACCGGCAGGCCGATCAGGCTCGACCAGAACAGCAGCGCCCAGCTGCCCAGCACTGCACGCCCGCGCTGCGCCAGCAGGATGTAGAAGGTATAGAGGAAGCCCGCGAGCAGGCAGAGCAGATCGCCGATCAGGGTGGTGTGGTCGATCTGCAGGCTGCGGCCCAGCAGTACGGCCGAGCCGACGATTGCCGCGCCAAAGGCCAGCCATTCCGGGGTCCTCGGCAAGCGGCGCAGCATGATCAGGCCCCAGGCGGCGATCAGAATCGAGCCGGCATTGCCGAACAGTGTGGCATTGCCCAGCCGGGTCAGCTCGATCCCCAGGTGCCAGCTGGACAGGTCCAGCGCGAAGAACACCCCGCCGGCCAGTACGCCCCACAGCACCGTGCGCGGCGCGCCGGTCAGCGGCTGGTGGTTCAGGCGGGCGAGCAGAACGAAGAACGGCACGGCCAGCGCCAGCCGCCAGAACCCGGCCGAGACCGGGCCGCTATCGGCCAGCCGTACCCACATCGGCCCTAGCGCCAATGCGACATTGCCGCCCAGCAGGGCGGCAAAATGCCACGGTGTTGCTGCGCCCATTGCCTTGCTCATCATGATGCCTTAGCCGCTCGGTTAAGAATGCAAAACCAAATGGTGCCAAATCCAAGGTGGAGGCCTGATGTACGACGCTCTGTTCCAGCCGGTTTCGCTCGGCGCGATCGAATGCCCCAATCGCATCCTGATGGCCCCGCTGACCCGCGGCCGCTCGGATCCGGGTTCGGTCCCCAATGCGCTGATCGCCGAATACTACCGCCAACGTGCCGGATCAGGCCTGATCATTTCCGAAGCGACCGGGATTTCGGTTGAAGGGCTGGGCTGGCCCGCCGCGCCGGGCGTGTGGAGCGATGCCCAGACCGAAGGCTGGAAGCTGACGACTGAAGCCGTGCACCAGGCCGGCGGGCGGATCGTGCTGCAGCTGTGGCACATGGGCCGGCTGGTCCACCCCGATTTCCTGGGCGGCAATGCGCCGGTCTCGGCCTCGGCCACCACGGCGCCGGATCATGCCCACACGCCGACGGGCCGCAAGCCCTATGAGCAGGCCCGCGCCGCGACGCTCGACGATATCGCCCGGATCGTGGACGACTATGGCAAGGCTGCGGCCAACGCCAAGGCCGCCGGGTTCGACGGGGTCCAGCTCCACGGCGCCAATGGCTATCTGATCGACCAGTTCATCCGCAGCTCGTCCAACCTGCGCGAGGATGATTACGGCGGCTCGCCCGAGAACCGCGTGCGGCTGATGCGCGAAGTGCTGGAGCGGCTGATCGACGTCTGGGGCGCGGGCCGCGTCTCGATCCGCCTGTCGCCCAATGGTGAAACGCAGGGCTGTGACGACGCCACCCCGGCCGAAACCTTTGGCGCGGCGGCCAAGGTGCTGCAGGACCTTGGCGTCGGTTTCCTTGAGCTGCGCCAGCCCGGGCCGGATGGCACCTTTGGCGCGACCGAAGTGCCCAAGCAGGGCGCCCACCTGCGCAGCATCTACAAGGGCCCGATGGTGCTCAACAGCGATTACACGGCGGAAAGCGCCGCCGCCGAAGTGGCGAGCGGGGCCTGCGATGCGATCAGCTTTGGCCGCCCCTACATCTCAAACCCGGACCTGGCCGAGCGGATCCGCGTCGGGGCGGAATGGGCGCCCAATGTCGATGTGCCGAAGTCGTGGTACCTGCCGGGTCCGGCCGGCTACACCGACTATCCGACGCTGGCCGAAGCCACCGCCGCCTGAGCCGGGAAGGGGTCGCAACCATGCAGCAGCGGTCGTGGCTGTTCGTTCCGGGTGACAGCGAAAAGAAGCTGGGCAAGGCCGCCGATACCGGGGCCGACGTGATCATCGTCGACCTTGAGGATTCGGTCGCCTTCCCCAACAAGGAGCTGGCTCGCGAACTGTCGCGCAATTGGCTTGCCAGCCAGCGCGGCATGGCCCCGTTCGGCCGCTGGGTGCGGATCAACGCGCTCGACAGCCGGCTGTGGCGCGATGACCTCGCCGCCGTCATGCCCGGCGCGCCTGACGGGATCATGCTGCCCAAGTCGGCCGGGCCGGAATCGGTCCAGACCGTCGCGGCGGAGCTTTACGAGCTGGAGGGCCGCTGCGGCATCGCCACCGGCTCGACCAAGATCCTCGCCCTGGTCAGCGAAACGGCCGAAGCGGCGATTGCGATCCCCAGCTATGCCAGCGCCCCGCTGCCGCGGCTGCACGGGCTGGTCTGGGGCGGGGAGGACCTTTCCGCCGCGATCGGCGCCGCGCGCAAGTACGATGCACAGGCCGCTGGACCGATGCCTTCCGCTATGTCCGGGTCCAGACCCTGCTGACCGCCCATGCCAAGGGCGTGCTGCCGCTCGACACGCTCCACGCCGATTTCGCCGATATGGAAGGGCTGAAGCGCATCGCGGAGGAAGCCCGCGCCGATGGCTTTGGCGGGATGCTGGCGATCCACCCGGCCCAGGTCCCGGTGATCAACGCCGCCTTCACCCCCAGCGAGGAAGAGCTGAGCCACGCCCGCGCCGTGGTCGCCGCCTTCGCCGCCCAGCCCAACGCCGGGACGCTCCAGATCGACCGCCGCATGATCGACCGCCCGCACCTGGTGCTGGCCAAGCGTCTGCTGGGGATTGCGGATTAGGCCTCAGGCCGGACCAAGGTCGCCCTTGCCCACCGTCCCGCTGGCCATCGCCAGCATGGCATCGAGGCTCTTCTTGGCGGCGAGGCGCAGGCCTTCCTCGATCTCGATCCGCGGCTGGAGGTCGCGCAGGGCAACGTAGAGCTTCTCGAGCGTGTTGAGCGCCATGTAGGGGCAGATGTTGCAGTTGCAGTTGCCGTCGGCCC
>JACDQK010000105.1 GCA_015657645.1 Novosphingobium sp.
CGCCAACTTCTTCGAAACCCTGCGCCACCGAATACTCAAAAGGGCGCCACCCGCGGCGATTGGCAGCAGGTCTGGTCCAACTTCGACAACCGCCGCAGCGCCAAGGCCGTCGGCGACGCGGCGAACGAACCGGGCGTGGCGAGCGAGCCGGACATGTTCGGCGCTGAGGGGGTTCAGGCGGCTGAATAACCGCTTGAGATCAGTAAAGTAATACAATAGCCTCCGTGAAGCTATCAAGTTTCGCGGAGGCTTTTTTGTCACAGCACTGTTCACAGCCGCCAGCCGTGGCCAGCGTACTGCATGGGCCAATCTATGCTTGACGGACTTCTCTATCCACCCTGGGCAATGGTGTTCGGGATTTCATTCTCGATTGCACTTTTTGTGGTAAAGTTCGCGGTCGCGCGATCTCCAAAGTTCGACGACTTCGTTGTGGGTGCAGCAGACATTCCAACAGTATTAACCGCGTCGGCTTGTTCTTTGCTGGTAGCTGCCGGTGATGAAGCTGCGGACTGGCAAGGGGCGTCGGTTATATTTCTTTGGATATTTATTATATTTGTCCTGAATGTGTTTGCACTACGATTCGTCGAGGAGAGAAAAAGAAGTCTCGATAGCTCAAAATACTCAGTTTCAATAATGATTTCAATATCTTTTGCTGCAAGTATATGCGTTTCACTCAATCTAGTATCGCAATACTATGACGGAATTCTGCGATGACGGTCGATATCTCCTTGGTCGTGTCATTCTTGGCAGTTGCCGTGGCCATTTTTGGCAGCATGGTCGCATACCTAAGCACTGTCAGAATGAGGGGAACGGTTTATCGAGACGAGTTGAGCCGTGTGGAGCTCGACAAGACTAGGTTGGCTCTCGAGGCTGACATTAAGAAAATGTACGACGAAATTTATCGCGATCGCGGCCGGTGGGAAGAAATAAATCATCTTGTTATGGACGCTATCGTTCGTCAGAAGCCCAGGGATGCATTAGAGCAAGAAAAAAATAGTGTAGACTCAGTTCGTTTTTTGAAGAGCTTCGGCATTGATCCGAAATATATAAAAGTGAAGCCGGATCAAGTTTTTATCCTAACTCCATTGTTTGAATACGAGCTTCCTATTGTAAACGCCGTTGCGGTTGCTTGTCGAAAGGTTGGGCTACGTGCAATTAAAGGTGATGAAAGCAAAATAACTGGTAGTATTCTTCCTGTCATCCTGGGGGAGATCATTTCCTCAAGGTTCGTAATCGCTAATCTCAATGGTAGGAATGCGAATGTTTTTTATGAAATGGGTATCGCGCAGGCATTGGGAAAAGATGTAATAATGTTCGCACATAGAGATAATGTGGAGGATATTCCTTTTGACGTTGCTCAGCAGCAAATTATATTTTACAGAACAGCTTCTGAACTTCATGAAAAGATTGGACTTGCTATTAATCAACTAGGCTGGAGTCTAGGTCGTTCTATCCCATCGTAATGCGAGCTGCTAATTGGAAGAGATTGCGGTCAGATTCCGATGAGACTGCACTCCCCCCCGTCATCCCCGCGCAGGCGGGGATCCAGTGCCGGCTGACCCTGGGTTCCCGCTTTCGCGGGAATGGCGGGGTGGCGCTGGTCCGCCTACCCTTGCCAAGCTGCGCCATTTCGCCATGATCCGCCGCGACTAGCGAGAGGGTTACCCGAATGAGCGCCTATCTGATCTTCATCAAGGAACGCGAACACGACGGGGCCGCCATGGCCGAATATGGCGGCAAGGCCGGGCCATCGCTCGCCGGCCATCCGGCCAAGCCCTTGGTGCTCTATGGCGCGACCGAGACGCTGGAAGGGCCGGAAGCCAACAGCTGCGTGCTGATCGAATTCCCCGACATGGACGCAGCGCGCGCCTGGTATAATTCGCCCGCTTACCAGGAAGCCCGCAAGCTCCGCTTCCAGGGTGCCGATTACCGCGTGATCCTGACGCAGGGGTTGTAATCTCCTCAATCGTCATCCCCGCGCAGGCGGGGATCCAGTGCCTGCCTACCCTGGGTTCCCGCTTTCGCGGGAATGACGGGAGGTTAGTCATCTTGACAAAACAAACCATATCGGTTATAAGCCGCACCACCAGCTAACCACTGGTCCAGCGGCGGTGCGGGGTGATGAGCTCTTGGCCCGGCCCCGCAAGGCCGGCGCGAACCCTCCAGCGGAGGCGTCCGCGCCCGATTGAGGTGAGGAGGGGCCGGCGAACTCCGGCTCCATAACTTCGGGGTATGCCCCGACGGCCGGCGGCACGAGTGCGAGTCCGCCCCGCTGCCGCTTCGCCCGCAGGATCGCGCCGACAAGTCCAACGGGGTGCTGCTCGTCAGCCGTTCGCCATTCAAGCGCCCCAGCCAAGCCTGTCTGGTTCAGGCACCCCCGCGCCGGCCACCCGCCCGCGTCCTCCCTTCCGGCGTTACCCCGCACTCGCCAGCGGGCGCCTGCGCTTGTCCGGCGATCAGAAAATGGTCTTGAGGCGGCAGATGAAGGCACCGGCCTGCTGTCGGTGGCGATTGAGCGCGGCGACCCCTGCGTCGGGCGCCTTCGTGCATTCTGAAAGGAGCTGCACCGAATCCCGATTGTTGAGCGAGAAGCGGAGCGATGTGGCGGAGCTCAGTGCTTCGCCCCAAACGGTCATCTCGCGGCCCTGCAGATCGATCATGCTGGATACCTCGCGCGAGATTGCCGGGCTGATCGGCGGCTTGCTGTCGACCGCGCTAAGCCGTACCCCGCTGTCGTCCTTCAATCTGGCGATGAACAGGTCAGGCGGATTTCGATCTTGCAGGCTGCTGACGATCCGCCCGAACATCTGCACCCCGGGCGCCGCTTCGCGGCCATTGTTGCGCGGTCGCGGGAGCTCGAACATGACCGTCAGCTTCACAGGCGGTCCGCCGTAATCCTTGAGGTCGGCCGGAAACCGGGCCTGCCCCGGGTAAGCGGGCAGGTGGGGCAACAGCTTGCAATAGGGATTGGCCGAGCCTGGCTCACACGGCACGGTCACGCTCACGCTGTAGGTCAGCGAACCGGTCGGCAGAAGGATGCGGTTGGTTGATTGCTGAAGCTCGGCAATGGTCTGCTGCTGACGGCGCTGGACCTGCTCGAACTGGGCCAGTGTGGTGCGAATGCTGGCCTCGGATTGCTCAAGCTGCTCGGCCGTATTGTCGAGGATCCGGTGAGTCAGCTCGTCGCTGCGCTTACGCCACAGCAATTCCTGTGCGATCAGCTCCGCCTGCCGCGCGGTTTCGGCGTCCTTGCTGGCTTGGAGTTCGCGAGCGACGCGCTTGCGCTCCAACTCATTGTCGTGCGCGATCACAATCCTCTGCACCCCGGCAAACACGGACAGGATCAGGCCCATCGCAGAGAACCCCAGGGCAACCATGCCGGGCCGGGTCAGGAACTTGCGCAGTCCGCTCTCTTCAGAAGTGACGAAAAACTGCGGGATCAGGGAGCTTACGAATACGATCACCAAACCGGCGATCGTCAAAACGCTTAGTAGATCCTCGCCACTCATCCGCAGTGCCCCCTGCCAACGCCGGGCAAAACCTAACAAAGTGCTGGAATGGCGCAATCGGTATCCGCGCCGGCCACCCGCCCGCGTCTCCCGCTTGGTGTTTCCCCGCATCCGCCAGCGGGCGCATCTGCTTGTCCGCAAAAGTTGATCCTGATCACAGACGCGCTGGCCCGGCTGCGCCATCCTGACAGCATCAACCAGCCAGGAGCACCGCGATGACCCGCCCCCGCCTCACCCCGATCTTCACCGGCCTGACCGCCGCCGCGCTGCTCTCGCTCGGTGGCTGCAGCAAGCCCGCCGAGGAGCAGGCCGCCAGCGCCGAACCGACCGCGCCCTCCAGCGAATGGGTCGCCGAGAACCCGACCGAGGCCGCCGTGCCGGTTGACCTGCCCAAGACCGAGATGACCACCACCGTCGAGACCGCCAGCCCCACCGAAGCCGCACCACCCCCCGCGGCCAAGTAGGCGCTGGCTGGCGGACCGGCGGCCCAAACCGCCGGTCCGCCGCTCTCCTCCCCGGGGGCGCCCGCTCACATTTTCTTGAGCATTATCCGGCACAAGCGGCGGCATGACCCTGCCGTTCGCTCTCGCCCTTGGCCTGATCGCCATCAACCTGATCGCCTTCCTGGCCTTCGGGCTGGACAAGACCCTGGCCGAGGCGCGGAGCTGGCGGATCGCGGAATCGACCCTGCTGATGTGGGCCTTTCTCGGCGGCACGCCGGGCGCCTATGCCGGGCGCGCGCTGTTCCGCCATAAGACCCGCAAGCAGCCGTTCTCCAGCCAGCTCCACACCATCGCCGTGGTCCAGGTGCTCGGGCTGGGCGCACTGCTGGGCTGGCAGCTGGGCGGCTGATCGGTTAGGGCCGGGCCCATGGAAAGCCCGCACCCCAGCACCGCCTTCAAGATCTTCACCGCCGAGCAATGGGCGCAGTTCGAAGCGGGCGGCCTGTTCCACGGCGCGCCGGTCGATCTGGCCGATGGCTATATCCACTTGTCCGCGATCGATCAGCTGCAGGGCACGCTCGACAAGCATTTTGCCGGCCAGCAGGGCCTGGTGATCGCCGAAGTCGACCTGGCCGCGCTGGGCGAGGCGATCCGCTGGGAAGTCTCACGCGGGAACGCCCTGTTCCCGCACTGCTACGCGCCCTTGCCGCTGAGCGCCGTGCTGCAGGTCGAGCGCCGCTAGCGCTGCCAGACCAGCGCCGGCATCAGCGCGAACAGCGCTTGTCCGGCCAGCCCCAGCGCGCCGGACGGCGTGGTCAGCGCGGCCAGCCACTGGCCCGCGCTCTGCCCGAACAGGGCCACGCCCAGCGCCAGCTCAAGCCCCATCAGCAAGGCAAAGGCGATCCCGCCCGCCGCCAGCGCCGCGCCGCGACTGGGCAAGGGGCGGCGCGCGGCCATGCGCCGGGCCAGCCACCAGCTCGCCCCCAGCATCACCGGCAGCTCCAGCGCCACCGCAGCGAGATGCCCGACGGCCGGGGCCAGCCACAGCGTCCGCACCGTGCCCAGCACAAACCCCAGCGCAAAAATCGCGGCGAGGTAGATCAGGGCATGGCGCAGCACGGGCATGGCGCCAGGTTAGCAGCCTTGCCCGCCGCCGTCGCTGCGCTAAGCTGCGCCGCAGTTAGCCGGGAAAGGGCCAGCCATGAATTACGCAGTCTGGATTGCGATTGCCGTGGTCTTCATCGCCGTGGCCCCGGCCATTTTCCGAAACCTTCGCCGCGGCAACAAGGGCGACGGCAAGAGCAGCAGCGATGCCGGCTCAACTCATACGGGCACGAGCAACCGCGACCGCGACAATGACGATTCTGCTGATAGCGATAGTGGCGGCGGCGGCGGCGATGGCGGGGGCGGCGGCGGGGACTAGGGCTTACCCGGCAAGGCTTCATGCCCCCAGGGGGCTGGCGGCGGGGTGATCGGCTTGCTCAGATCAAACTCGACCCGGAAATTGCGGGCATTGGGGGCCTTGCGCTGTAACTGATAGACATAGCGCGCGGGGGCAGTGCCCTGCCAGTCCACTTCGACCCGCCAGACGTTGGTGATCGAAACCGATCGGCCCTCGCGCTGGAACAGGGCGATGCTTTCGGCATCGACCGGGAACTCCTGCACGGCGGTAGTGCCCGGGCTGGCGGTATCGCCGCCATACATGGTCATGGCGTCGGGCTTGCCGTCCTCGTGCCGGTGATCGTGTTTCAGCCGCAAGCCGGTGGCGGTGCGGGTAAACACCCAGGTGCGGCTGCGATCCCACGAGCCATCGGGGCGTTCGATGTGGAACGGCACCTTGATCACCTGCGCGGAACATTCGCGCACATGCATGGCCATCTGCCTGCCGCGCATCTCGGCATCGGGGGCTTCGTCGCTGACCAGGCGCCCGGCATAGGCCATGCCGCAGTGGCTGGAGAGCGCATTCCAGAACGCGTCTTGCGGACTGGGGGGCAGCGCTTCAGGCGGCGTGGTCGCGCAGCCAAGCAACAGGGCAAGCGGGGCGAGGCAAAGCGGACGGGCAATCATCACCGCAGCGTGGCAGTCACCCCACGCTCTGGCAAGTGCAGCCTCAGCCCGCGCGGCGCAGCGGCTCGGCCTCGACCTCTGGCACCACGGCTTGCGGCTGGTCGAGCCAGATGCCGCGGGTGTCATAGACCAGTTTCTGCGCCCGTTCGGCCAGCGGCACGGCCTTGAACTGGTCGTGATCGACCAGCACCAGAAGGATCTCGGTCTGCTCCAGCGCGGTGTCGAGGTCGATCAGCTCGGCTGCAGTCCCGGCGAATTCCTTGGGGAGGGCAGCGGCGTAGGGTTCCACCACCTTGATGCGGGCGCCGAACTTGCGGGCCAGGGTCACCGCCACCAGCCGCGCCGGGCTTCGCGGAAGTCGTCGATATTGGCCTTGAACGCCAGGCCGAGGCAGGCAACGCGGGCCGTGGGATTGGCCGCGATAAGCGCTTCGGCGCGGGCGATCACGTGGTGGATCTTGCCATCGTTGACGC
>JACDQK010000106.1 GCA_015657645.1 Novosphingobium sp.
CCGACAGCATCTGGCGAGAGCGTAAAAAGTCCGGTCAGGCAATGGGATAATGTCCGAAACACAGGTTGCTTGGCGCAGCCAAGGGCAAGGGCGCGGAAATCGCGTCCGCACCATCAGCCCCTCACCCTCACCAAAGGTTGCGGCGGCCCATAGACCCTTGGCTAAGAAGGTTCAACCCATCCGATCGAGCCGTCCCCGCGCCGATAAACCATGTTGTGCTTGCCGGTTCCGGCATTCTTGAACAGCAGCGCATTGGTGTTGCGCAGGTCGAGCATCATCACCGCGTCGGACACGGTCGCCTCGGGCACGTCGACCCGGGTTTCAGCGATCACGACCGGGGCGTCAACGGTGACTTCCTCGATCTCGGCATCGGGTTCGACGAAGACGGTATAGGCTGCCTCCTCCGTCTTCATTGCGTGAGCGGCTTCTTCATGCCGGTCCTTGAGGCGGCGCTTGTAGCGGCGCAGCTGCTTGTCGATCTTTTCCGCCGCCTGCTCGAAGGCAACGTGGGCATCATGGGCAATCCCGGCGCCCTTCAGCACCAGGCCCTGCATCACGTGGGTGACGATATCGGCACGAAAGGCTCCAGCCGGCGCGCGGTTGAAGGTGATGGTGGAAGAGATCGCGCGGGAGAAGTACTTGCCGACAATCCCGGACAGCCGTTCCTGGGCATGGGCCTGAAGAGCCTCGCCGGTGTCGATCTGGTGGCCGGAAACGCGGATATCCATAAGACTTCTCCTTCGTGTTCGCCCGACCTGCTCACGTTCGCCAGAGTGGCTCCTTGAGCGTGTCGAGAAACTGGGCATGCGCAGCGAGTTCTTCTTCGCTGGCGGCATGGGGACGCGCGGCGCGCAGCGGCCGGTCGCGCTTGATCCGGGCAACCGGCTCGGCAAGATCGGCCTCGGCATTGTCGACCGCCAGGTGCAGGCCAATTTGCCGCCCGCCGGTCAGTTCGACATAGACCTGCGCCAAGAGCTCGGCGTCAAGCAGTGCGCCATGCAGCGTGCGGTGGCTGCGGTCGATACCATAGCGGGTGCACAGTGCATCGAGCGAATTCTTCGCGCCGGGATGGCGGACGCGGGCCAGCGCGACCGTATCGATCATCCGCTCGCGCCCGAGCGGATCGAGCCCGCACTTTTCGAGCTCCATGTTCACGAAGCCAAAGTCGAACCCGGCATTGTGCGCGACCAGCATCGAATCGCCGATGAATTCGAGGAACTCGGCGGCCTTTTCGTGAAAGCGCGGCTTGTCGGAGAGGAAGGTCGCGGAGAGGCCATGGACCGCTTCGGCGGCGGCGGGCATATCGCGATCAGGATTGAGATAGCAGTGGAAGGTGGCGCCGTGGTGACCCGATTGACCATCTCGACGCAGCCGATTTCCACCAGCCGGTCACCGCTCCTGGGATCAAGCCCCGTGGTTTCGGTGTCGAAAATGATCTCGCGCATTACCCAACCGATATCGGCCCCGGATTCGGCGCTGGCAAGAGGGCGACTCGACTAAATCTGCTCCGCCGTCAGCGAATGGACCAGGCGCTGCACCGCGTGGCGCGTTTCGGCGAGCGAAGTGCCGGTATCGATCACGTAATCGGCCCGCGCCCGTTTCTCGGCGTCGGGCACCTGGAGCTTCAGGATCTGCGCGAACTTCTCCTCGGTCATGCCGGGGCGGGCGAGGACGCGCTCGCGCTGCTGCTCATAGGGTGCGGAGACGACCGCCACGGCATCAAGCCCGTGGTGGCCGGTCTTTTCATAAAGCAACGGGATGTCGAAAACGATCAGCGGGGCCGTGGCATTGTCAGCCAGAAAGGTCCGCCGCATTTCGGCGACTTCGGGGTGAACAATCGATTCCAGCAGCTTGAGCGCCTCGGGATTGCCGAAGACGGCTGCGCCGAGCTTCTGCCGATCGACCCCGTGCTCTCCCGTCGTACCCGGAAAGGCGCGCTCGATCGGGCCGACACAGGCGCCACCGGGACCCTGCAATTCGTGGACCGCAGCATCGGCATCGAACACCGGCACCCCCATCCCGCGCAACATCGCCGCGACCGCCGACTTGCCCATGCCGATCGAGCCGGTCAGGCCGAGGATGAAGGGGCGTCTCTCGCTCATTGGGTCAACAGTCTCCGCAATTCATCATCGCGCCCGCGCGGCGCCGCTGCGCCGAAGAACTTTTCGAAGGCGACCGCCGCCTGCCCGATCAGCATGGCGAGGCCATCAATGGTGGCAAGGCCCTGTGCGCGGGCCTGTTGGAGCAAGGCGGTGTCCACGGGCGAGGTGACGATGTCATAGACCGTCGCGTTTCCCAGGAACCCGCCCCACGGCAAGTCAAGCGGTGGATGGCCGGTCATGCCGAGCGGGGTGGCGTTGACGATCAGGCTGAACACTTCGGGATCGGCGGCGCGCAGCGGGCCGGCTGGCAGTTCGGCCAGGTCGATCAGGAACTCCGGATCGTCACCCAGGTAATGCCCGAACTCGGCCTTCGCCTTGGCCGGGTTGCGGCTGATCGACCAGATCATGAATTCGGCATGGAACAGCGCATCGATGATCGCCCGCGCGGCGCCGCCGGTGCCGATCACATAGGCAAAGCGATAGTCCTCGTCGCCCAGCAGCGGCTGGACCGGTTCAAGAAAGCCGGGGGCGTCGGTGTTGTAGCCGGTGAGACTGCCGTCGGCTCCGCGCACCACAGTGTTGACCGCACCAATCCGCGCCGCTTCGTCATCAATCCGGTTCAGCAGCGGCATGATCGCCTGCTTGTGCGGCATGGTGACATTGCAGCCGCGCCACAGCGCATCGCTGCGCCGCTGGGCGAGATAGTCGGCCAAACCCTCAGCCGTGACGTGGCAGCGGTGATACTCGGCCTCAATCCCCAGCAGCCCAAGCCAGAAACCGTGGATCACCGGGCTCTTCGATTGGGCAATCGGATCGCCGATCACCTCCGCGTAAGGCTTGCTCATGCCGCCAGCACCCCGCGCTCCCGCAAGGCGCCCAGCACCGGCAACAGCGGCATGCCGAGCACGGTGAAGTGGCTGCCTTCGATGGAATCGAACAGTTGCACCCCCAGCGCCTCGATCCGGAACACCCCGACACAGCCGCTCACCGCCGGCCATTCCGCGTCGAGGTAGCGCTCGATAAAGCGGTCAGACAGTTCGCGCACGGTCAGCCGCGCGACATCGGCGTGGTCCCATTCGGCCCGCGCGCCCCGGGCCATGGCGGCGGCGCTATGGAGTTCCATCACCTTGCCCGAGAAGAAGGCGAGATGCTCGGCCGCTTCGGCCCGGCTGCGCGGCTTGTCGAAGCGGCGGCCATCGACGGTGACCAGGGAATCGCTGCCCAGTACCCAGGCCTCATCCTCATGACGCGCCACTGCCAGGGCCTTGGCGCGGGCGAGGGCCAGTGCAATCTGTTCGGGCGCGGCGCCGTACATCTCGGCCTCGATTCCGCGCTCATCGACATCGGCGGCGCGCGCGGTGAAGGGCACGCCAGCCTCGGTCAGCATGGCCCGGCGCGAGGCGCTTTGCGAGGCGAGCACCAGTGTGCTCACCGTTGTTCCTCACCGGCGTGGCGTTCGTTGTAGATGTTGATCACGGCGGCAGCGGTTTCCTCGATCGAGCGGCGGGTCACATCGATCACCGGCCAGCCATTGTCGGCAAACATCCGCCGGGCATATTGCACTTCGCTGGTCACCCGGTCCTGATCGACATAGGCCGTTTCCGGTGCCTGATTGAGCGAGAGCAGCCGGTTGCGCCGGACCTGGACCAGCCGCTCGGGGGCCGTGGTCAGCCCGACCACCAGCGGATGCTTGAGCCCGAACAGCGCCGCGGGCGGCGGGCTTTCCACCACGATCGGAATATTGGCGACCTTGTAGCCACGGTTGGCGAGGTAGATCGACGTCGGCGTTTTGGACGAACGCGAGACCCCGGCGAGGACGATGTCGGCCTGCTCCCAGTCTTCCCAGGCGACGCCATCATCATGGGCAATGGTATAGTGGATCGCATCGACCCGGGCGAAATAGGCTTCGTCCATGGCGTGCTGACGGCCGGGGCGGGCATGGGGGTGCTGGCCCAGTGCCGATTCCAGCGCCTCGACCGCGCGGTCAAGCACGGGCACCACGGGCAGGCCCAAGGCGCGGCATCGTTCTTCCAACCGCTCGCGAATCTCGGTATTGGCGAGGGTGAAGAAGACCAGTCCCGGGTTGGCGGCAATATCAGCCATGATCCGGTCGAGGTGCTGGAGCGAGCGAACCATCGGCCAGAAGTGCCGGCTGACCTCGGCCCCTTCGAACTGGGCCAGCGCCGCCTTGGCGATCATTTCCAGCGTTTCGCCGGTGGAATCGGACAGGAGATGGAGGTGCAGGCGCGGCATGGAGGTGGTGGGCTACCCCTGTGGACAGATGCCCGCATAAACCACGGCACAAGCATGGGGACAAGTTCGGGGAGCAATTCGCTGCCCACTACCGGCCTCTTCGCCCAGTGCTTGTGGACAGGGGGATAACGATTCCCACAGGCTGGGGACAGTGGGGACAACCTGTGCTTGACGCGGCGCTACCGGGATTCGCATCCGCGCTAGCCCCTGTTCAGCCCGGGACAATTCAGGCAAGGGGCGCAATCCCCGCTTTCCACAGGGCCAACAACCTACAAAAACCTTATAAGAATCTAATTAGATTTTGATTGGACTCACGAAATGCCCGGTTTGCTGCTTCGAACCTTGTCTGGCGAAAACACGGCTGAGCGGCCAGTCTGGCTGATGCGCCAGGCGGGACGATACCTGCCGGAATACCGTGCGCTGCGGGCCAGCAAGGGCGGTTTCCTCAACCTGGTCTATGACAGCGAGGCCGCGGCCGAGATCACGCTGCAACCGATCCGACGGTTCGGCTTTGACGGTGTGATTCTGTTCTCCGACATCCTGATCGTGCCCTATGCGATGGGCCAGGATCTGGAGTTCCTGGTCGGCGAAGGTCCGCACCTCTCGCCGCGCCTGCTTGATGCGGCATTGACCAGCCTGACCGCCGTGCCCGAACGGCTCAGCCCGATCTATGAGACCGTCCGCCAGGTGAAGGCTGCGCTGCCGGGCGACAAGACCATGCTGGGCTTTGCCGGCAGCCCCTGGACCGTGGCGACCTATATGGTGGCGGGTGAGGGCAGCCGTGACCAGCACGATACCCGCGCGCTGGCCTATCGCGACCGGGCCGGCTTCCAGGCGATCATCGACGCGATCGTGGGCGTGACGGTGGAATATCTGATCGGCCAGATCCAGGCCGGGGCCGAGGCGGTCCAGTTGTTCGATTCATGGTCGGGCAGCCTAGCGCCCAGCGAGTTCGAACGCTGGGTGGTTGCTCCCAACGCGGCCATTGTTCGCCAACTCAAGGCGCGCTTCCCCGATGTGCCTGTGATCGGTTTCCCCAAGGGGGCGGGTGAGAAGCTGGCCGCCTATGCCCGCGAGACCGGGGTCGACGCGGTCGGGATTGATGAAACAATCGATCCGCTGTGGGCCGCGCGCGAACTGCCGGCCGGCATGCCGGTCCAGGGCAACCTCGATCCGCTGCTGCTGCTGGCCGGCGGCGATGAACTGGATCGCCAGGCGCTGCGCGTGCTCGAAGCCTTTGCCGATCGTCCGCATGTCTTCAACCTGGGCCATGGCATCGGCCAGACCACCCCGATCGAGCATGTCGAGCAACTGCTGGCGCTGGTGCGCGGGTGGAAGCGCTAGTATGATGCGGCCATGCTATCGTGGGTGCTCAGCATGACCTATCTCTGGCTTAAAGCTGGCCATATCACCTTTGTGATCTTCTGGATGGCGGGGCTGTTCATGCTGCCGCGCTTCTTCGTCTACCATCAGGAGGCTGAGCCCGGTTCGCC
>JACDQK010000107.1 GCA_015657645.1 Novosphingobium sp.
GCGAACAGGGCCTCTCGTCGTCACTGAATTTGAACGTCATACCCAGTGCGCTGGAGCAATCGGCCGATGTGCTACTGGAAACGCTGACGGCGGCTCAAGCTGCAGGCATCAGGCCAGATCAGATTTTGCTCGAGATTACCGAAGGCGAGATCATTGTCGATCTCGATGGCTTTGCGCAGACGATCGACGACCTGCGCCGATCCGGCCTGAGGTTCGCGATCGACGATTTCGGCGCCGGGTACGCCGGGCTCAACCTTCTGGCCGATTTCCAGCCCGACGTGGTCAAGCTGGACATGCAGTTGGTGCGAAACATTCCCTCGTTGGGGCCGCGGCAAGCGATTGTTCGCGGCATCGCGCGTACCTGCCTCGATCTGGGGATCGATATCATCGCCGAAGGCGTTGAGACCGAGGACGAGTACTTCTGGTTCCTCGACGAAGGCATCTCGTTGTTTCAAGGCTACTTGATCGCCAGACCATCGCTCGGACTCGTGTCGGACAAGATCTACCTGCCTTCGCTTGCCTGAGCAGGGGGAGCGCAAAGTTTTTGAGATGCAGGGGGGGAATGCCGTGTCAGAAATGAAGCACGATTTCGACTTGAATGGAGCGGCTGAACAAGGCGCGACAAGCCTCGATCTCAAGATCCTTGCCGAACAACCCGGCTCGGCCCGCGGGTCCGATCTCGAGACCAATCCGGCGGTCCGGCAGCTGCAGTTGACTTCCAACCAACTGTTTCGCGCGGCAAGCGAGTTGAAGCGTACCAACCATTTCCAGTCCATGATCCTCGACAACATCAACCAGGGCGTGGTGGTAGTCGACGAATATTCGCAGCTGGTGGCGTGGAACGAGGTGTTCCTCAAACTCTACGACATGAACCGCAAGGCAATCCACAAAGGCATGCATGTGCGGGATTTTGCTGCACTGTTTGGCGATTCCGGTGGCGCGGCGGGGCAGGCTTCCTGCAACAGCACTCTCTTTGATTTGCCAGCAGGCGAATACTTTGACCGCCTCGCCAACGGCACAACGATCGAGATGCGGGTGTCCAAACGCGACACTGGCGGCCTCATCGCCACTTACACCGATGTGACGCAGCACATTGAAACGCAAAAGCGGATTGAACATCAGCGCGAACTGCTTGGTCTACAAGTTCATGAGCTGCAGGCTCTGGGCAAATCGTTGGATGAGGCGCGAGGGCGAGCCATTGCCTCGGATCAGCAGAAATCGCGCTTCCTGGCAATGATCAGCCACGACATCCGGACGCCGATGAGTGCCGTCATCTCAACGCTGGAACTGCTCTCCGATCCAAACAGCCAAGCCGAAGCCAAACGTTTGCGCGAAGTGGCGCTCTCCAGCAGTCGGCAGATGCTCTACCTGTTGGCCGACATCATCGAGGTGTCGCGCTCGGACGGCTGGAACTTTGCGATTCAAAAGGAAGTCGTCGCGATTTCGGACGTGCTCGAGGCGACTGCCGATGCCTGGCGGCCGCTGGCCGAACAGCGCGGTCTTTCGCTCTCCTTGGCACTTGGGGATACGCTGCCGCGGCATGTTGAAACCGATGCCAAGCGGCTGCGGCAGGTGATCGACAATCTGGTCAGCAATGCCGTCAAGTTCACTGCGGTCGGCTCGCTCAGCATCTCGGCAGCAACGGTGTCGATTGATTTAACGCCCTTCCTGCGAGTTGCCGTGACGGATACGGGGCGCGGCATTGGCGAGGCCGAGCAGCATCGCCTGTTTCAGGAGTTCAGCCGGATTTCGTCGCAAGGTGAACTTGCTGCTGAAGGGACCGGCCTAGGCCTGGCCATCTGCAAGCGGATCATCGAGAGCATGGGCGGCAGGATGGGGCTAGAGAGCAAGCCGTCGGTCGGCAGCACATTCTGGCTCGAGGTGCCGTGCTTCGCGGCTACGGTAGCGGCGGAGCAACCCCATCCAATCCAGACTTCGAGGCCCCTGACTGGAGCCAAAGGACGACAGCCGCGGGTTCTTGTTGCCGATGACGTGAAATCAAACCGCCTTATTCTCTCCATGATGCTGGAGAAGCTGGGTTGCCGGGTGACCACTGCAGCGGATGGTCAAGAAGCGCTGGAACTGATCAGCGACAATGACTTCGACGCGGTGATCCTCGATGACCTGATGCCAAATCTGCGAGGAGGAGAAGTTGCACAGCGGATCAGGGCAATGCCAAGCGACAAGCGCAATATCCCCGTTCTCGGAGCAACCGCTTCGACGGGCGAGCAGGAAGTCAGCGCACTACGCGAAGCAGGCATGGACTGGGTCTTTGCCAAACCGCTTAGTGCGGATCAACTGCGTGAGCAGCTGGGCAGGCTATTGATCTGACCATCTGTCACGGCAATGACTGCCATTCGCAGAGCGCCTCATGAGAGGGTCCTCAGTTCATTCATTGAACGGTCGGGACAACAATTTGACACCTCCACCCGAGTTGGTTTGAATGCACACCGTACGCGACTTCGTCGCAGCAATGGAAAATAAACCATTGGTCTAAGCTGGATTTGTTCCTTCTAAGAAGGAGCAAGATCGATGTCAACGAATGGCCATGTGGTAACGCCCAAAGCGGTCGAAACTGAGAGATCGAATCGGCGTCGTCAGAACAGAATTACGAGCGAGAAGGTCCGGCTCGACGGCAACGTCGCCCGGCGCAAGGTCAAAGCCAAGGAGTTCTTCTGGTGGGATACCGAGCTGCCGGGCTTTGGATTGAGAGCCTTCGCCGCAGGATCGAAAAGCTGGTTCGTCCAGTTCCGCCAGCGCGGCAAGCAGAAGCGGATCACACTCGGCCGCCCACCTGAACTCGGCGCGGAGGAGGCGCGCGTTTTGGCACGCGCGCAATTGGCCAAGGCTGCGCTTGACGGGCTGCCTGCGGCGCCGAAGCCCAGAGGTAAGCGCAGTGACGCGCCATTGTTTCGCGACTATGCGCCGCGCTTCTGGGCCGATTACGCCAGGCACTGGAAACCATCGACCCGAAAGGGCAATCGTGCCCGCATCTTGAGGGATCTACCCGAGATTTTCGGCGACCAGCGCGTCGACGCGATCCGCAAGGCTGATGTCCTGCGCTGGCGCGACAGCTGGGCCAACCGTTCAGGGGCGTTCAACCGCACGATCCCGATTCTTTCGGTGATGATGGGCTATGCTGAATTGTTGGGTATTCGTCCGCGCGGCTCAAACCCGTGCAAGGGAACCCCGCGCTTCAAGCGCAAGCTGGTCGATCGGTTCCTCAGTGCCCGCGAGTTCAATCGCCTTGCGGCAAGTCTGCGCGCATTCGAGGAGAGCGACCCGATCGCAGTCAAGGCGATCCGGCTGCTGATCTACACCGGCGCGCGACATGGCGAAGTCGTGGGATTGCGTTGGGAATGGGTACAGCCGCCACGCTTGATGCTGCCAGACAGCAAGACCGGTGCGAAAATCGTCTATCTCAATCGGCAGGCCCAGGCCGTGCTCGATGCCATGCCGACCAAGGCGGAGACGGGACTGGTGTTCCCTTCGCTACGCGGCGACAAGCCAATTGCGCTCAGCATTCCTTGGCTTGCAATCAGGCAGCATGCTGCCTTGCCCGATGTCCGGCTGCACGACCTGAGGCACAGCTTCGCTTCGATTGCCATTGCCGATGGAATCTCGCTGGTCGTGATCGGGAAACTGCTGGGTCACGCGCTTGCCGAAACCACCGAGCGCTATGCGCACCTGGCTGACGAGGCGATTGCCGACGCTGCCAAGCGCGTCTCGGGCTCGCTCGCCAAGTGTTTGGGGATCGCAGCATGACCCGCGTCTCGCTGGCTCGCATCATCGCGGATGAGCTCGCGATCCTGCGCCGCTTCGATCCGGGCGCACGGCCTGGTGGGAGACCGCGCCGGGTGGTTTGGTCCGAGAAGCTGCCCGGCTTCGGGGTTCGCTACTATGCCTCCGGACGCAGTACCTACATCGTCCAGTCGTTGATGGACGGCGTGACCCGGACTATCACGCTGGGTAACGCCAATGTTCTCAGCAAGAGCCAAGCGCTGACCGTGGCGCGGCGCATCCTCCTGCGCGCACAGGTCGGCGAGGACCCGGCGACCAAGCGCAAGGAAATCCGCAAGGTCCCGACCTATGACGACTTCCTGACGCTGTACTGGAAGCAGGCCGCCGGGAAGTGGAAGCCAAGTACGCTCAACACCCACCACTACTACCGCCGCCGCCACCTCGACCACGCCTTCTTCGGCATGTTCATCGACGAGATCGAGCAATCGCACGTGCTGACCTGGTTCAACAAGGTCTCGGTCGGCGGCGGGCCGGGTGCTGGCAATCGCTGCTTCGAAATCCTGCGTTCGATGTTCAACCATGCCGAGCGCTGGGGAATGCGGCCGGAGGGCAGCAACCCTTGCGCCTATATCCGGCCCAACAAGCGCCGAAAGTGCGAGCGGTTCCTCTCCAATCAAGAGATTGGACGACTGGGTGAGGTGCTGAGCCAGAAGATCCGCACGCAGCCGCTGCATACCATGATCGTTTATCTGCTCCTGCTGACCGGCTGCCGCATGTCCGAAATCATGGATCTCACCTGGAGCGAGGTGAAGGGAGGGAGGCTGCTCTTGCACGACAGCAAAACCGGCCCGCGCACTGTCTGGCTCGGCGACGAAGCGCGCATGCTCCTTGCCTCACTCGAACGGCGCGGCGGGGCCGATCCGGTGTTCTGGAACAAGCTGACCCGTCGCCCGGTCCGGAGTATTGGCGAGTTCTGGAAAGGCGTGAAGGCCGAGGCCAATTTGCCCGGCGTTCGGATACATGACTTGCGCCATAGCTTTGCCAGCCATGCTGCTGCCCGCTCCGAAACACTACCGATGATCGGCAAGCTCTTGGGCCATGCCCGGTTGCAGACCACCTCGCGCTATGCGCATCTCGATGATGGTCCCGTGCTGGAAGCGGCGGAGCGGATTGGAGAACTTATAGCCGATGCAATGGGCGATGTTCGTTCCCGGCAACAATCAAGTGCCTAGAGGTTCGCTGACATTGCCGCCAACAAGCGTTTGACCGTGGCGACCTCTTCAGCCGAGACGCCGGCAAGCAGCCGCGCATAGATTGCGTCAGCCTCGTCCCTGAGCGCGGGCAAAATCGCGACGGCTCTTGGCAGAAGGTGCAACGTCCAGACGCGGCGGTTGCCTTGGACGGCGCGGCGTTCGACGTATTCCGCGCGTTCGAGTTGATCGATGACATGGCCGACGCTGGCACGCTCCAGTTCGAGGCACTTGGCGAGCTCAGTCTGCGTCAGGCCGGGTGTGCGGAAAATGTATGCGAGCGCGCGCCATTGTGTGCGGGTGAGGCCGAACTTTGCGGTTGAAGCATCGAACAGGCGGCGCAGCTTGCGCGGCACTTCCTCGACCAGAAACACCAGCTCGTCGGCGTCGGTTACATAGCTTTGTTGATCGGACATATTTGCCATCGCGGAACCCTTACCCGCAAGTCGGTCAAATGAAAAGACTTTACTGTAAGATACCTTACAGTATGATGGGCCTATGTCGAATCTGCCAACCAAGCTCTCCGGACATTCCGGCCATGCCATCGCCGCACTGATCGAAGGACAAGATGATGGCATGCCGGTGCTTCTGGCCCATGGCGGAGGGCAGACCAAGCGCGCATGGAAGCGGGTCACGGCGATGCTGGCGGCGCATGGCTTCCGGGCCATCGCGCTAGATCTACGGGGCCACGGGGACAGCGCTTGGGCCGACGCCGGGGCCTATGACATCGTTGACTTCGCGGGAGACCTGATCGCGATAGCCGGGGCGCTTGATCGCAAGCCCGCGCTGATCGGGGCATCGCTGGGTGGGCTTGCCGGGATCGTAGCCGAGGGCGAGGTCGCGCCGGGAAGCTTCGCCTCGCTGACTTTGGTGGACATTACCCCGCAGATGGAAGCGGGCGGCGTGGCGCGCGTTGTCGGCTTCATGGCCGCGAACGCGGGCGAGGGCTTTGCCTCGCCTGAGGAAGCAGCCCGGGTGATCTCGGACTATCTCCCCCATCGTCCGAGCCGCGGTGCGTCTGCGGGCCTTGCCCATTATCTAAGGCAGAAGGCGGACGGGCGCTATTACTGGCACTGGGACCCGGCCTTCATCGAGGGGATAATGCGCCGCCATGCGGAGCGCGGCAACAGCGGCGATTTCGGACGAACAGAACTCGGTGATGCAGCATCACGTCTAGCGTTGCCCGTTCACTTGATACGGGGCGGATCAAGCGACCTCGTTTCGCCTGACGCAGCCGCACATTTTCGCGAGCTGGTTCCTCATGCCGAATTCAGCGACATCGCCGGTGCCACGCACATGGTCGCCGGCGATCAAAACGATGCCTTTGGCGACGCGATTCTCGATTTCCTCGTGCGCACGCACGGAGGAGATTCGGCATGAACTCGCGAGCACCTCAGGTGGACATCGAGCAGCTCCGCGCGCTGTTGCTCATTGCGCCGTTCCACCGCTGGTTGGGCCTCGATATCGCCGCTTTGACCTCCGACGAGCTGATCCTCGAAATGCCGTGGCGCGATGAGATCGTCTCCAACCCGATGATCGGATCGGCGCATGGCGGCATCCTGTCGGCGCTGATCGACCTGACCGGGCTTTACACGATTAACGCGCTGGGTGGCTCGGCGCGGGCCACGGCCGATTTGCAGGTCGATTTCCATCGTCCCGCCACTTCGGGGCCGCTGCGGGCGATTGGCCGGGTAGTCAAGTTGGGCAAGCAATTGAGCGTCGCGGAAACCCGGATCGAGGATGCCGATGGCAAGCTGCTCGCGAGCGGGCGGGGCGCCTATGTCGCCTAGTACGCGGCTGGTCTGGAGCGGTTCGCTGGCATTGATGCTGGTCGCCTGCGTTGCGGTTCCCGACAGCGGGGTCCGGCTCGGGATGCACACACCCGATAAAATCGAGGCATCGCAAACCCTCGCGGCGCGCGGCAACAACGCCTGGCCTCCGGATCAATGGTGGCGTCTGGCCGGCGATCCGCAGTTAACCGCGCTGATCGACGAAGGTCTTGCCAAGTCGCCACAGGTCGCTGTGGCCGTGGCCCGTATCAAGCGCGCCGAATCCGAAGCGCAAAGGGCTGGAGCCGCACGGCTGCCATCGATCGGTGCCGAGGCGGAAGGAGGCCTGCGGCGTCAAAGCGGCAACAACGGCCTTCCCGCGCAATTTTTGCCAGATGGCTGGAAAGACTATGGTCAGGCCTCGCTGTCATTCGGATTCGACCTAGACCTGTGGGGGCGCAATCGCGCCGCCCATGCGGCTGCAACCTCGGAGGCGCGCGCGGCGTTGGTGGATGCCGCGCAAGCCCGGCTCGTGCTTTCGGTCGCGATCACCGCCGCATATGCTGAACTTGGCCGCTTCTACCGCGAATACGACAATGCTGAGTTGATACTCGCCAATCGCCGGTCCACGCGTGACCTGATCGCCCAGCGCCACGGCAGTGGGCTCGAAAATCTCGCGAGCCTGCGCCGCGCCGACGCGGAAGTCGCCTTGGCGGAACACGACCTCGCTGCGATCTCCGAGAACATTGGCTTCCGCCGCAACCAGCTTGCCGCGCTGGTCGGTGCCGGACCGGACCGTGGCCTGTCGATTACGCGCCCGCCTTTGGCTCCGTCCACGCCAGGTGGAGTACCCGCCGGGGTCACCACCGATCTGATCGGCAGGCGACCCGACATCGTCGCGGCGCGGGAGCGGGTCGAAGCGGCGGCAAGCAAGGTGCAGGTTGCGCGAGCCGGGTTCTTTCCTTCAATCAACCTCAGGGCGCTGGTCGGTTTGCAGGCGCTGGGGCTCGGCAATCTTGTCGATTCCGGGTCGCTGTTTGGGAGCGCCGGTCCTGCGATCAGCCTGCCGATCTTTCAAGGCGGCGCCATCAAGGCGCAATATAGCGGCGCATGGGCGGCCTATGACGAAGCGGTCGCCAACTACAACCAGACAGTCGTCACCGCCTATCAGCAGGTCGCCGATGCCGTCACCCAGCGCGACGCCGCGGACAAACGGCTGGCGGCTGCAAAGGTCGCGCTGGCCGCGAGCGTGGACGCGCTTAGCCTCGTCCGTCGCCGCTATGAGGCGGGACTGTCCAGCTATCTCGACGTTCTCGCCAACGAACGCAACGTCCATGACCTGCGGCTCGTGGTGATTGGACTTGAGACATACGAAAGGGGCGCGACGCTCGCGATGATCCGGGCGTTGGGTGGCGGCTTCAATACCGCCGTCCGTTCACCAGCAGGGCAGACAGGCCAATGACCGAAACCGCAACCACAGTGCCAGCCATCGATCCGGAACTGTCCGCCGCGCGCAAGGCGAGGCGCAAAAAATGGTTCAAGCGGCTGACCATCGCTCTTGGCGTGGTGGGTCTCGCTTGGGCAGCATGGTACCTGCTGGTTACGCGAAACCATGTCGGGACCGATAACGCCTATGTGAACGCGCAGATGGCACAGGTCACGCCGCTGGTCGCGGGATCGGCGATCGAGGTTCTAGTAGAAGATACGCAGCAGGTGAAGGCTGGCGACGTGCTGGTCCGGCTCGACCAGGCCAATGCTAAGATTGCCGTAGCTCAGGCCCAGGCCGACCTCGCCGCTGCCCGCCGCCGTTACGGTCAGGCGGTTGCGACCAACGGTGCCCTGTCGGCGCAGATCGACACGTCGAGCGCGGCTATTGTCCAGGCGCAGGCGCGATTGCGCAGTGCCCAGGCCGAGTTCGACAAGGCCAGGATCGATCTTCAGCGTCGCGAGACACTGGTTGCCAGCGGAGCCGTGTCTGGCGAAGAAGTCACCCAAGCACGTAGGGCCTTTGCCACCGCCAGCGCTGCACTCGATGCCGCTCACGGCGGGATATCGGAGGTCAGTTCGGCCCGCCGCGTTGCCCAGGGCCAGTTCGCGGCCAACGATGAACTGGTGCGCGGCTCAAACATCGACACCGATCCCGCTGTGCAGGCTGCCGCGGCGCGGCTCGACTCGGCGCGGCTCGATCTTGAACGCACCGAAATCCGGGCGCCCGTTTCAGGGGTAGTCAGCAGGCTGCAGGTCCAGGTCGGCCAACGCCTCAACGCCGGACAGACCATCATGACCATCGTCCCGCTCGACAAGCTCTATGTCGATGCGAACTTCAGGGAAGGCCAGCTGGGCCGCGTCCACATCGGAATGCCCGTTACCCTGACTTCGGACCTCTATGGCGGCGAAGTTGTTTATCACGGCAAGGTCGCCGGCTTCGCGGGCGGAACCGGATCGTCGATGGCGGTTATCCCGGCCCAGAACGCCACGGGTAACTGGATCAAGACCGTCCAGCGCCTGCCGGTGCGGATCGAACTCGATCCCGCCGAACTGCGCAAACATCCCTTGCGTGTCGGGCTGTCGATGGAAGTCGAGATCAATGTTTCCGGCAAGTAAGGTGCCATGAGCACAGCCGAACCCGCGAGCACCGGCATCGCCCCGTCGCGGCAGCTGGCCGCCGGCCTGGTGTTGGCGCTCGCCAATTTCATGGTCATTCTCGACCTAACCATCGCCAATGTCTCGATCCCGCATGTCGCTGGCAGCCTCGGGATCACGCTTGAGCAAGGGGCATGGATCATCACCTCATACGCCGTTGCAGAAGCGATCTGCGTTCCCTTGACCGGGTGGATCGCAGGGCGCTTCGGTTCGGTGCGCACGTTTGTCTTCAGCATGATCGGCTTTGGCATCTTCTCCTTCCTGTGCGGCATCTCGGTGACCATGGAGATGCTGGTCGCCTGCCGGATCGGCCAGGGCGTCTTCGGCGCCTTCCTGATGCCGATGTCGCAGACCCTGCTCCTCAAGGTCTTCCGCCGGAAAAGCGCAACATGGCAATCGGCATGTGGGCGGTGACGCTGCTGCTGGGGCCTGCGCTTGGTCCGATGGTCGGCGGCTACCTGACCGAAAACTACAGCTGGCACTGGATATTCCTGATCAACGTGCCCGTCGCGATCCTGTGCATCGCCGTCGGTTTCACTCTGCTTCGGCCGGTCGAAACCGATCGGCAAATCCAGCCCATCGATTTCATCGGCCTGGCCCTGCTGATCCTCTGGGTGGGATGCTTGCAACTCGTTCTGGACCTTGGCCGCAATCATGACTGGTTTGCCGACCCGATGATCGTAGCGCTTGCGATTACGTCCTTTGTCGGGCTCCTTGTCTTCATCATCTGGGAGCTGGGCGAGGATCATCCGATCGTCGATTTGCGGGTGCTCCGGCACCGCGGGTTCAGCATCAGCCTGACGGTGCTGTCGCTCGCTTTCGCAGGCTATTTTGCGGGCTTTGTCATCGTCCCCCAGTGGCAACAAGCCTGGCTCGGATTTCCGGCGACTGCGGCGGGTCTGTCGTCATCCTTCTCGGCTACCGGCGCGCTTGTGACGGTGCCCCTGGCAGCTTACCTGATGAGCCGTCGCGATCCCCGCTTGCTGGTTTCGGGCGGGATTCTCTGGATTGCGGCCTTGACCCTGTTCCGGACCACCTGGACGACAGATGCCGATTTCTGGGCGCTGAGCATTCCGCAACTCGTCCAGGGACTGGGAGTTCCATTCATGATGCTTCCGCTCATGTCGCTAACGCTCAATACCGTTGATGAGCGCGAGGTGGCCTCGGCCGCCGGAATTCAGAGTTTTACGCGAACCATCGCGACAGCTGTCGCAACCTCGGTAACGCTCTCCTACTGGGGCGACACGCAGCGCTTGGCGCGGAGCGATGCCGTCGGAGTGATGCAACCGGACGCCGTGCAAGAGAGCCTGGCGGGACTGGGGTTTCCGTCCGATCAGGTGCGGCAGGTGCTCAGCAACATGGTCGATCTGGAAGCGACAACCATGGCGCTCATCAACACTTTCTGGGTAACCAGCGCCATGCTGCTTTTCGCCGCCGTCCTGATCTGGTTCGCACCGCGCCCTCCGAAATCGAGCGGGTTGCCGATGGGGCATTGATGCAGTGCGCGGCTGTAATGTCTTCCGTTCCAGGGTCGTCTCCAGAGCCGACAGAAGACAGCCCCTTGGCAGAGCCGAAAGAGCTGCGTTCCATGAGTGCGCCAGTCGCGCCAGGGAACGTCAATATTCAAAGCAAGGCAGCGCTCGCCAGTGGGGTTTTCGCGAGCCC
>JACDQK010000108.1 GCA_015657645.1 Novosphingobium sp.
GTGACGGCCTTCCAGCCCGCCCATGAACAGCGCGGAGACATCCTTGTGGATCAGCGGGATGTTGTAATGGCCGCGGAACAGGCTGACGACTTGTTCGCTTTCACCCAGCCGCATCAGCCCGTGATCGACATAGACGCAGGTCAGCTGATCGCCGATCGCCTCGTGGATCAGCACGGCGGCAACGGCGGAATCGACCCCGCCCGACAGGCCGCAGATCACCTTGCCCTTGCCGACCTGGGCGCGGATTTCCTCGATCTTGGTCTTGCGGAACTCGGCCATGGTCCAGTCCCCGGCGAGGCCGCAGACATGGCGGACGAAGTTCTTGAGCAGCTTGCCGCCATCGGGGGTGTGGACCACCTCGGGGTGGAACTGCATCGCGTAGATGCGCTTCTCGTCGTTGGCGATCACGGCAAAGGGCGCGCCGGGCGAGCTGGCGACCGGGCGGAAGCCGGGGGCGAGCGCGGTCACCTTGTCGCCATGGCTCATCCAGACCTGGTGGGTTTCGCCCTCGCTCCACAGGCCATCGAACAGCGCGCAGCGATCCGAAATCTCGATAAAGGCGCGGCCGAATTCGCCGCTGTCGCCCAGCAGCACCTGCCCGCCCAGCTGGTGCATCAGCGCCTGCTGGCCATAGCAGATCCCCAGCATCGGCAGACCGCTGTTCAGGATCTCGTCGGGAATGCGCGGACCGCCTTCATCCAGCACGGAAGCGGGCGAGCCGGAGAGGATGATCCCCTTGGGCTGCATCCGCTGAAAGGCGCAGCGGCCAGGCTGAACGGCGCAATCTCGGAATAGACCCCGGCCTCGCGCACGCGGCGGGCGATCAGCTGGGTAACCTGGCTGCCGAAATCGACGATCAGGATGGAATCGGAGGGCTGGATAGTCATGGCTGGCCGATAAGGAAGCTGGGCCACGGTGGCAAGCGCGGCGGGGCCGCAATCCCCTTTCGTCCGAGCCTCAGGTTGGCCAGGACTGCGCCATCGTATGGGTGGAAATGTAGGCGATGAGCGGCAAGGCGGCGAGGAGCGCAGCCTTGACCGTGCGGAGCCTGGCTGTGTCGCCATCGCCTGCGGCCCAGGCCCGCCAGGCGAGCAGCCCGATAGCGATTATCACCACCGCATAGAGAGCGCCCACTGCAATCAGCATTTCCTGCGCTGTCACCGCAAAGCCTTGGCGCTCAAGCGCGGCAGCCGCCAGACCGCCAGGAATGGCCAGGAAAAATGCAATCGTGAAAGCAGCCAGCACCCCGATCAGCGCGCCCGTGGATTTCGGGACGGACAGGACGACGGCAAGGCCGATCAGCGCCAGGAAAAGTTGGAACCTCCGTTTGCTCATGCCCGATGCTTGCCACGATCGGGTGAATAAATTCCTGCATTAGTCGCTGACTTTTCAGGCGAAGTTTGCGCTGACACGGCAGCGACGCCAGCCAACACTTGATGCACATCAAGGACTGGCCCGCCATGGCTGGCAAGCTGCACGGGGGAGAGATTCGATGGCAGAAGCACCACCTACCGTACCCTATCCGCGTTTTCCGGTGGCGCGCGACTTGGCGCTGCGTGATCTCACCGCCGCGCTGGGTGCAGGCCTGCGCGATTTTCTGGCCCACCCGCTTTACGGCCTGTTCTTCGCCGCGATCTATGTTCTAGGCGGGCTGGGCGCGGCCTATGCGCTGATGACCAAGGGAGCGAGCGCCTGGCTGATCCCGCTGGCCGCCGGTTTCCCGCTGATCGCGCCCTTCACGGCGGTCGGGCTCTATGAAGTCAGCCGTCGGCGCGAGGCGGGACTGCCGATGTCCTGGGGCGGCGTGCTCGGCGCGCTGCGCGGGCGCGGCGATGACCAGATCATGCTGGTGGGCGGGTTCATCTTCGTCGGCTTCACCTTCTGGATCATCCTGGCCCACGGCATCTTCGCGATCTTTGCAGCGCAGCTGGGCGCGGGCGATGAATCCCTCGCCATGCTGACGACCCCGACCGGCCTTGCCATGCTGGCCGTCGGCAGCGCGGTCGGCGCACTGGTGGCCTTCGTGTTCTATGCCATCACCGTTATCAGCCTGCCGATGCTGGTTGACCGCGACGTCGACTTCCTCACCGCAATCATCACCAGCCTGCGCGCGATCCAGGCCAACCGCGGCGTGCTGCTGGCCTGGGCGGTGTTTATCGCCGCCACCCTGTTCGCGGCGATGGTCCCGGCCTTTGCCGGTCTGCTGGTGGCGCTACCCGTGCTGGGCCACTCCACCTGGCACCTCTACCGGCGGACGGTAAGCGAGCGCCCAGCCTAGCGCGGCTTCACCGGCACCAGTTCGCGCAGGTCGGTCTTGAGCAGCTTGCCAATGTGGCTGCGCGGCATGTCGTCGATCGCATAGAGCTCGGCCACGCGCTGGGTCTTGCCGAGGCGGCTGTTGGCGGTGCTGCGGATATCCTCCAGCGCGTCTTCGCCCACGCCGGGCCTCAGCACAACGAAGCCGACCGGGGTTTCGCCCCATTTCTCGCTCTGCACGCCGACCACGGCAGCTTCGACCACGCGCTCGTCCTTGGCGAGTTCACCTTCCAGGTCGATCGGGAAGATGTTGAACCCGCCCGAGATGATCACGTCCTTGGTCCGCCCGACCAGCTCGACAAAGCCGTCGGCATCGACCCGGCCAACGTCGCCCATCCGCTGCCAGACCGAGCCGTCCTCCGGATCGATCCAGTAGCCCTCGCGGGTCTTTTCGGGCTGATTCTTGTAGCCCAGCATCATGGTAGGCGATTTGCCGACCAGTTCGCCGGGGGTGCCGGGCGGCACTTCCTGCAGGTTCTCGTCGAGCACCTTGAGGAAATGGCCCGGCGCGGGTTTGCCGACGGTGTGGAGCTTGTCGGGGTGCTCGTGGACCGGGAAGATGCAGGCCACCCCGCCCTCGGTCATGCCGTAGATCTCGATCAGCCCGCCGGGCATGCGGCGCAGCACCTCGCCTTTGAGGTCGGCCGGGAACGGCGCGCTGGTGCAGTACTTCATCTTCATCGACGAGAGGTCATAGTCGTCGAAGCGGTCGAACTGCATCAGCCGGCGGTATTGCACCGGAACCAGCATGGTGTGGGTGATCCGCTCGGCCTGAGCGCGTTCGAGCCACTTTTCGGTGTCGAACTTGCCCATCAGCGAAACGTAGCCGCCCGAGTACATCGTCGGCAGGAACACGGCCATGGTGGTGTTGGAATAGAGCGGGGTTGAGGTCAGCGTGCGGCTGTCTGCACCATAGTTGAGCGAGGCGCGGTAGGTCATCTGCCGCCAGCGCATGCCGTGGCTGTGGACGATGCCCTTGGGAATGCCGGTGGTGCCGGAGGAATAGATGATGTTGAGCGGATCGGCATCGTCCGGCTCGAACGGCGCGGCCTTCGTGCCCGCTGGGGCCATGAAGGCCTCAAGCTCTTCATCGAGCACGATCTGGTTGGCGATCGGCAAGGTGAAGTCACCCAGCTCGGTCAGCTTGGCGCGGTCGATGAACAGGTGGATCGCGCCCGAATCCTTGGCCATGCCAGCGAGCTGCTCGGGGCTGGCGCTGGTGGTCAGCGGCGCAGCGCAGCCCCCGGCGCGGATCGCGGCGAGGTAGATCAGGGCATAGTTGACGGTCGTGGTGCCCAGGATCGCCACGGCCTGCCCGCGCTGCAGCCCATCGGCCTGGAGCCGCGCGGCAATCCGCTCGACCCGGTCAGCGGTCTCGCGCCAAGAGAGCGTGACCGCACCGTCATAAAGCGCCGGGGCCTCGCCGCGATATTCGCCCCAGGCGGCGATCAGGCCGGGAAAGGAGCCGAAGGGCTGGTCAAGCTGGGCGGCGGGATCGGCGATCATCGGCGGGCTTCCTCTCTGGCGATTCTGTTTCTTTCTCCCAAGCAAGCAGGCCAGCCCCATGCAAGCGCTGACTGCGCCGGGCGCTGGTTACGGACGTGTAAATTTTCAAGTTGCAAACTTTGCAACAGATATCCCGGCCTTTGCACTGGTAATCTCTACCAGAATACTTATGTTGCATATGCGAACTGAATTAGCAGTCGCACAACACATAGAGGAGCACACAATGCGTAGCATCGCCGCCTTTGTGCTGCCGATCATCGCCGCTCTCACTACGAGCGGTCTGATGTTCTCCGCCACTATCGCCTGATCTTTCAGGCGTCCCGCGCGGACAGCACATTCCCAAACCAAAAGGCCGTCGCGCTCATCCGGCGCGGCGGCTTTTGCATATCTACTTGCGATCACTTGCCGGCGAAGCCGCGACCAGTTCGCCCAGGAAATCACGCCCGGTATAGAGCGCGGCGACTTCGAGCCGCTCATTGAGGCCGTGGACGCCGTTGCCGTCGGTATCGCCCCACATCCCGGGCACGCCGTAAGTCGGAATGCCGACTGCGCCCAGGAAAGTCGCATCGGTGTAGCCGTTAGCCATAACCGGCACGAGCGGCACGCCCGGGAAATACTTGGCCACCAGCTTGCGCGCCGGTTCGACCACCTTGGGATCAAGCGGCGGGTTGGGCGGGCTGGGGCGCAAGCGGCGCGAGCGCAGTGACGGTGACGCCGGGATCGCCAATGATGGTCGACAGCTCCTGCCGGATCGCCTCGACCGAATGGCCCGGGAAGATCCGGCAGTTGACGTTGGCCTGGGCCCGCTGCGGCAGCGCGTTGCGGGCATGGCCGGCGTCCAGCATCGTTGCCACGCAAGTGGTGCGCACATTCGAATGGAGGAACGGCTCGGTATTCACCAGTGCCTCGGCCTCCCCTGTCGGCGGGGGTTATCAGCTAGGGGCGACCATCGCCTTGCCCCACGGCATCGCCGCGCCCCGGCCCCCCCGTGACCTTGAAATAGGTCCCGGGGTGGTGTCGGTGAATTCAACCGGGGAAGCTGTGCGCCTCAAA
>JACDQK010000109.1 GCA_015657645.1 Novosphingobium sp.
AGGCCGCCCTTTGCAAGTGCAAGTCTGAAAGCCGGGATCAGATCCGCCGATCGCCTCGTCGACCAGGCTCTTGTCGGCCTTGGCGTTATGGTTGGCAGCGATCAGCTGGCGCGCAGCAGCGGCAGCGGCGTTGGCGGCCTTGGTGCGCAGCTCGGCGATCGCGCCGCGCTCGGCAGCGGCGATCTTGTCTTCGGCCATCTTTTCGCGGCGCTTGATCAGGGCCTTGGTGTCAGCCTCAGCCTTGGCGACGATCGCATCGGCTTCCGACTTGGCATGCTCAAGCATGGCCGCCGCATCCTTTTCGGCGCCGGCGATCTTGTCGGCATATTCCTGGCGCAGGGCTTCGGCTTCGGCGCGCAGGGCCTTGGCTTCATCCAGCTGCTTGCGGATTTCAGCAATATTCGAATCAAGCCCGCCGGTGATCATCGCCGGGACCTTCTTCCAGATCGCGACCAGGATCAGCGTGGTCATGGCCAGGGCAACCCAGGTGACCGGGCCCAGGCCAAAGGCTTCTGGCGCAGCGTGGGTAGCAGCGCCATGTTCAGCGGCTTCCGCCGCCAGGACGAGCAGGTTAGCCATTGAGCGCTTCCTTCACCGCAGCGGTGGCCGCCTTGGCATCGACCGTCAGGCCGGCCACGCGGGTAACGATATCGCCCGCTGCTTCAGCCGCGACCTTTTCGATTTCCTTCAGCGCGCCGCTGCGCGCCTGGGCGATCTGGGCTTCGGCTTCGGCCAGCTTGGCATCCAGCTTGGTATTGGCCTTGGCCAGGCGGGTTTCGCTGGCCTGGGCCGCTTCGAGCTTGGCCTTGGCAATCAGGGCCTGGGCTTCGGCGCGCTGACGGTTGGCCTGGGCGCGCCAGGCCTCTTCCTCGGCATCGGCTGCCGCACGGGCAGCTTCGGCCGCGGCCAGATCGCTGGCGATCTGGCGGTCACGCGTCTCGACGGTCGCCATGACCTTGGGCACCATACCCCGGCCAATGACGAAGAAGATGAAGCCGAAGAAGATCAGCATCCAGAAGATCTGGCTGGACCAGGTTTCGGCAAGTTGCGCGATTTGAGGCATCAGAGCGTCCGCAGTCTGCCCGGCCGGCCCTGCCCAGGTGGGCAGGAACCAGCCGGTCGGTCAGTCAATCGTAGGTCTTAGGCGACGAAGATCAGGATCATCGCGACGACGAACGAGAGCAGGCCCAGAAGTTCGGCGGCCGCGAAGCCGATGAACAGGCGGCCCTGCTGGCCGTCAGCCGCGCCCGGGTTGCGCAGCGCGCTTTCCAGGAACGAACCAAACACGTTGCCCACGCCGATGGCGGCCATGCCGGCGCCGATGGCAGCGAGACCAGCACCGATCAGCTTGGCGCTTGCAGGTTCCATTTCGATAACTCCTTTTACGAAAATTCGTGTGGTTGGATTGGACTTAGTGAAGGTTTTCGGCGTCGTTGAGATACAGCGAAGTCAACAGCGCAAAGACGTAGGCCTGGATCCCGGCAACCAGGATTTCCAGGGCACAGATCGCGATCATCAGCGCAAAGCTGAGGACCGAAACCACCGGGCCAATACCGAGACCGGCATTGAAACCGTTGATCACGAAGCCCGACAGCACTTCCAGCAGCACGTGCCCGGCCATCATGGCCACGAACAGTCGCAGGCCGAGGCTGAAGGGACGGACCAGGAATGAGACCAGCTCGATCGCGAAGATCAGCGGGATCATCACCAGCGGAGTGCCGTGCGGAATGAACAGCGAGAAGAAGTGCAGCTTGTGCTTCCAGAAGCCGACGATCAGCACGATCGCGAAGCTCATCACCGCCAGCACGCCAGTGGCGGTAAAGTGGCTGGTGAAGGTGAAGGGATGCACGCCAACCAGACCCAGCGGCATCAGGCCGAGGACGTTGGCGAAGAGGATGAACATGAACAGCGAGAAGATGTAGGGCACATACTTCTTGCCGGCCGGGCCGATATTGGCGGCCAGCAGGTTGTCGATAAAGCCGGTGAAGCCTTCGACCGCCATCTGCCAGCGGCCCGGAACCAGCTCGCGCTTCATCCCGCCGGCGACGAAGATCAGCACCGCCACGGCCGCGAGCGCCATCCACAGCGACGAGTTGGTGAAGGCAATATTGTAGCCCGCGATCTGCCAGTGATCGGTGCCGAACATCGGCTCGATCGTGAACTGGTGCATCGGATCGACTTTAGCCGTTTCGGCCACGCGACGTACCCTTCTTGCTCAATTCATATGCGACCAGCGCCCTTCTGGCCTAAAGCAAGCTCAGTCAGGGCGCCGGGACGAAATCCGGATGATGTTCCTGAAGGCGACGAAGATCCCGAGGGCCATCACCACCAACAGACCCCAGGGGGTGGTTCCGGCAAACTGGTCAATGACCCAGCCGATGAACGCACCGCCGCCGATCCCCCCGATCAATTCGGCCAGGACGCGGTTGCCAAGGCGATAATTCGCATCGGCTTCCGCGCCCAGACTTGGCTTGTTGCGTTGCTCTTCCCGCTCGCGTGCAGCCTTGAGCCGCGCTTCGAGCGCGTTGACCCGCGCATCTTCACCAATGGGGTCTCGGGCAGGTGGCTCGTCGTTCATGCCAGTCTCCTTTTGCGGGAGCGATGGACACGGGCAACGGCTGCCCGCCGAGGGCACCGGCCCCTTAGGTTGGGGCAGGCCCTGAGTCAACCGCCGCCGAAGGCCGTATAACCGGCTCCGGCGGCGGTGAAAGACGAAGGGCCGCTTGGCCCGGTCGAATCAGAGGCAGCGCGGATCGCGCTGGGGTTCGGCCGTGGTCCGGGTCAGCCAGCTGCGCCCGTCCGGCGCCTGATACTTTTCACCGGGCACCGTGCGGGCAATCGCCTGGCATCCGGCGGAAAAGGCATATTCCTCAATCGTCGCGCCATTGGCGTCGGCCCGCTCGGCATAGACAGCCTTGCGCTTGATGTTGATATCATCGGCCAGACGGCGGGTTTCCGCGCTCGGCGGCACCGGGAAGCCGAGGTAGCCATCGACCTTCTCGCCCACCTGACCGCTGGCACGCGCGGACGAATAGGCCGGATCGCGCTGCTGGGCCGAAGCCGGAGCGATCAGCGCCAGCGCAGCGAGCGCCGCCCAGCCAGCGCGGGCCAGAGCACTGCGTTCGATGCGGGGGGCAGAATGGAGCATTGCAAAAAATTCCTTGGACTATGGGCAGTCAGAAAATGTCAGGATTGTCCTTGATCGTGTTCCCGGCGTCAGCCGCGAGACGATAGACTACCTCTTGCTTGATGTTGATATTCAGCTCGATAACGATCGGCTTATCCGGCGCGTTGACCGAAATGCAGCCCGCAGTCGTCATCATGGCACCAACCAGCATCATTCCTTTTGCCACGACGCCAGACCACCCGGCCTGTCGCCACAACCACCGTTTCCCGGATCCGATCCCCTGCATCACAGGGCTTGTCGCAGCGCGGGCGCGGTTGGTCAATTGCTGTGCTGTCATGGCACCTTCCTGCTGACTGGAGGCTGAATATCGGGAGGGGTTGGCTGCGGCAGCTGCGGCTGGACCACGGGCCGCCCGGCACTATCGATCAGGCCGACATCGCGCGGATCGCGCACAAAGCTGGGATCGTAAAGCGAGCGGAACGAGTGCAGCATTCGCTGGAACGGCGCGCGGATGTTGATGTTGAAGCGGATCGGCAGGCGCGCCACCTGGCGAGTGACAAAGTTGCGCTTCGCCCCTTCGCCCTGAGTCACCCCGTCAATCCGCAAGCGCGTGAAAATCTCGCCATCAAGCTCGCCGTCGAGCCCGATCTCCATCCCCTTGAAATCGAGCGAACGCAGCGACTGGAAGGCGAAGTTGGCCATGGTGCCCATGTCCTTGTAAGTCAGGGCCCCGATGTAGGACAGGTTCCCGCCCGGCGCGCGGGCAACCAGCAGTCCGCCCTCGATCCGCCCGCCATCTTCGTCGAAGACGAGCGGCAGTTCGCCATCGAACACCCCGCGGGCCGACATGTTCGACATATCAAGCTGCTGGACGAACTGCGCCGCGTCGGCCCCCACGACCTTTAGCGTGAAGCGCCGCTGCTCGGCCGCGCCCAGTTTCATCCGGGTGGGCAAGAGGTGCAGCTCGCCATCGATGAACGGCCAGTCGGCACCATTGACCACCAGCAGGCCATCAGGCTCCAGTTGGAAGCTCAGTTCGCCGTCGTAAACCTCGATCCCGGGGTTGATCGAGGCGATCTTGAGCCGCTGGTCGGGCGCGGTTACCAGCCCCAGCAGATCGGTGAAAACGACCGTGCCGCTGACGCCTTCGACCGGGCCGAAAGCGGCCGCGAAATTGAACTTGTCGGTCGAGAATCGCCCGGACGAGGTCACGGCATCGGCGGTCCAGTCGATCCGGCCGGTGCCGGTCACGCGGCCTTCGGCGTTGGCGATGACGCCCAGCGCCAGGTAGGTCAGGGTATCGGGCTGGAGCCGATCATCGAACAGCAGGTCTGCAACCACCAGGTCGGCATGGCCGCTGCCGCTGTCGAGGTCATGAGCGATCCGCGCCTCGGTCACGATCCGGTCAGAGCTTGGTTCGCGCAGCACGGCCAGCGCAGCGATGCGATTGTCCGCCAGGGTCAGCGTCGCATCGCGGGCGATCAGCGGGCGGAAGCGATCGTCGGCCTCACGGTCGAACAGGCGGAAGGCTCCCTCGGCCAGGCTCAGGGTGCCGCCAGCATAGCGCCAGGTGCCGCTGGCCTCGAGCAGATCGAGCGGAACCGCCGCAAGCCGCGCCTCGGCCCCGCTGAACTGGCCGGACTGGACCGCGCCGAGCCGCCCGGTCAGGCTGGCAATGGTAATCCGGTTCGCTGCATCGACCTGACCCAGCGTAACATCGACATTGCGCGCGGCCAGGCTGCCAGGCCAGGCAAAGCCGACGGCGGCAGAGCGCAGCGCGATCGGCGTATCGCCCAGCCGGCCGGTCAAGGTCAGCGCTGGCGCGCCGGCGGCAAAGCGGGTCCCGCTCGGGCCGCTGGTCAGGATCGCCCCGCCCGGCCCCGGGCACAGCGTCAAGGCCTTGGCATCGAGTGTCAGGCTGGCATAGCGCAGGCTGGCAAACCGCAGCGGCGTGCAGCCGCGCCACAGCGCCAGGCCGCGCCGCTCCGACCAGGTGCCGTCGATCGGCACGCTCAGCTGTTCAACCCGCCCGCCCGGCAAGGCTCCGCTGATCGTGGCCTGGCCGGACAGACCCATGGCCCCATCGGCGCGGCGCACGATCACGAGCCGGGGCAAGGCGACCCGGCTATCGCCAGCGCGGTATTCGGGCATGGCCAGGCGCGCTTCGATCACTCCGCCCGGCCGCCGTTCGACTTGCCCGGACAGGCGCGGCAGGTCCTGCCCGCCCGTGCGCAGATTGCCGGTCAACCGCATTCCGCCCTGCCCGCCAAAGGCCAGCTGCCCGCGCGAGAGCACCAGCAGATCCTGCCCGCTGCTGCCGGTCAGTTCGAGCTGCGGCACGACCAGGCTTGTCAGCTCACCGCTCTGGCGCAGGGTGAAATCGGCCGAGATGCGGCTGTCGGCCCCTTCGCGGCGCAGACCCGAGCGCAGCTGGGCCAGCAAAGGTGCGCCGAGCGTCCCGGCGGCAGAGCGCTCCGCCCCGGCCAGCGCGCGGTCAAGCGCCGGGCCGGGCCTGATCCCCGCCCCGCTCACCTGCCCCTCGCCCGCGAACCGGGCATGGCCATCAAGGCTGCGGGCCACGCCCTCGATACCCAGGGTGCGTGCGGCCAGTATCCCATCGAGGCCTTCCGCGCTCAGCTTGTAGCGGCCCGTCAGCGACTTGGCGTTGGCCGTCACGGCGAAATCGCCAGCCACTTGCCGGGCGCGCTGGCCCGCTGCGGCGAGCGGGCCGCCGGCGAGTTTACCTTCCGCCGCCACGCTGGCAAGATCGGCCGCAGCCTTGATGTCGGCCTGAATCGCAAGCGCACCTGCGGACAGGTCCGGGCAGCGCGCGCTCGCCAGCCGCAGCGGGCCGAAGAACCGCGGCGCACCTGCCTGGCTGGTGAGTGCACCAAAGGCGCTGGCCCCGGTCAGGCGGCATTGGCCCAGCCGCAGTTCGGGCGCGATCGTGGCCAGCTGCCCGGCAAAGCCATCGCGCAGGTTGCCGCGCCCATCGGCCTTGATCCCGATCGGACCAAAATCGGTCTCGATCCGCGCCCGCCCGTCCTCCAGTTTCAAATCAAGGTCAGGCAGCCCCGGCGCGCGCTCGGTGGGCGCGAACAGCACCTTGTCGAGCGCGCCGAAGATGAGCTTACCGCCCATGAAAGACCCATAGAGCCGTGGCCGGACCAGCCGGACCGAACCAATCGTCGGCAGGCCCAGCGTCGGCACTATCCGAATCTCGACACGCTCGGCGGTGAAATCAGGCCGCGCAGGATCGCCCACCACTACGCCGGTAATCACCTGGGTAAGCGGTCCGACCTGTTCAAGCTTGTAGGTGGCCGGCAGGCCATATTGCTCAAGCTGGCCGCCGATTATCCGGTGCGCCAGGTTTTCGCGCTGCACCCACAGTGCTGCGGCAGCCAGCCCGACAAGCCCCAGGACCAGGGCAAGGACATAGGGCCAGCGCCGTGGCCGGAGCGCCGGAGCAGCTTCCGCCGCGTTTTCCGGTAGTTCGTCCTCGGCCTCTGGCATCGTTCCTGCTTGCGCGTTCGCGCCGCGAAAGGCAATGCAGCTTCGACCAAGGGAGACGCCGTGAGCGACGAAGAGGCAGCCGAACCGCATCACGGCACGGGTCACCGCGCCAGGCTGCGCGCGCGGCTGCTGGGCGGCGGAGCCGAGGCCCTCGCCGATCACGAGGTGATCGAATACCTGCTGATGCTGGCGATCCCGCGCAAGGATGTGAAGCCGCTGGCGAAAAGCCTGCTCGCGCGGTTTGGCGGGCTGGCCGGGGTGCTCAACGCCGATGCGCAGGCCCTGGCGCTGCACCCCGGCATGGGTGAGACCAGCGCGGCGGCGCTCAAGATCGTGGCATTGGCGACCAGGCGGCTGGCCCGGGCCGAACTGTCCGAAGCGCCAGTGCTGGCAAGCTGGCAGACCCTGATCGATTATCTGACCATCGATATGGCGCACCTGACGCATGAGCGGGTGCGGGTGCTTTACCTAGATACCCGCAACCGGCTGATCCTCGACCATCTGGAAAGCGAGGGCGCGCTCGATGAGGCGGCGATCCACCCGCGCAACGTGGTCAAACGCGCGCTCGATGTCGGCGCGGCGGCGTTGATCCTGGTCCACAACCATCCGTCCGGCTCGCCCGAGCCGAGCCGCGCAGATATCCAAATCACCAATCGCATCGCCGAGGCCGGGCGGCTACTCGGGATCGTGGTCCATGACCATGTGATCGTCGGCCGCCACGGCCATACCAGTCTGCGCGCCAAGGGACTTGTCTGAAACGATGTCTGAAAATGCTGCCTTGCCGATGCTCAAAGGCATCAAGGTGGTCGATCTGACCACCGTAGTCTTCGGGCCCTATTGCACCCAGATCCTGGCCGATCTGGGGGCCGAAGTGATCAAGGTCGAAACCCCCGGCGGCGACGTGCTGCGCTGGGCCGCAACGAGCGCCAGGACCAAGGGGATGGCGCCGATCTTCTTCGGCTTCAACCACGGCAAGCGCTCGATCGCGCTCGATCTCAAGCAGCCGGAAGACAACGCGGTGGTGAAAGCCTTGCTGGCCGAGGCGACGTGTTCGTCGCCAATGTCCGCGGCAAGGCGCTGGAGCGGCTGGGGCTGGACTATGAGCGGTCAAGGCAATCCGGCCGGACATCGTCTATGTCCACTGCGTCGGCTTCGGGCAGGATGGCCCCTATGCCGATCTCCAGGCCTATGACGACGTGATCCAGGCCGCCGGCGGGTCGCCAGCCTGCTGCCGCTGGTCGATGGCAACCCGGCGCCGCGCTTCATCCCTTCGCTGATCGCTGACAAGGTTTCCGGCCTCCACGCCGCCTATGCCACCATGGCCGCGCTGTTCCACCGCCAGCGGACCGGCGAAGGGCAGAAGGTCGAAGTGCCGATGCTCGAATCCTTCGCCAGCTTCATGATGAACGAGCACCTCGGCGGGCTGACCTTCGATCCTCCGGTTGGCCCGCCCGGCTATGCCCGCCAGCTCGATCCCGAGCGCCAGCCCTTCCGCTCGGCCGATGGCCACATCGTGATCGTTGCCTATACCTACCAATCGTGGGACCGGATCTTCGACCTGCTGGGTGATCCGGACTACATCAAGGATCCCCGCTTCGAAGGCCCGGCCAACCGCGCTGCTGCCATGCCCGAACTGTACCGGCGCATGGCCGAGCTGACCCCGCAGTTCACCACTGCCTACCTGCTCGAGCGCTGCCATGCCGAACAGATCCCGGCCCAACCGGTCAACGACATTGCCGGGGTGCTGGCTGACGAACACCTCAATGCCGTCGGCCTGTTCAGCAAGCGCGAGCACCCGACCGAGGGCACCTATCACGAGATCGGCCAGCCGGTCCGCTTTGGCGCCATGCCGCCGGGCGAACGCCGCGCACCGCCGCAGCTCGATCAGGATGGGCCTGACATTCGTGCCAATCTGGCCCGCAAAGCCGACTGACCATGTGCGTCGCCGCGCTTGCCTGGGCCGCGCATTCGCGCTGGCGGCTGGTCGTTGCAGCCAATCGGGACGAATTCCATAGCCGCCCAACCGCCCCGCTGGCGCGCTGGGACAATGGCGTGATTGCCGGGCGCGATCTGGAAGCCGGCGGGACCTGGCTCGGCGTGAATAACGCGGGCCGCTTTGCCCTCGTCACCAATTTCCGCTTGCCGGGTTATCCCAAGCCCGGCCTCGCCTCGCGCGGTGGGTTGGTGGTGGACTGGCTGCTGGGGCAGCCCGATCCCGACGGTGCGGCCATGAACCCGTTCCACCTGCTGCGGGTTGGTCCGGACGGCGCGAGCCACGTTACGAACCGGCCCGCACCCGTCACCTGCCCGCTCGAACCCGGGCTGCATGGCGTTTCAAACGGACAGTTCGACCAACCTTGGCTCAAGACCCAGCGGCTGACGGGTGCCTTGGGCCAATGGCTTGACGCAGATACTGCCAACCCGGACGCCCTTTTCGCCGCCCTCGCCGATGGAACGCCGCTTCCGCCCGAAGCCGACAGCGAGGGTCCTGATACGCCGTTCAGCCCCGTGTTCATCCGCAATCCGGCCTACGGCACTCGCTGCTCGACCGTGGTGCTGGTCGATGCCAACGGGCGCGGCACAATCGTCGAGCGCCGTTTCAGCCCGGACGGACAGACGACCGGCGAAACCGAGCTGGCCTTCGCCTGGCCCTAGGCGAAGTGCAGGCGGCGGTACTTGCCGCGGAAGTAAAGCAGCGGATCGCGGCGCGGTTCGAACTGGGCGCGGACGACTTCGCCGACCAGGATGAAGTGATCGCCGCCATCGTGGATCGCGTGGCGCTTGCATTCGAAGGCACCGAGTGCGCCGTCGATCAGCGGCATGCCGGTCTCGCCCTCGGTCCAGGCGGTCGCGGCGAAGCGGTCCTCGCCCTTGCCGGCAAAGCGGTTGGAGGTAGCCTGCTGGCTGACCTGCAGCATGTTGACCGCAAAGTGCTCTGACTCGCGCAGCACCGGCGCCGAGCCAGCCGTATTGGCAACACAGACCAGCAGCAGCGGCGGATCGAGCGACAGCGAGGTGAAGCTGTTGGCGGTCAGGCCAATCGGCGTGCCATCGGCATCGCGCGAGGTGATGATGGTGATGCCGGTAGCAAAGCAGCCCATCGCATCGCGCAAGGTGCGGGCATCCGACCCGGCGCGGAACTCGGGCGCGGCGCGCGGCTGCTTGCGGTCCAGGAAATCGAGCAGGTGTGCAAGAAACGCCTCGGTCCGGTCAGTCACGACCAGCAGGTCGGCATCGGCCACCTCGACGCTTTCGGCATTGGGCAGTGCCGCATCGAAGGCCGCGCTGGCGGGGGAGCGCTCCATCCACGGCAGGCCGCCGCGCACCACCAGGGTCGGCAGGTTGAGCTTCGGTGCTGCTTCGGCCAGGCGGGCCTCGAGATCGTCGAGGTCGATCTGGCCCAGCACGCGCTCGTCCCACAGCTTCTGGTCATGCCCGCGCAGCGCGGCGAGCCGTTCGGCGATGGCCTTGGCCAGGCCCGGATCGCGCCGGGCAGGCATGTCGACCAGCACGAGGCCCGCCGCGAGATTGGCGGCATCGGTCGCCAGGGCAACGGTCGCGATCCAGCCGCTGCTGGTCGAGGTGACGACTACCGGCCGCGTGCCGAGCTGGGCCAAGACCGCGCGCAAGTCCTCGATATGCGCTTCCAGATCATAGCGCCCACTCTCGGGCCACTCGCTGCCGCCATGGCCGCGCAGGTCAAGCGAGACCACGCGCCGTCCGGCCTGGACCAGGGCTTCGGCAACGGTGGTCCATTCGCTGCGGGTCTGGCCCGCGCCGTGGACCAGCAGGATGGTCGGATCGTTCTCGTCGCCGATTGCCTCAGCCTCAAGCCGGACGCCGCCGAAGCCCTTGAAGGTCAGGATGGTCATTGCGGGTCTCCGGTGCGGCCCTGCCAGCGCGGCGGGCGCTTCTCGGCAAAGGCGCGCGGGCCTTCCCGGGCATCGTCACTGGTGCGCCAGGCGGCAAAGGCGGGGTAGCCATCCTGCGCAGCCATCGCCGCTGCCAGGCTGGGCTCTTCAAGACCGCGCAGAACGGCATCCTTCGAAGCGCGAACCGACATCGGCGAGCATTTCAGGATCTCGCCGCACAAGAGCCGCGTTACGTCCAGCAGCTCGGCATCAGGCACGACTTCGTTCACAAAGCCCAGCCGGTGCCCTTCCGCCGCCGAAACGCGCTTGCCGGTCAGGATCATGCCCATTGCCGGCTTCATCCCGATCTGGCGCGCCAGCCGGTGCAGCCCCCCGCCCAAGGCAACGGCCCCGACCAGCGGCTCGGGCAAGGCGAAGCTGGCACTCTCGGCAGCAATGATCAGATCGCAAGCCAGCGCGACTTCAAACCCGCCACCCATCGCCACACCGTTGACGGCAGCGATAAACGGCTTGGGGCAATCGAACCGCTCGATCAGCCCGGCATAGCCATGCGCCGGGTAGGACCGGTGCCCGCCAGCGGCCACGGCCTTGAGGTCAGACCCGGCGCAGAAGCCCCGCCCCTCACCAGTGATCACGCAGATCTCCTGCGCCGGATCGGCGGCGAAAGCGTTGAAGGCCGCTTCCAGCTCGTCATGCATGTCGGGCGTAATCGCATTAAGCGAGGCTGGGCGCGTCAGGGTAACCGTGGTTACGCCGCCCGCCGTTTCGATCCGGATGTTTTCCATGTCCGCTCCGATGCAGTGCCGTTTCCGCCGGGGCAAGCCCGCACAAGTGCCGGCCTGTCAATTATCTCTGTCCAGCGGTGGACATATGCCTGCAATTATCGACAAGGGCAATCGCCTGCGGCTATCGCACCGCCAAACAGAGGAGCTTGCCGCATGACCAGTGTCCCCCAGTTCGACCTGACCGGCCGCGTGGCGCTGGTGACCGGCGCATCTTCGGGCTTCGGCGCCCATTTCTCGCGCCTGCTCGCCGCAGCTGGGGCGGCCGTGGTGATGGGCGCGCGCCGGGCTGACCGGCTCGCCGCGCTGGAGGCCGAGATCAAGGCCGCGGGCGGCAAAGCCTTGGCCGTCTCGCTCGACGTTGCCGATGAAGCCGCGACCATCGCGGCCTATGACGCAGCCGAAGCCGCCTTCGGCACGGTCGATACGATCGTCGCCAATGCCGGGATCGCCGACGATCAGATCGCGCTGAAGGTGGAGATGGATTCGTTCGATCAGGTTGTCGCCACCAACCTGCGCGGCCCCTTCCTGACCGTGCGCGAGGGCGCCAAGCGGCTGATCGCGGCGGGTAGCGTCGAAAAGGAGCATGGCCGGGTGGTGATCATCGGTTCGATCACCTCAAAGAAGGCCTTCCCGGGTTCTACCCCCTATTCGGCGACCAAGGCCGGCGTCACCCAGATGGGCAAGCTGATGGCGCGCGAATGGGCGCGCAAGGGGATAAATGTCAACGTGATCGAGCCCGGCTATTTCCCGACCGAGATCACCGGTGACCTGATGGAAAGTGAAATGGGCGGGCTGCTCTTGAAGAGCTTCGTGCGCCGGCGCTGGTGCGAGATTCCGGCGATGGACGGTGCCGCTGCTCTATCTCTGCCTCGGACCACTCGCGCTACGTGACCGGCAGCACGGA
>JACDQK010000110.1 GCA_015657645.1 Novosphingobium sp.
CCCTTAAGCGACGTTGTCGATCCCGAGATCGCTCAGCTTGCGGTAAAGCGTCGAGCGACCAATCCCGAGACGGCGGGCCACTTCGGTCATGCGGCCGCGATAATGGCCGATGGCGAGGCGAATCACGTCGGCCTCGATCTCTTCCAGCGGACGCAGGTTGCCATCAGGCGTGTAGAGCGTAACCCCGACCGCCTCATGGTGATGAACCGCACCATTGCCGGATTCGCCCAGCATGTTGGCCAGCTGCGGGAAGTCTTCTGCCGTCAGGGCGTCGCCATCGCAGAACACCGCAGCGCGGAACAGCACGGCCTGGAGCTGGCGGACATTGCCGGGCCAGTCATAGGCCGTCAGCAGCGCCAGCGCGCCATCGGTGATCCCGATCTCGCGCAGGCCGGGCTGATCGCCGATCTGTCCCAGGAAATGCCGGGCGAGGGCCGGGATATCGCCGGCGCGCTCGCGCAGCGGCGGCAATTGCACGGTCACGCTTGACATCGCCTGGTGGAGTTCGGCCAGGAAATGCCCGCCGGCCACCATGTCCTTGAGCGGCAGGTTGCTGGCGGCAATCAGGCGCACGTCGATCCGGAACGAGTGGCGCGCGCCGATCGGGCGGACATCGCCGCGCTGGATCGATTCGAGCAGGCGTTCCTGCACAGACAGCGGCAGCCGATCGACTTCATCGAGCGCCAGCGTGCCGCCATCGGCATGCTGAAGCGCGCCGACATGGCGATCGAAGGCGCCCGGGAAGGCACCCTTTTCATGCCCGAACAGGGCAGATTCAACCGAATTGGCGGGAACCGCGCCGACGTTGAGCAGCCGGAACGGGGCCTTGGCGCGCGGGCTGGCCGCCTGCATCGCGCGAATCAGCATTTCCTTGCCGGTGCCGCTTTCGCCTTCGATCAGCACGGGGCCATGATTGCGAGCGGCCTTGGCGGCAATGGCCAGCGCGGTGCGGAAAGTGGGCGAAGCGCCAATCATCGCGTCGAAATCGGGGCTCGACGGCATCTTCTCGGTCAGCGGCATCAGCTCGTCGCGCGGGGCTTCGCGCGTTGTTGCCATGCGCAGCGCCTGCATCAGCCGTTCGGGCGAGACAGGCTTAACCAGATAGTCGGTCGCCCCGGCACGCATCGCCTCAACCGCCAGTAGAGGCGAGGCCGAGGCGGTCAGCATCAGGATCGGCAGGGCCGGGCGGCGGCTCTTTAGTTCGGCAATCAGTGTGCAGGCCTCATCGCCCGGCACCCACTGGTCAAGAATGATTGCACCTAGCTGCATGCCCTGGCGCGTGCCCAGCGTGGCAATCGCGGTTTCCGAATCGCGGACGACCAGCGTTCGCCATCCTTCGCGCGCAGCCAAAGCGGAGATCAGCCGGCTCTGCGCCGGCTCATCGTCGATCAGCATCAGTGTTTGCTGCTCGAAATCCGCCATGGTCTTTGTGTTAGTCCTCGCCAGTGATCGAGCTTGCGATAGCGCAAGGGAGTAAAGAGGCGATTAAGCCTGCAAATTGGGCATAGTTCCCTCAAGCCCCTCTTGAGTGTCGGCGAGGGCGGCGATAGACGGTGCGGCGAAACAGCAACTTGCCAAGGCAGGGACAAGACTATGGCTTCGGGAAATGACATGAAGGCGGCCAACGAAACCTACGGTGGTTTCATCGGTCTGGTGAAGTACGGCAGCGTCGTGGTGGCGGTGGTCACTGCCGGCGTGATCGCGCTGATCGCCTGACCGGCCGGTGAGCGCCAGCCTGCGGATCGCCGTCCTCAAGGAACGCGCAAACGGGGAAACCCGGGTCTCGGCCACACCAGAAACGGTCAAGAAATTCATTGCCTTGGGCGCGACTGTTGCAGTCGAATCCGGGGCCGGTGAAGCAGCTTCGATCGCCGATGCGGACTATGCCGCAGCGGGTGCCGAACTGGTCAAGGATGCCGCCAAGGGTGCGGATATCGTCCTCGGCGTGCAGGGGCCTGACCCCAAGGCGTTGAAGGGGGTCAATGCCGGTGCCTGGATTGTCGCCGGACTCGATCCCTTCGGCCAGCGCGGCCGCGTCGACGATTACGCCAAGGGGGGATTCGAAGCCCTGGCGATGGAATTCATGCCGCGCATCACCCGCGCGCAGTCGATGGATATCCTTTCCAGCCAGTCGAATCTGGCCGGTTACAAGGCGGTGATCGAAGCGGCCAACCTCTATGGCCGCGCCTTTCCGATGATGATGACGGCGGCGGGCACGGTTTCGGCCGCCAAGGCGTTCGTTATGGGCGTGGGCGTGGCCGGGTTGCAGGCGATCGCCACGGCCCGCCGGCTCGGCGCGCAGGTTTCGGCTACCGACGTTCGCTCGGCGACCAAGGAACAGATCCAGTCGCTCGGCGCCAAGCCGATCTTCGTCGAAAGCGTCGCAGGGATCGAGGGTGAAGGCGCTGGCGGCTATGCCACGGAAATGTCGGAAGAATACCAGAAGGCTCAAGCCGATCTGGTCTCCGGTCACATTGCCAAGCAGGACATTGTCATCACCACCGCGCTGATCCCAGGGCGCGCCGCGCCGCGCCTGATCACCGACGCGCAAATCGCCAGCATGAAGCCGGGTTCGGTCATCTTTGACCTCGCGGTGGCGCAGGGCGGCAATGTTGAGGGCAGCAAGCCGGATGAGGTCGTGGTCCGCCACGGGGTCAAGATCCTGGGCTATTCGAACACCCCGGCCAAGCTGCCCGCCGATGCCTCGGCGCTGTTCGCCCGCAATCTCTACAATTTCCTCTCGGCCTTCTGGGACAAGGAGGCTGGCCGGCCGGTGCTTGACGAAGAGATCGGCAATGCCGTGCGGCTGACCCAGGGCGGGAAGGTTGTGAACGAGAGGCTGCTCGGGTGAGGCCGCTGTTCGCGGCGCTTGCCCTGACTGCAGCCAGCCTCGCCGCGGCCGAGACCCCGCCAGCTGTTGCGCCTTATGCCCCGCTGGCAGGTGAATGGACCGTGGACCTGCGGGTAGACTTGGCCGATCCCGCTTACGGCAAAGCAATGGTGCTCAAAGTTGCCCAGGATGGCTCGATTACCGGCAGCTTCTATGACAGCGAGATCCTGGCCGGCCGCGCCGGGACCGCGCAGGGCCGCAAGTGCATCGCGTTCCGGACGACTGACGGACAGGGCCTTTATCACAGCTCTGCCTGTCTGACCGATGGCAAGATGGTCGGCCAGACCTGGGCCGAAGGGCGCAATTTCGTGCTGCCGTGGACGGCGACAAGGAAGTAACATGGACTTCATCTCGATCCTCTCGATCTTCGTCATGGCCTGCTTCGTGGGCTACTATGTCGTCTGGTCGGTCACCCCGGCGCTGCACACGCCGCTGATGGCGGTCGACCAATGCCATTTCCTCGGTGATCGTGGTCGGCGCGCTGATCGCCTCGGCGGCGGCGGGTAGTGCCACGTCGAAGTGGCTTGGGCTGCTGGCGGTCGTGCTGGCCAGCGTCAATATCTTCGGCGGCTTTGCCGTCACGGCCCGCATGCTGGCGATGTACAAGAAGAAGGAGAAGTAGGGGTGGACGTCACACTACTCTCCGCTGCTGCGACCGGTCTGGCCGCCAGCCCATGGGTTGCCCTGGCCTATCTCGCTTCGGGCGTGCTGTTCATCCTCGCGCTGCGCGGGCTTTCCAGCCCGGCGACCAGCCGGGCGGGCAACCGCTATGGCATGATCGGGATGCTGATCGCGGTGGTCACCACGCTGGTCACCCACGATATTGCCAGCCTGCCGGAAATCCTGGCCGCGCTGGCCTTGGGCGGCGCAATCGGCTGGATCATTGCCCGCCGCATCGCGATGACCGACATGCCGCAGCTAGTCGCCGCCTTCCACTCGTTGGTTGGTCTGGCCGCCGTGCTGGTTGGCTGGGCGGCCTATCTCAACCCGGAAGCCTTCGGGATTGCCGGACCGGATGGCGCCATCAACGCCGTTTCGCGGCTCGAAATGGGCCTCGGTATCGCCATCGGTGCGATCACTTTCTCGGGTTCGGTCATCGCCTTCCTGAAGCTCGCAGGCAAGATGAGCGGTGCGCCGATCCTGCTTCCGGCGCGGCACGTGATCAATCTGGGCACGCTGATCGCGATCATCGGCCTGACCGGTTATTTCATGACCGACCAGAGCCTGTGGGTGATCGCGACGATTACGGCGCTGGCCTTCATCATCGGCTTCCTGCTGATCATCCCGATCGGCGGGGCGGACATGCCGGTCGTGGTCTCGATGCTCAATTCCTACTCGGGCTGGGCGGCGGCGGCGATGGGCTTCACCCTGTCGAACACCGCGATGATCATCACCGGGGCGTTGGTCGGCTCGTCGGGCGCGATCCTGTCCTACATCATGTGCAAGGCGATGAACCGCGGCTTCCTGAGCGTGATTGCGGGTGGCTTTGGTGCCGATGCCAGCGCCGGCGGCGGCGAGGCGCGCGAGCAGCGCCCGTGGAAGCGCGGCAGCGCCGAAGACGCGGCCTATATGCTGGGTGAGGCCGAGAAGGTCATCATCATCCCCGGCTACGGCATGGCGGTGAGCCAGGCCCAGCACGCGCTGCGCGAGATGGGCGATCTGCTGAAGGCCAAGGGCGTCGAAGTGAAGTACGCGATCCACCCGGTCGCGGGCCGCATGCCCGGCCACATGAACGTGCTGCTGGCCGAAGCCAATGTGCCTTATGACGAAGTGTTCGAGCTGGAAGACATCAACAGCGAGTTCGCCACGGCTGACGTCGCCTTCATCATCGGCGCGAATGACGTGGTCAATCCGGCGGCCAAGACCGACAAGTCGAGCCCGATTTACGGGATGCCGGTGTTCGATGTCGATAAGGCCAAGCAGGTCTTCTTCATCAAGCGCTCGATGGGCGGGGTCGGTTATGCCGGGGTCGACAACGACGTGTTCTACATGGACCAGACGCTGATGCTGCTGGCCGACGCCAAGAAGATGGTCGAGGATATCAACAAGGGCCTGGCGCACTGATGCGCGCGGCGCTTGCCCTGGCCCTGCTGGCGCTGGCCGCCTGCTCGCCCTCGAAGCTGGCCTATGGCCAGGTGAAGAGCGCGATGATGGATGCCGGCCTGAGCGAGGCCAATTCTGCCTGCATGGCGGAGCGGATGACGGACCGGTTGACGCTGGGCCAGCTACAGAAACTGAAGCAACTGAAGGGCGATAAGCGCAACCTGGCGGACTATGTCGTGGCCGTGCGCCGGGTCGGCGATACCGAGGCGATCAAGGTCACCGCCACTTCGGCCGCGCTCTGCGCCAGCGGGCTGGCCAGCGAGAAGCGTTGATCGCCACTCGCGGCGCGGTTGACTTACACCGCTGTCAGTCCAACACTCGGTCCCCATGAGGATGCCCGCTACGCTTATCGCTGCGGCCTCGGCATTTGCCCTGGCTGCCCCGCTTCACGCCAAGGTGATGCAGGTCGCCGCCGGGGAGGGCGCGCAGACCCGGCTGCAGGAGGCGCTGATCCTGGCCGCGCCGGGCGACGTGGTCGAACTGGGGGCAGGGCGGTTTGTCCTCACCGATGGCCTGTCGCTCGACGTCAAGGGCGTCACGGTACGCGGAGCCGGCATGGAAGCCACCGTGCTGGACTTCTCAGGCCAGAAGGGTGCGGGCGAGGGACTGCTGGTCACCTCCGATGAAGTCACCCTGCGCGATTTCGCGGTCGAGAACACGAAGGGCGATGGGATCAAGTCCAAGGGCGCCGACAACATCGTCTATTACCGCGTCCGCGTCACCTGGACCGGCGGAGCCAAGACCACCAACGGCGCCTATGGGATCTATCCTTCGAAAGCACCGGCGTGCTGATCGATGGCTGCAAGGTCTCGGGCGCATCGGATGCCGGGATCTATGTCGGCCAGTCCAAGGACATCACGGTTCGCTATTCACTGGCCGAGTACAATGTTGCCGGGATCGAGATCGAGAATAGCCGCAACGCACTCGTGACGGGCAACCTTGCGACCCGCAACACCGGCGGGATCCTGGTATTCGACCTGCCCAACCTGCCAGTGATGGGCGGGGGCAATGTCGTGGTGACGGACAACATGGTGGTCGACAATGACACACCGAACTTTGCCCCGAAGGGAAACATTGTCGCCGGGGTGATGCGCGGGACCGGGATCATGGTCATGGCCAATGAGCGGGTGGTCGTGTCACAGAACCGGATCGACCAGAACCCGACGACGGCAGTGATGGTGGTCAGCTATCCCAACAAGTTCGAGGATGCCCGTTACAATCCGGCGCCGCGCCAGGTCTTCATTGCTGGCAACAAGCTGGGCCGGAATGGCTATGCCCCGCAGCTCGAAGGCGCGGCGCAATTGCTCGCCGCTTTTGGCGGCAGCCTGCCGCCGGTCCTGTGGGATGGTCTGGGCGAAGCGCCGGTTGCCGACGGTGGTGACAACGCCAAGGCCTGGACGCTCAACCTGCCGGCGCAGGGTGCAGGTCTGGCCGCCGCAAAGCCCGCGCCTCTGCGCCTGAGCATGCCTGCACCGACTATTGCTAGTTCGATGCCGGGTGCACCGGCCGCGCTGGAAGCCCGGATCGCGCGATGAGGCTGGTGCTGGCGGCTGCCTTGCTGGCCGGCGCGGCAATGGCCGTCGCCGCACCGCAGGGTAAGTCGGTCAATGATGCGGCGGTTGTGGGGGCAGGCTTTCCCGCCACTCTCAGCGACTTTGGCTTCTTCGTCGACGGCGCCGCGCAGCGCCCCGCCTCGGGCGTCACTCCCTATCGCATCCAGACCCCGCTGTGGTCAGACGGGGCTGACAAGCTGCGGTTCGTTTATCTGCCCGCGGGAACGAAAGCCAAGGCACAGGGCGATGGCCTGCTCGATCTTCCGGTCGGCGCGGCGCTGATCAAGACCTTCAAGCTGGGAGGCCGGCTGATCGAAACCCGCGTCCTGCTGCACCGTGCCGAAGGCTGGGTGGCGCTGCCTTATCAGTGGAACCGCGAGCAGACCGAGGCGCGGTTGGCGCTGGCTGGGGCCCGGCTGGAGCTGACCACGCCGCAGGGGCAGGCAATTTCCTATGCCATCCCCAACAAGAACCAGTGCAAGGAATGCCATCAACACAAGGATGCGGTCGTGCCGATCGGCCCCAAGGCGCGCAACCTGTCTGGGGCCTGGCTGACCAGCTTCCACAAGGCCGGAAAGCTCGATGCCGTGCCGCAAGTGTCATCGCGCCTGCCGCTGTGGGAGGATCGGGCCAAACTTGCCGCTGCGCCGGTCGCGCGCGGCTGGCTCGACAGCAATTGCGCCCATTGCCACAACCCCGCGGGTTCGGCCTCTAATTCGGGCCTCGACCTGCGTTGGGAGCAGTCCGATCCGATCGCGCTCGGCATCAACAAGCGCCCGGTCGCGGCCGGGCGCGGCTCGGGCGGGCTCGAATTCGACGTGTTGCCGGGCCATCCTGAGCAGTCGATCATGATTTACCGGATGGGGAGCCTGGAGGGCGGAATCTCGATGCCCGAAGTCGGCCGGTCTAGTATCGATCCCGACGGGCAAGCGGCGGTCACGCGGTGGATCAGGGAGATGAAGCAGTGAAGCGTCTTGGCAAGTGGTTGCTGATTATCCTGGTCGTTCTGGCGGGTGCTTTCCTGCTGCTGCGCACGCCTGACACCGATCCGGCGGCGATGAAGGCCAAGTATGGCGGGCCGCCCTCCCAGTTCGTCGATCTGGGTGGCGGGCTGACTGTTCATCTGCGCGATGAAGGCCCGCGCGATGCACCAGTGCTGATGCTGCTCCATGGCTCCAACGCCGATCTCCACACCTGGGATGCCTGGACGAAAACGCTCTCCAATCAGTTCCGCGTCATCCGTTTCGACCAGATCGGCCACGGCCTCACTGGGCCGAACCCGGCAGGTGCGCACAGTCTCGACGATATGGTCGCCACCACGGAAAAGGTTCGGGCCAAGCTCGGGATCGAGCGGATCGCCGTGGCGGGCAATTCGATGGGCGGCGCGATCGCGGCGAAGTATGCGATGGTCCATCCGCAGCATCTGAGCGCGTTGGTCCTGGTCGATGCTGGTGGCGCCCCCCAGCCGCCGGACCGCAAAGGGCGCGGCAATATCGGCTTTACCCTGGCGGCGACACCTGGCGTGAACCTGCTCATGCGGTCGATCACGCCGCGCAACCTCGTCGAGCGGAGCTTGCGCCAGAGCGTCTCGAACCAGGCGATTGTCACCGATGCCGCAGTCGACCGCTATTGGGAATTGCTGCGCTTTCCCGGCAACCGCGCCGCCACTGCCGAGCGCTTTGCCACACCACGCAAGGGCTTCACCGCGCAGGAGCTGGCCGCAATCAAGACGCCGACGCTGATCCTGTGGGGCGAGGAGGACAAGCTGATCTCGGTTGCCGGGGCGCGCTGGTACAATGCAGGGATCGCGGGGTCGAAGCTCAAGACCTACCCCCGCATCGGTCACCTGCTGCATGAAGAAGCCGCCGAGGCGACTGCAGCCGAAGTCAGGGCGTTTCTCAGCCCACAGAGCTGAGCACCGCTTAGCTGGACCTTGCCGAATCACTCCGGTAAGGGCGCTGGCAACAGGGGCCCACGTCCATCACGGAGATACTTCTTGCGCAAGATCGGCCTGATCGGCGGGATGAGCTGGTACTCGACCCGCACCTATTACGAGCACATCAACCGCCTGGTTCAGGCCCGCGTCGGCCAGGGATCGAGCGCGCCGATGGTGATCGAAAGCCTCGACTTTGCCGAGCTTTCGCGGCTGTCGAGCGACGCCGAATGGACCCGTGCGGCCAAGACCCTCGCGGCGGCGGCCAAGCGGCTGGAAAAGGCTGGCGCCACCGCGATCCTGATTGGCGCCAATTCGATGCACAAGGTCTATGACCAGGTCGCCAAGGCGGTCGATGTGCCGATCATCCACATCGCCGAATGCGTCGCCGAACGGATGGCCACGGCCGGGGTCAAGCGCGCCGCGCTGCTCGGCACGCGCAATGTCATGCTGGAAAGCTTCTATCGGCAAAAGCTGATCGCCCGCGATATCGAACTGCTGCCGCCGGAACTGCCCTTCGTCGAAATACTCGACCGGGTGATTTACGATGAGTTGCTGATGGGCAAGGCCACCCGCCAGGCTGAGCGGGAACTCAAGACGATCATCACCAACCTGGAACAGGATGGCGCCGAGGCCGTGGTGCTGGGCTGCACCGAATTGGAAATGATCGTCGATGTCGATGCCAATGTCCTGCCGATCTACGACTGCACCCGGATCCACGCCGAGGCCGCGGTCGATTGGATGCTGTCAGACGCGTGAGAGCGGCTTTCGCCTCTGATCCGGCGCAATCGCGTGGGCGGGAGTTTCCGCTGGAGGCAGCGCTGGCCCGGGGGCCGCGCAGCGAGTTCCAGCGCGACCGTGACCGGATCGTCCACTCAATCGCCTTTCGCCGCTTGCGCCACAAGACCCAGGTCTTCGTCGCCCCGGATGGGGACCACTATCGCGTCCGCCTGACCCACAGCCTCGAAGTCGCGCAGATCGGCCGGGTCATCGCCCGCGCGCTGGGCCTTGACGAGGACCTGACCGAGGCGCTGTGCCTCGCTCACGATATCGGCCATCCGCCGTTCGGTCACGCCGGCGAGGACGCGCTTAATGCCGCGTTGGAGCGGCACGGCGGGTTTGATCACAACGCCCAGTCGCTGCGCACGCTGATGCGGATTGAGAGCCCCTACTGCAAGCACGACGGGCTCAATCTGTCGTGGGAAGTCCTCGAGGGCCTGGCTAAGCACAATGGTCCAGTCGGCATGGTCAACTGGGCCCTGGCCGAGCTGGACGCAGCCTATCCGTTGGACCTGACCACCTGGCCTTCGCTCGAGGCCCAGGTCGCGGCGATTGCCGACGACATCGCCTATGACAACCACGATATCGACGACGGCCTGCGCGCCGGGTTCCTTGAGCTCGATGAACTGCTGACGCTCGATTTCGTCGCCGAACAATGGCGCGCGATTGAGCGCAAGTTCCCCGCCGCGCCGCAGGACCGGCGCCTGCGCGAACTGGTTCGCAGCCAGATCGGCTGGATGGTCAACGATGTCATTGCCGAAACTGCTGCCCGGAGCGCAGGCATGGCGAGCGTCGACGAAGTCCGCGCCGCCGGCCAGCCCACCTGCGCCTTTTCAGTTGGACTTGCCGCGCAGGAACGCACGTTGAAGCGCTTCATGTATGACCGGCTCTATCACCATCCGCAGCAGATGCAGACGGCCGAACGGGCGCGGGCGGTCACGGCTGCGTTGTTTGCCGCCTATGCCCAGGATCCGGCACTGATGGAGACAGGCTGGACCAGCCGCTTGCCCGCTGAAGAGCCCTACCGCAGCCGCCATATTGCTGATTACATCGCCGGCATGACCGATCGCTTCGCGATTGCCGCTCACGCTGCGATTTACGGGCAAACGCCCGAAGGACTGCGCAATGTCTAAAGTTACCCGCATCGCTCTGGTTGGGGCCTCGGGCCTGATCGGGCAGAGCCTGATCCGCCTGGCCGTGGGCCGCAGCGACATCCGGATTGTCGCAATCGCCCGCCGTGAAATCCCGCTGCCCACCGGCGCCCGGATGGAAGTGCTGGTGGCCCCGCCCGAAAACTGGGGCGATGCCATCGCGGCGTCAGGCGCCGATGTGCTGGTTTGCGCACTGGGCACGACCTGGAAGAAGGCGGGCAAGAGCGAGACCGATTTCCGCGCCGTCGATCAGCACCTGGTCCTGGCCTGTGCCAAGGCCGCCAAGGATGCCGGGATGCGGCAGATCATCGTGGTTTCCTCGGTCGGGGCCGATGCCATGGCCAAGAACTTCTACCTCAAGGTCAAGGGCGAGACCGAGCAGGCACTCGGTCGGGTTGGCGTGACCCGGCTTGACGTGCTCCGCCCCGGCCTGCTGCGTGGTCCGCGCGAGGAATTCCGGCCGGCCGAACTGGCCGGGCGGGTCCTCAGCCCGGTGGCCGACCTGCTGCTCCAGGGCAAATACAGCAAGTATCGCTCGATCAAGGCGGACACGATGGCCAAGGCGATTGTCGGCCTGACCAGGGAGAAGGCCGCTGGGCGCTTCGTCTTCGAGCACGAAGCGATCCTCCGGGCCGCCCGCAAGGCCGACTGAGCCCGCTTTCGGGGAGGACCGAAAGGCTGGGATTGACTCGCCCGCCCGGTCCCGCCATCGCCTCCGTCATCGCTGATCGCGCGGGAGAGTTCCTGCGATTCGGGCAACCGTTTCGCTGGACGCCGAAGGAGCAACCGCCCCGGAATCTCTCAGGCACCAGGGACCGCGTGGGTCAATAGCGATACTCTGGAAAGTGTTCCGCGCCAGCGGGGCCGCCGAAGGGGTAACCTTGAACCTGGTTCAGGGGAAAGCTCTCAGGTTTCCGTGACAGAGGGGGCACCGGTTTTGGTGCATTCTGTGCGGGGTAGAGCTGTGGGCGACGTCCATTCAACCAATGATGAAGAAGTGGTCGAGCCGGAAGTGCTGACCCTGCCGCTTGACGCCTGGCACCGCGCTCGTGGCGGCCGGATGGTCGAATTCGCGGGCTACTGGATGCCGGTTCAGTACGAGGGCATCATCGCCGAACACCTCTGGACGCGCGAGAGCGCCGGGCTGTTCGATGTATCGCACATGGGACAGCTGCTGGTTTCGGGGGAGGGCAAAGATGCTGCGCTCGAAGCGGTACTGCCGATTGATCTTTCCACGCTCAAGCTCGGCCAGCAGCGCTATTCGCTGTTGCTCGATGAAAACGGTGGGGTGCTCGACGATCTGATGGTCTCGCGCTGGCCGAACGATCTTTACCTGGTAGTCAATGGCGCAACCAAGTGGGATGACATAGCCCACCTGCGCGAGCACCTGCCCGACGAGATCACGCTCAACCATCTCGACGACCGAGCCTTGCTCGCGCTCCAGGGACCGAAGGCATTCTCCGCGCTCGAGCGACTCACAACCGGCAAATGGCCGCTATCTGTCCTGACTTTCATGCGCTTTGGGCTGTTCGAGATCGCCGGGGTTGAGGTGACGATCAGCCGCACCGGATATACCGGCGAGGACGGGTTCGAGATTTCCGTGCCCGCCGAGGCGGCCGAGATGGTCGCCAACCTGATCTGCGCCCAGCCAGAGGTGAAACCGATCGGCCTGGGCGCGCGGGATTCGCTGCGGCTTGAGGCCGGGCTACCGCTCTACGGCCATGACCTCTCGCCCGAAACCAGCCCGGTCGAGGCCGGTCTGCTGTTTGGTATCAACAAGCGTCGCCGCACCGACGGCGGTTTCCCTGGTGCCGACCGGATCCTGCGTGAAATCGCCGAGGGTACGGCGCGCAAGTGGGTCGGGCTGGTGCTCGAAGGCCGTCAGGCCGCGCGCGAGGGTGCTACGGTCCATCTTGGCAGCGAGCAGGTCGGCGTGGTGACCTCCGGCGGCTTCTCGCCCAGCCGTGAGCAGCCGATCGCCATGGCCTATGTCGCCAGCGCCCACACCGCGCCCGGCACCAAGCTTGAGATCGAGGTGCGGGGCAAGCGC
>JACDQK010000111.1 GCA_015657645.1 Novosphingobium sp.
ACACCCTGGCGCTGCAGACCGAGCACAAGCTCGATCCGTGGGTCATCAGCGGCGGCCTGAGCTACCGCTTCTGATCGGGACAGCCTGGCTGTTCGAATCGCAACGAGCCAGGGCCCCGTGTCCTGGCTCGTTGCGTTTGGCCGGACAGGGCCCCGAATCCCGCAGCGCGCAAATCGGCTTTGCAATTGGCCGGGGATTGTCGGAAACACATGGGCGTTCCGGCTGAATCCAAAGGTATGCCTCCGCCCGATGTCCATCAGCGCGCCCCTGCCGCCTCCGATCGCGCTGTCGATCGGCGTCACCGGCCACCGTGTCAGCAATGCCGCCTTCAGCGCCAATCGCGAGCGGATCGAACGGGTCCTGGGCGAAGTGCTCGACCGGATCGAAGCGGCGGCCGGCGCGGCGACGGCGGCGATGCGGCTGCACAGCCTGCTGACCGACGGGGTTGACCAGATTGCCGCGCGCCATGCGCTGGATCACGGCTGGGAATTGGTCGCGCCGCTGCCGTTCGGGCGCGATCTCAATGTTGCGATCAACGCCTTGCCGGAAACCGTGGCCGATGGCCGGGCGCTGGCCGCGGGCCTGCCTGCCACCGACCCCGCGACCGAGGCCCGGGCCGCCGCAATCCGCGAACTGACCGCCTCGGCCCGCCTGTTCGAACTGGCCGAGCGCGATGCCCTGCTCCAGCGACTGCTCATCGAAAAGCTGGCCGCGCCGACCGATATCGGGGTGGCTCAGGCCTTTGCCGCGCGCTGTTCGGCGCGGGTGGCGCTGGCCGGGCGGATCCTGATCGAGCAGTCCGACCTGGTGATCGGGGTGTGGGACGGAGTCAGCCGGGCCTTCCTGGGCGGGACCGGACACACCATTTCCGAAGCGCTGGAGCATGGCGCACCGGTGATCTGGATTGATGCCCATGCGCCCGAAGACTGGTGCATCCTGCGCGCGCCCGAAGCCCTCGCCGCCAGCGACCGACCCGATCGAGACCAGCGCGACGCGGCCCTGGCCGAACTGGTCAGCGCCGCCCTGCAACCGCCGGGCGAAGACCGCACGCCGGGGCTTTCGGCCGAACGCTGGCGCCCGCACAGCAGCGCGATCGCCACGGCCTATCGCCGGATCGAGGTGCTGTTCGCGGGCGAGGGGCGGCGGCTGCGTTCGCTGCGGCAGAACTATGAAACGCCCGAAGCCATCGCGGCGGGAAGCGGCGCGGCGTTGCTGACGCTTGCCAACGCCTTGCCCGGAGCCGACCCGCAGATGTCTTCGGCAATCGAAGTCCAGGTCCTGCGCCGCTTTGCCTGGACCGACGGGATTTCGGCCTGGCTGTCCGATGCCTATCGCGGCGGGATGATCGTCAACTTCCTGTTCTCCGCGCTCGCGGTGGTGGTCGGTATCCTCTACGATCCGCTCGGACTGTCGGATCGCAAGTGGCTGTTTGCCGGCACCGAACTGCTGCTGCTTTGCGCCATCCTGCTGGTCACCTGGGTTGGCAGTCGGCTGCGCTGGCACGGCCGCTGGTTCGAAACCCGCCGCGTCGCTGAATATCTGCGCCATGCGCCGATCCTGCTGCTGTTGGGCGTGGCCCGCGCGCCGGGACGCTGGCCGCAAGGCACCGATGTCGCCTGGCCCGAATACCATGCCCGCCGCGCGCTGCGCACGGTCGGCCTGCCGCGCATCGCGCTGAGCCCGGCCTATCTGCGCCGCGCGCTGTCAGACCTGCTTGATCGCCATGTCGTCAGCCAGCGCGATTACCACTGGGCCAAGGCCCGCCGGCTGACCGCGGTGCACCACAACCTTGATACCTTCTCGACCCGGCTGTTCCAGCTCGCGGTCGCTTCGGTCACGGTCTACCTGGTGGTCAAGGCCGGTTCGGTCCTGGGCCTGGTCCCGCATGACTGGCCGAAGGCCTTGTCCAAGCCTGGCACTTTCCTGGGCGTGGCCCTGCCGACCTTCGGCGCGGCGATTGCCGGGATCCGCTATTTCGGTGATTTCGAACGCTTCGCCGCCATCTCCGAAGTGACCGCCGCCAAGCTGGACGGCCTGCATTCGCGCATCGCCCTGCTGCTTTCCGCGCCGGACGAGCGGATCGACTATGCCCGCGTTTCCGAGCTGGCCCATGCGGTCGACGATGTGGTGGTGAGCGAGATCGAGAACTGGCAGGCCGTTTTCGGCGGAAAGCACATCGCCGTCCCGGTCTGACCGCCGCGTCAGCCGCGCTACGGGCGTCTGCATACGTTTTCCCGGCGCCCGACGGGTTGCCGCGGGGGAAAGCGGTCACTACGCCAGCCTCGCCGTAGCGGATTGAATCCGGTACCCTGCGGTGCGTTTGACGCAATTTCGTGACCGGATGGAGGCGCTGTGACCATGAACCGCGGATCGGATAGCCTGCTGCTGTTCGGCGCGACCGGGGATCTGGCGCAGCGGATGCTGCTCCCCTCGCTCTGCGCGCTCCATGCTGACAAGCTGGTGGCCGAGGATCTGCGGATCATCGGTACGGCGCGTCAGGACATGGACGATGCCGGCTATCGCAACTTCGCCCGGGCCGCGCTGGAGAAGTTCCTGCCGGCCGAACGCCGCGGCGGCATGGGCACCTTCCTTAACCGCCTGCATTACCAGCCGCTCGATGCGACCGACCAGGCTGGCTATGCCGCGTTGGCGCAGAAGGTTGGCCCGGTCGATGAAGGGCTCGCCATCTTCCTCTCGACCGCGCCCGCGCTGTTCGAGCCGACGATTGCCGGGCTCGCCGCCTCGGGCCTCGCCAGCGACAAGGCCCGGATCGGCCTCGAAAAGCCGCTCGGGACGGACCTCGAGACCAGCCGTCAGATCAACGACGCGGTCGCCAGCGCCTTCCGCGAAGAGCAGATTTTCCGGATCGACCACTACCTCGGCAAGGAAACGGTCCAGAACCTGCTGGCGCTGCGCTTTGCCAATATCCTGTTCGAACCGCTGTGGAACGCGGCGCATATCGATCATGTCCAGATCACCGTTGCAGAGACGGTCGGTCTCGAAGGCCGCGTTGGCTTCTATGACGGGGCCGGGGCGCTGCGCGACATGGTGCAGAACCACATGCTCCAGCTGCTGGCGCTGGTGGCGATGGAGCCGCCGAGCAGCTTCGATGCCACCGCCGTGCGCGACGAAAAAGGTCAAGGTGCTGCGCTCGCTCCGCCTGGTCGGGCCGGAAGAGACGGTGACCGGCCAGTACCGCGCCGGGGCGATCCAGGGCCAGGCCGTGCCGGGCTATGACGAGGAACTGGGCAAGGATTCGGACACCGAAACCTTCGTGGCGATCAAGGCCCACCTCGATAACTGGCGCTGGAAGGGCGTGCCGTTCTACCTGCGCACCGGCAAGCGTTTGCCGACCCGCCGGACCGAGATCGTGGTCCAATTCCGCCGCGTGCCGCACTCGATCTTTGCCGGCAAGGGTGCGCGCAGCGAACCCAACCGGCTGGTGATCGGGATCCAGCCGGAAGAAAACATCACCCTTTCGCTGATGGCCAAGGTGCCGGGGCTGGACCGTGAAGGGCTGCGCCTGCGCGAAGTGCCGCTCGACATCCGGATGCAGGATGCCTTTGCCGGACCGACCAAGCGGATCGCCTATGAACGCCTGCTGCTCGACCTGATCGAGGGCGACCAGACCCTGTTCGTCCGCCGCGACGAGGTGGAGGCGCAGTGGGACTGGATCGACGCGATCCGCGCTTCCTGGGCGGAACATGGCGTTTCGCCGAAGACTTATACCGCCGGGACCTGGGGGCCAACCGCAGCGATCGCGCTGGCTGAGCGCGACGGAGTACACTGGCATGAGTAAGCTTCATCCCGCGATCGAGCGCGTTACCGCGCGGATCATCGAAAAGTCGGCCCCCGGTCGCCGCCGCTACCTCGACCTGATGGACCGCGAGGCGGAACGCTTTCCGAACCGCAATGCGCTGTCCTGCTCCAACCTGGCCCACGGCTTTGCCGCGGCGCTGGAGGACAAGGGCGCGATCAAGAGCGGGCGCGGCGCGAACCTGGCGATTGTCACTGCTTACAATGACATGCTTTCGGCCCATCAGCCCTATGGCCGCTATCCTGAAGCGATGAAGCTCTATGCCCGTGAAGTCGGCGCCACCGCCCAGGTCGCGGGCGGGGTTCCGGCGATGTGCGATGGCGTCACGCAAGGGCAGGACGGCATGGAGCTGTCGCTGTTCAGCCGCGACGTGATCGCGCTGAGCACGGCCGTCGCGATGAGCCACGCGATGTTCGATGGCATGGCGATCCTCGGCATCTGCGACAAGATCGTGCCCGGCCAGGTGATCGGCGCGCTGCGCTTTGGCTATCTCCCGGCGGTGTTCGTGCCTTCGGGTCCGATGCCTTCGGGCCTGGCCAACAAGGAAAAGCAGAAGGTCCGCCAGCTCTATGCCGAGGGCAAGGCGACCCGCGCCGATCTGCTGGAGAGCGAAAGCGCCAGCTATCACTCGCCGGGCACCTGCACTTTCTATGGCACGGCCAATTCCAACCAGATGATGATGGAGCTGATGGGGCTGCACGTCCCCGGCTCGGCCTTTGTCCCGCCCAATACCCCGCTGCGCTCTGCCCTGACCCGCAAGGCCGTGCACCGTCTGGCCGAAATCGGCCGCGAGGGTGGGGACTATCGGCCGATGGCGCGGGTGGTGGACGAAAAGGCGATCGTCAACGCCTGCGTCGGCCTGCTCGCCACCGGCGGCTCGACCAATCACGCGCTGCACCTGCCGGCCATGGCCCGCGCCGCCGGGATCATGCTCGATTGGCAGGATCTGGACGAGCTGTCCGCCGCCGTGCCGCTGATCGCCCGGGTCTATCCCAATGGCGCGGCCGACGTGAACCACTTCCACGCCGCTGGCGGCATGGGCTTTGTCGTGCGCGAGTTGCTGGGGGCCGGGCTGATCCACGGCGACGTGCTGACCGTGGCCGAGGGCGGGATGGCCGCCTATGCCGATGAGCCCGCGCTCGACGGCGATGCGCTGGCCTGGCACCCGACGCCGGCAGCCAGCGGCGATGAGACGATCCTCGCGCCGGTTGCTGCTCCGTTCCAGCCCGATGGCGGGATGCGCCTCGTCACCGGCGACCTGGGCCGCGGCACCTTCAAGACCTCTGCGGTCGATCCCGAACGCTACACGATCGAGGCACCCTGCCGTGTTTTCGACAGCCAGGAAGGCGTCCAGGCCGCCTTCAAGGCGGGCGAACTCGACCGCGACGTGATCGTGGTGGTCCGCTTCCAGGGCCCGCGCGCCAATGGCATGCCCGAACTGCACAAGCTGACCCCGCCGCTTGGCGTGCTGCAGGACAAGGGCTTCCGTGTGGCCCTCGTCACCGATGGCCGGATGAGCGGCGCTTCGGGCAAGGTTCCGGCCGCGATCCACGTCACGCCCGAAGCCTTGGGTGGCGGGCCGCTGGCGCTGGTCCAGGATGGCGATGTGATCCGCCTGTGCGGCCACGACGGCAGCCTGGAAGTGTTGGCCGATCTCTCCACCCGCAAGCCCGCCACTGCGCCGGACGAAGCCATGGGCATGGGCCGCGAGCTGTTCGGCATGTTCCGCCGCTTTGCCGATGGGGCGGAGCAGGGCGGTTCGGCCATGCTGGCGGAGGGCGGTCTCTAATGCAGCTGGTCACGGTCGATATCGGCGGCACGCACGCGCGCTTTGCTCTGGCGACAGTGGCGGGCGATGGCAGCATCGAGCTGGGCGAACCGGCGACGCTGCACACCCGCGATCACGCCAGCTTCCAGACTGCCTGGGAGGATTTCGCGCGGATGCAGGGCGGCAGCCTGCCCGATGCCGTGGCGATTGCCGTTGCCGGCCCGGTCGGCGGCGAAGTGATCCGCTTCACCAACAACCCCTGGATCATCCGCCCGGCGCTGATCCCCGAAAAGCTGGGCGCTAGCCGCTATACGGTGGTCAATGATTTCGGCGCAGTTGGCCATGCCGTGGCCCGCGCTGGTGAGGAGCACTTCGTTCACCTGACCGGGCCCGAAAGCGCCCTGCCGGCCAGCGGCACGCTCTCGATCGTTGGCCCCGGCACGGGCCTTGGCGTCGCCCATGTCTGGCGCGACGGCCGTCCCATTGATCAGGGGGGCGCATACCGCGTCCAGCCGACCGAGGGCGGCCATATCGATTTCGCCCCGCTTGATAGTATCGAGGACGCCATCCTCGCTCGCCTGCGCCAGCGCTATCGCCGGGTGTCGGTGGAGCGCGTGGTCTCCGGCCCCGGCCTCGTCGATATCTACGAAGCCCTCGCCGTCATGGAAGGCCGCGCGATCCAGCCGGCCGAAGACAAGGCGCTATGGCAGCTTGGCCTCTCGGGCGAAGACAGCCTGGCCGCTGCGGCGGTTGACCGGTTCTGCCTCTCGCTCGGGGCCGTTGCGGGCGACATTGCCCTGGCCCAGGGGGCGAGCGGCGTGGTCATCGCCGGCGGGCTTGGCCTGCGCATTCGCGACACCTTGCTCCGCTCCGGCTTTGCCGAGCGGTTCCGCGCCAAGGGGCGCTTCAGCGAGCTGATGGCCGCCCTGCCGGTCAAGCTCATCACCCATCCCCAGCCCGGCCTCTATGGGGCCGCGGCCGCTTTTGCAGCGGAACACCTGTCATGAAGTCGATCGAAGACGTGATGCGCCTGGCCCCGGTCATTCCGGTGCTGGTGATCGAGGATGCGGCCCATGCCGTGCCAGTGGCCGAAGCCCTGGTGCGGGGCGGCTTGCCGGTGCTGGAAGTGACGCTGCGCACGGCTGCCGCGCTCGACGTGATCCGGGCGATGAAGACCGTGCCTGGCGCCGTGGTCGGGGCCGGGACCGTGCTCAACGAATATGCGCTCGACGATGCACTGGTGGCGGGCAGCGAATTCATCGTCTCGCCTGGCCTCACCAAGGGCCTCGCCCGCGCCGCTGAAGCGGCCAAGGTGCCGTTCCTGCCGGGGATCGCCACCCCGTCCGATATCATGCGCGGGCTCGACCTGGGGCTGGACCGGTTCAAATTCTTCCCGGCCGAAGCCAATGGCGGGATCCCGGCACTGAAGGCGATTTCCGCGCCGTTCGGCTCGGTCCGGTTTTGCCGACCGGCGGGATCACCTCGGCCACTGCGGCGGACTGGCTGGCGCTCGATGCCGTGCTGTGCTGCGGCGGTTCCTGGCTGGTTGGCAAGGGTGCGCCCGACGTCGCCGCGATCGAGGCAGCGGCCCGCGCCGCGGCTGCGCTGGCGCGATGACCCGGCTGGCTGCGCTCGACCAGCGGCTGCAAGAGCTGCACGTCCGCACGGCCGAAACACCGTTGTTCAATCCGGTTTTCCAGCTGGGGCTGGAACTGTCGCGCGAGCTGGAAAGCGGTCAGCTGAGCCTTGGCGAACTGGCAGGATTGGTCGCCGAGCTTGAATGTCAGGGTCTGCAATCGCGGGCCGAGCGGCTGGCGCGGCTGACCGGGCCGGTCGATCCGGCGGTCAACGATGCCAGCATCGCCCGGTTGGCGAGCGAGGAAGCCGATTTCGCCAGCTTCGCCGCGCGTTGGGCCAAGCCGCTGGCGCATATCGTCTTCACCGCACACCCGACTTTCCTGCTCTCGCGGGCGCAGGGCGAGGCGGTCGCCCAGTCCGCTTCGGCCGGAGCGATCGGCGCCAGCACCACTTGCGTCGCCTCTCCGGCACGCGAGCCGATCACGCTCGACAGCGAACACGCCCAGGCCATGGCGGCGCTGGCCCATGCCCATGGCGCGCGTGACCGGATCACCGCCCTGCTCTTCGCCGCCGCGCGGAAGCGCTGGCCCGATCAGTGGCGGCAGCTCGCCCCGGTGCCGCTGCGGCTGGCGAGCTGGGTCGGCTATGACATGGACGGCCGCACCGATATCACCTGGGCCACCTCACTGCGCTACCGGCTGTCCGAAAAGGCCGAGCGGCTGGCGGGCTATGCCAAGGCGCTGGAAGCGGCCGCGCCCGACCTGGCGGCGCAGCTGTCGCGTGCCTCGACTTTTGCGGCTGAGCAGGCTTCAGCCTTTGCGGCCGATCTCTCCGATCCTGCTGCGCTTTCGGCCACTGCCAATGCCTTCACCGCCGACCATCTGGACAAGCTGACCAGCCTGACCGCGGTGATCGCCGCGCTGGAAGAGCGCGCGCTTGCCGCCGACGATGCGACGGCCGAAGCCCTGCTGCGCGCCGCCGCCGCGATGCGCGCCGATGGGCTGGGGATGGGCTGGATCCATTTCCGGGTAAACGCCAGCCAGCTCCAGAACGCGATCCGCCGCCGGATCGATCCTGATGGCAAGCTTGATCTCGCCAGTCAGGCCGCGCTGGTGCGGCTGCGCGAGCTGCTCGCCAGCGTGAAGCCATTGCGCGCCAACATGGCGGCGCTGGCGATCGAGAACAGCACGGCCGTGCGCCAGTTCCTGCTGATCGCGCAGATCCTCCATCACGTGGACGCCGATACGCCGATCCGGATGCTGGTGGCCGAATGCGAGCAGCCGACCACCGTGCTGGCCGCGCTCTACTTTGCCGAGCTGTTCGGGGTGGCGGACAAGGTCGATGTCTCGCCGCTGTTCGAGACCGAATCTGCGCTGGAACATGGCGGGCGGTTCCTCGATGCCGTGCTGGCTGAGCCGCATTACCAGACCTATGCCCGCCGGCGCGGGCGGGTTTCGATCCAGACCGGGTTTTCCGATGCTGGCCGCTTTGTCGGGCAAATCCCGGCGGCGCTGGCGATCGAGCGGCTGCAAGGGCGATTGTCGGAAGCCATGACTGCCAATGGCCTGACCGATGTGGCGGCGCTGATTTTCAACACCCATGGCGAATCCATGGGCCGCGGCGCGCACCCCATCAGCTTTGCCGACCGGCTGGAATGGCCGCTTTCGCCCTGGGCGCGGCGGCGGTTCGTGCGGGCGGGAATCGCGCTGGAGCCCGAGGTCAGCTTCCAGGGCGGCGATGGCTATCTGTTCTTCGGCACGCCCGAGCTGGCCTATGCCACGCTGACCCGCTTTGCCGAGCTGGCCCCGGCCAAGGCCGATCCCGATGCGACGCCCGATCCGTTCTATCGCCGCACCGACCTTTCCCTCGATTTCTACCGTGCGATCCGGCGGGTGCAGCAAGGCTACCTGGCCAGTGCGACCTATGCCCGCGCGGTCACTGCCTTTGGCCTGGGCCTGCTCAACGAGACCGGCAGTCGCAAGAGCCGCCGCCAGTCCGACCTTGCGGCAGACCGGACGATGAGCCTGCGCCAGATCCGCGCGATCCCGCACAATGCGGTGCTCCAGCAGCTGGGCTATCCGGTTAACGTGATTGCCGGCTTCGGCACGGCGGCGGACGGCAATTATGAAGCGATTGCCGAACTGCTGCGCGACAGCCACCGCGGCCGCCAGCTGGTGCGGTTGGTTCGTTCCGCCAATTCGCTCGCCTCGATCAAGACCGTGGCCGCCTATGGTGAGCTGTTCAACTCGGCCTATTGGGCCAGCCGGCCCTACCGCGGGGATGAAGAGAGCATTGCCGATGCCTGTCTGGCGCTGGCCGAATACCTGACCAAGGACGACCGCACCGGGGTCTATCGCCGCTTTGCTTCGCGCCTGCGGGTCGATGCGCTCAAGCTCCACAAGCTGCTGGAGTTGATCCCGGACGAGGCTCCGCTGGCGGGGCGCGAGCAGGTGCGGCGCGAGCTGGGCGTGCTCCAGGCGCTGCGCCTCGCGCTGTTCCAGCACATGTTCATCCGCGCAGTCTCGGTCCCGGCCTTCAGCCGCGCCAACGACATCAGCCGCGACGATGTGCTGGAGATGGTCTTCACCCTGCGGATCGACGAGGCGCTGGCCCAGCTGCGCCGCGCCTTCCCCGCCAGCGCCCCGGGTGTGGACGATTTTGCCGTCAACGAGCCGAGCGACTATCCCGATGAGGGTGCAGTCGGCTATGGCGCGATCCATCGTGACAATATCGAGCCCATCGCTGCTGCCCATGCCCTGGTGCTCCGCATCACCACCGCGATTGCCAACCAGTTCGGCGCGCACGGTTAGGCGTTCGGCATGACGCCAACCCAGCTTTCGATCGCCTTCTTCCTGCAAGTAGCGGTGATTCTGGTCACCTGCCGCCTGGTCGGCACGGCGGCGCAGCGCTGGCTGGGCCAGCCGCGCGTGGTCGGCGAGATGATCGCCGGGGTGATTCTGGGTCCCAGCCTGCTCGGCGCGATGGCACCCGAGGTGCAGGAATTCCTGTTCCCCAAGGAATCGAAGCCGATCCTGTTCGTGATCGCGCAGTTCGGGGTCGGGCTTTACATGTTCCTGGTCGGGCTGGGGTTCGACCGCGATGACTTCCGTAGGGGTGCCAAAGGCGCGGCCGCGGTTTCGCTGGCGGGGATGGCGGCGCCTTTTGCCGTGGCCGTGGCGATTGCCCCCTGGCTGCTAAGCCATGGCGGGCTGTTCACGGCCAAGGTCAACCAGTTCGAGGCAACGCTGTTCATGGGCGCGGCGATTGCGATCACTGCCTTCCCGATGCTGGCGCGGATCATCCACGAGCGGGGGCTGAGCAAGTCGCCACTTGGCACGCTCTCGCTCTCGGCCGGGGCGATTGACGATGCCGGGGCCTGGGTGCTGATCGCGCTGGTCCTG
>JACDQK010000112.1 GCA_015657645.1 Novosphingobium sp.
GACGATCAGCGAGACCGATAACACCTGGTTCAGCCTGCTGACGATGAACCAGCATCCGGCGCACTGCGATGCCGAATATGCCAGCAAGACCGAGTTCGGGAAGTGCCTGGTCGCTTCGCCGCTGACCGTGGCGATCATGACCGGACAGTCCGTGTCGGACGTCAGCCAGAAGGCTGTCGCCAACCTCGGCTGGAAGGAAATCCGGCTGCTCAAGCCGGTCTTCGCGGGCGATACGATCTATTCCGAAACCGAAGTGCTGGAAAAGCGCGAGTCCGACAAGCGCCCGCAGCAGGGGATCGTCACGATCAAGACGATCGGCAAGAACCAGCACGGCGATGTGGTCTGCGATTTCGTGCGGATCATGCTGATCTGGAAGCGCGGTTTCGGCCCCGGCGACGAATAAGGAGAGTTGAGATGGCAACCGCCGTGGACATGATGAGCGACCAGGGCCGCACGATCGATCCGGCCGAGGAAGAAGCCTTCCTCGATGCGATCGATCGCTGGATCGAACGCTCGGTCAAACCGGTGATCCTGCATCACGACCACAACGACATCTGGCCCGAACAGCTGGTTCACGAGATGGTCGAGATGGGCCTGTTCGGCGCGACCATCGGCCAGGAGTATGGCGGCCTGGGCTTGCCCGCCACGACCTATGCCAAGATCGTGATGCGGATTTCGTCCTACTGGATGGCGCTGACCGGCATCTTCAACTCGCACCTGATCATGGCCGCGGCGGTTGAGCGGTTTGGCACGCCGGCGCAGAAGGCCAAGTGGCTGCCCAAGTTCGCCAGCGGTGAGATCCGTGGCGGCCTGGCGCTGACCGAACCCAACGCCGGGACCGACCTGCAGGCTGTCCGCACCATCGCGCGCCGCGATGGCGACGACTATGTCATCAACGGCACCAAGACCTGGATCTCGAACGCGCTCAACGGCTCGTGCTTTGCCCTGCTGGTCAAGACCGATCCCGATGCCAATCCGCGCTACAAGGGGATGAGCCTGTTCATCGCCGACAAGCGCGACGGCTTCACCACCGGCAAGAAGTTCGACAAGCTGGGCTACAAGGCGATCGACAGCGCCGAGCTGATCTTTGAGGACTACCGCATCCCGGCTGACCAGCTGATCGGCGGCGTGGAGGGGCAGGGCTTCTTCCAGGCGACCGGCGGGCTTGAACTGGGCCGGATCAACGTCGCCGCGCGCGGGGTCGGGCTGGCCGAAGGATCGCTCCGCCTGGCCACCGAATATGCCCAGCAGCGCCAGACCATGGGCAAGCCGATCTGCGAACATCAGGCGATCCAGCTCAAGATCGGGGAAATGGTCACCCGCGCCCGCGCTGCGCGCCTCCTGACGCTGGATGCCGCCGTGGCCTATGACAAGGGCGAGCGCTGCGATCTGGAAGCTGGCATGGCCAAGTACTTTTCCAGCGAAGCGGCCGTGGCCAACAGCCAGGAAGCCATGCGCATCTATGGCGGCTACTCCTATTCCAAGGAGTACGACATCGAGCGGTTCTACCGCGATTCCATGCTGATGTGCATCGGCGAGGGCACCAACGAGATGCAGCGGATGATCATCTCCAAGCAATGGGTCAAACGGAACCCGGCGTGAGCGAGCTGCACCTTCCCCTTTCGGGTTTCCGCGTCATCAGCGCCGAACAGTACGGCGCGGGGCCCTATGGCACGATGTTCCTGGCCCAGCTTGGCGCCGAAGTGATCAAGATCGAGCCGCCGCAGAAAGACGGGAAAGGTGGGGGCGATACGGCGCGCGCGGTTGGCCCGCATTTCACCCGGCCAGGCGAAAGCGTCTATTTCCACGCCTTCAACCTCAACAAGCGCTCGCTGACGCTCGATCTCAACGCGGCGGAGGGTCAGGCGATCCTGCGCGATCTGGCCGCGACCAGCCATGCCATGGTCAACAACCTGCGCGGCGATCTGCCGGCCAAGCTGGGCGTGACTTATGCCGCGCTGAAGGACGTCAATCCGGCGATCGTCTGCGCCCATCTGTCCGCTTATGGCCGCGACAATGCGCGGTCAAAGTGGCCGGGCTATGATTACCTGATGCAGGCCGAGGCGGCTTTTGCGCGCTGACCGGCGATCCGGATGGCGAGCCGCAGCGGATGGGCCTCTCGATGGTCGATTTCATGACCGGCACGATCATGGCGATCGGGCTGCTCGCCGCGCTGGTCGATGCCCAGCGCACCGGGCAGGGCCGCGATGTCGACACCGACCTGCTCTCCGCCGCGGTCCACCAGACCAGCTATCCGGCGCTGTGGTACATGAACAACGGCGATGTGACCGGTCGCACCCCGCGCTCAGCCCATCCCACGGCGACCCCCAGCCAGATGGTCAAGGCGGCCGACGGCTGGATGTTCGTGATGTGCCAGCTTCCGAAGTTCTGGGACATCATGGTCGAGCGGATCGGCCAGCCAGAACTGGGTCAGGACCCGCGCTTCAAGACCAACCCCGATCGCCTGGCCAACCGCGCTGCGCTGACCGAAGTGCTCGACGCGATCTTCTCGCGCCAGCCGATGGCTTACTGGCAGGCGCTGCTCGAAGGGCACGTGCCGGTCGCGCCGGTCTATCAGCTCGACCAGGCGCTTGATAACCCCTGGCTGCAGACGATCGGGATGCGCGACAGCGTGTCCCACCCGGACAATCCCGATTTTCAGGTCCTCGCCAGCCCGATTAAGCTCGATGGCCAGCGCCTGCCCAACCGTGCCGGGCCGCTGCTCGGCGCAGACTCTGCCGATATCCTGGCCGAGCTTGGCTATGGCGAGGATGACTTCGCCCGGCTACGCTCCGCCGGCGTTGTCTGAGCGAGGGGTCAATGGGCAAGCTGAACGGCATCACCGTTGTTGACCTGACGCAGTTCCTGCCGGGCCCGGCGATGACCGTTATGATGGCTGATCAGGGCGCGCGAGTGATCAAGATCGAACCGCGCGGCGGTGAACCGGTCCGCAGCCAGGCGCCGTTCGAAAATGGCCAGTCGGTCTGGTTCGCCAACCTCAACCGCGGCAAGGAAAGCCGCGTGCTCGACCTCAAGAGTGAGGACGGCAAGGCCGCCCTGCGCGCGCTGATCGCTGAGGCTGACGTCTTCGTCGAAGGCTTTCGCCCCGGGGTTATGAAACGGCTGGGGTTCGATTACCTGGCGGTCCGCGCACTCAATCCGCGCATCGTTTACTGCTCGATCTCCGCCTTCGGGCAGGAGGGCGAACTGGCGCACCACCCGGCCCATGACATGGCGGTCCAGGCGCTGGCCGGGTTCATGAGCGTCAACGACGGGCCGGATGGCACGCCGGTTGTGCCGGGTGCCCCCAGCGCCGATCTTGCCGCGGGCCTGACGGCGTTGTCCGCCGTGCTGATGGCGCTGATCGGGCGCGAGCAGACGGGGGAGGGCGACTATATCGACGTCGCCATGTTCGATAGCCTGCTGCCATGGTGCGCGCATACCGCGGGCAGCGCGATTGCCGGCGGTCCATCGCCGAAGTCGAACGAGCAGCGCTCGCTCGGCGGGGCGGGGTTCTATCAGGTCTACCAGACCCGCGATGGCCGCCACGTCGTCCTTGGCGGGCGCGAGATCAAGTTTGCGACCAACCTGCTGACCGCACTCGGCCGGCCCGATCTGATCGCTCTGGCCGAGCAGGACGCCGGCCCGGTCCAGGCCCCGCTGATCGCCTTCCTGCGCGAGACCTTTGCGACCAAGACCCGCGACGAATGGGTCGCCTGGTTCCACGACAAGGACGTGGCCTTCGCTCCCGTGCTCGATTTCCGCGAGGCGCTGGATGAGCCGCATGTCGCGCAGCGCGGCCTGCTGGTCGAGGCTGATGGCCGCCACCACATCGCCCCGCCGATCCGCTTTGCGAATGAAGCGCCGTGGGCGCCCGGCCCGGTGCCCGAACTGGGCGAGGGCTAAACGATGTCAGCCATCCACGTCGATATGCATCGAGTAGGCGAAGCGATCGCCGGGGTGATGGCTGACCGAGATTTCAAACACCCGGCCCTTGGGATCGATATAGCAGCGCAGGATCCGCAGCACCGGGCTGCCGCGCTTGAGATCGAGCGCCTTGGCAATGTCGGCGCTGGCGGCGACAGCCTGGATATCCTGCGTGACCCGGCCGACACTGACCCCGGCGAGCTGTTCGATCTGGCTGAACAGCGTGCCCGCGCCCAGGTCCAGCTTCGCCACGGCGGCATCGACGCTCTCGTGGAAATAGGCATCGGTCGCTGCAATCGGCTGGCCATCGAGCTGCGGGCTGCGCACGCCGCGAAAGCAGGTCCAGGCACCGCTGGTGTCTTCGGCAATCTGCTCGGAAATATCGCGGGGCAGATCGCCGCGGCCGCGCGGCTCGTAGGTCACGTGGGTATCGCGGGCGTACTGCAGGATCTCGCCGACGTTGGACAGCGGCTGGTGCAGCGTACCGCCGCGTGCCGAGGCCGGCTGAACCACCGTGCCCGAGCCGCGCTTGCGGGCGATCAGCCCTTCGTTCTGCAACCGGCGCAGCGCCTCGCGGATGGTGAAGCGCGACACGCCATAGCGCTGGCACAGGTCGCTTTCGGTCGGAAACTGATCGCGCGCGGAAAACTTGCCGGACAGGATTTCAGCGCGCAGTTCCC
>JACDQK010000113.1 GCA_015657645.1 Novosphingobium sp.
ACACCGCGGTCGATCTCGTCAAAGATCACCGTCGCCGCCCCGCCCTGCTCGGCCAGCGCGACCTTGAGCGCGAGGATGAAGCGCGACAGTTCGCCGCCCGAGGCGATCTTGTTGAGCGGCGCAAAGTCCGCGCCGGGGTTGGTGGAAATCAGAAATTCGACCGCGTCGATGCCGGATGGCCCCCAGCGGTCCTCGGGCAGAGCAGTGACGCTGGTGCGGAACTTGGCGGCATCGAGCTTGAGCGGCGCCAGCTCCGCCGCCACGACAGTGTCCAGCTTGCCAGCCGCAGCCTGGCGCGCGGCGGACAGCGCCTCGGCCCGCGCGCGGTATTCCTTGCCCGCTGCAACCGCCGCCGCCTCCAGCGCCGCCATATCCGCTTCCCCGCCTTCGATCCCATCGAGCGCGGCGCGCAAGGAGCGCATCTTGGCGGGCAGTTCATCGACCGTGCAGTGGTGCTTGCGGGCCGCAGCGCGCAGTTCAAACAGGCGGGTCTCGATCGTATCGAGCATGGCCGGATCGTGGCTCAGTGCTTCGGCGGCGCGGGCCAGCCGGTCCTCGGCCTCGCTCGCCTCGATCACGGCCCGGTCCAGCGCGGCGAGGGCTTCGGTCAGCAGCGGATGCTCAGCCGCGATCCGGTCGAGCCGCCGGGCGGCGCCGCGTAAAGACGCCAGCGCCGAATCCGACCCGCTCCACAGGTGCTGCAGTTCGGCGAGATCGCCCGACAGGCGCTCACCCTTCTGCATGTCGGCGCGGGCGCCGGCCAGTTGCTCTTCCTCGCCCTCGACCGGTTCCAGCGCGGCGAGTTCAGCCAGGTGCGCGACGATCAGGTCGCGGTCCTCAGCCGCCTGATCCAGCGCCGCGCGGGCCGCACCCAGCGCCTCTTCCCGCATCCGCCATTCGCGCCAGGCCGCTTCGACCCCACCCGCATCGCCGCCGCAATAGCGATCGAGCAGCGCGCGATGCCCGCGCGGATTGACCAGGCCGCGATCATCGTGCTGGCCGTGGAGTTCAACCAGCGCCGGGGCCAGCTCGCGCAACAGGGCGACGCCGACCGGCTGATCGTTGATGAAGGCCTTGGACCCGCCATCGGCCTTGACCCGGCGCTTGAGGATCAGCGGTTCGCCCGGTTCGACATCGACCTCGGCCTCGGCCAGCGCGCTGCGCACGACATCTGGCACGCGCGTGAATTCAAAGCTGGCGGTAACGCTGGCCTGGTCTTCCCCGGCGCGGACCAGCCCGGAATCGGCCCGGTCGCCCAGCACCAGCCCCAGGGCATCGAGCAGGATCGACTTGCCGGCCCCAGTCTCCCCGGTCAGCACGCCCAGCCCGCCCGAAAAATCGAGGTCGAGCGCCTCGATCAGGACGACATTGCGGATGGACAGACGGGTCAGCATGTTCGCGGCCTGTTCTAGCGGCACTTCAGGCGCGAGTCACCCCGCCTCAACACCTTCGAAGGGCGGTTCCAGCGTGATCGGATCGGCCAGGCTCATCCGGTCGAGCATGGTTGCCATCTCATCGCGCAGGGTCAGCATCAGCCCGCGCAGGCGGCATTCGGCTTCGGGCAGGCAATTGGCGCAATGTTCGTGCGCGTTGCGGCTGGCGCAGGGGACCAGCGCCAGGCTGCCGCGGGTCAGGCGAATGATGTCGCCATAACGGATGTCGACCGGCGGCAAGGCCAGCTCATAGCCGCCATCGCGGCCGCGCGTGGAGACCACCAGCCCTTCGCGCCCCATTTCGGACAGGATCACGGTCAGGAACTTGCGCGGGATGTTCTGCGCCTCGGCGATCGCGTCGAGCCGGATCGGCCCTTCGCGATAGTGATCGGCCAGATGTTGCAGGGCGCGGATGGTGTAGCGGGTTCTCTGCGAAAGCATATCGCGCGCATTTCAGCGCCCGCTGGACTCAAATGTCAACCTGCGGAGTAGAAACCGGTCCGCACACCGCTGGTCGATCCGCGCAAGGCATTCGCGGGGTGGCCTCTTCACAAGCGCCATTCGTGCGCCGATATCGCGCTGATAGGTTTACGCCGCGCACGGCAAGGGAGCAGCACTGTCTTGGGCCTGTTTGGCAAGACCTTCCGGACACCACCGCTGAATGAGGCGCAGCCGGGCGCGGTGGACCCGCGTCTGCCTCCGATCGGCTGGCCGCCGCACGAGGGGCCCGAGCCAGTGCCGCCGCCGGTGCAGACCCGCGGCAAGTGGTGGTGGCTGAAGCGCGGGCTTCAGGCACTGCTGCTGCTCTTTGCCCTGCTGATCGCCTGGCTGGCGCTGACCGCACCGCTGTCCAAATCGCTGGAGCCGATCGCCCCGCCGCAGATCACCCTGCTCGCCGCCGATGGCACGCCGTTCGCGCGCAACGGGGCGATCGTCGACAAGCCGGTCAGAGCGGCTGACCTGCCGCCCCACGTCAAGCAGGCCTTCATCGCGATCGAAGACCGGCGGTTCTATTCGCACTGGGGGGTCGATCCGCGCTCGATTGGCCGGGCCGTGCTGAGCAACATCACCTCAAGCCGCACCCAGGGCGGCAGCACGATCACCCAGCAGCTGGCCAAGTTCACGTTCCTGACGCCCGAGCGCAGCCTGACCCGCAAGGCGCGCGAGGCACTGATCGCGTTCTGGCTGGAGGCCTGGCTGAGCAAGGATCAGATCCTCGAGCGCTATCTTTCCAACGCCTATTTCGGCGACAATACCTATGGCCTGCGG
>JACDQK010000011.1 GCA_015657645.1 Novosphingobium sp.
CCCCCTGTTGCCCGAAGGCTTAGCGCAGCAGCGAGAGGACGTTCTGCTGGCTCTGGTTGGCCTGGGCGATCATCGCGGTCGAAGCCTGCGAAAGGATCTGGGCCTTAGCCATGGCGGTCGTTTCGGCCGAATAGTCGGCGTCTTCGATCCGGCTGCGGGCATCGGCCAGGTTGGTCGAGGTGCTGGTCAGGTTGTTGACCACCGATTCCAGACGGTTCTGCCCGGCACCGAGGCCAGCACGGGCCGAGTTGATCGAGTCGAGTTCGCCGTCGATCGTGGTCAGCAGGCCGTTGGCAGCCGTCGCGGTCGACACGTCATAGGAACCTGCCGCACCGCCGCTGGCGGCCAGCGAGGTCAGGTCAGCCATGGTCAGGTCGACCGTGTCGGCCCCGTCAGCGCCAGTCTGGACGGTGACGGTGGCGGTGCTGCCGTCGAACAGGTTGACGCCGTTGAACTTGCTGTTGGTGATGACCTGATCGATCTGCGCGGTCAGCTCATCGACTTCCGACTGCATATAGGCGCGGTCGGTGGCGTCCTGGTAAGTGCCCGAAGCCGACTGGACGGCCAGCTCGCGAACGCGCTGCAGCATGTTGGTGACTTCGTTCAGCGCGCCTTCGGCCGTCTGGGCCAGGGCAATGCCGTCGTTCGAGTTGCGGATCGCCTGGTTCATGCCGCGGACCTGCGCGGTCATCGAAGTGGCAATGGCCAGACCCGCCGCGTCGTCCTTGGCGCTGCCGATGCGCTTGCCGGTCGACAGCCGCTCCATGGCGGTGCCGAGCATCTTGTTCGCGGAGTTCGAGGCATTGGCAGCCTTGATCGCGCTGATGTTGGTATTGATGACACTCATTGTCGGTACTCCCGTGATCGTCTCGCAAACCGCCAGCGGACCATCCGGTGCGGCTGCCAGCCCCTAGAGCGACGGGTGCGACGGGAATTTAAGCGCAGGCACTGCGAAATCGTCCGAACTAGGTAGCTGACCGGAGGTAACCATTTGCGTCCCGTTTCCTTGGAATCGCGCATGAAGGCCCACGAAGGAATGGTTAACTCGGGGGTTACCGCAAATGACGGCCTTGGCCTTAAGCGAAACGGTGAAGCGGCAGCATGTCGCGCTGGCCCAGCGGCTGGCAGCGCTGCTGGGGACGGGCGGCAGTGCTGGCGCCCGGATCCTGCGCACCGCTCAGGATCCCGGCCCGGTCGGCCCCGCGCCGGCACTCACCCTGGAACGCGCCGCCCAGCCAGCTTTGCGCCGACTGGATGGCCGCGGCCGGTTCCACCTGACCTATCGCGATCCCTCGGGCGAGGCCTCGCTGGCTGCGGCGCTGGCCGCGCTGACCAGCCCCGGCGCACCGATTGCTGCCGATCCGGAAAGCCTGTCGGTCCTCGCCCTGGCCGAGCGCCTTGCCACCAGCGAGATCCCGGTGCTGATTGCCGGGCCGACCGGGACCGGCAAGGAAGTGCTGAGCCGCTTCATCCATGATCACAGCCCGCGCCGCGAGGGGCCGTTCGTCGCGGTCAACTGCGCCGCCATGCCCGAAGCCATGCTCGAGGCGCTGCTGTTCGGTCACCAGAAGGGCGCCTTCACCGGCGCAACCCAGGCCAGCGAGGGCTTCTTCCGCGCAGCCGATGGCGGCACCCTGCTGCTTGACGAGATTGCCGAGATGCCGCCTGCCCTCCAGGCCAAGCTGCTGCGCGCGCTGCAGGAAGGCGAAGTGGTGCCGATCGGCGCGACCAGGCCGATTAAGGTCGACGTGCGGATCATCGCCGCCGCCAACCGCGACCTGCCCAGCGAAGTCGCCGCCGGACGGTTCCGCGAAGACCTGTTCTACCGCCTCAACGTTTTCCCCCTCACCCTGCGCCCCTTGCGCGAACGGGCCGAGGACATCGCCCCGCTCGCCTTCGGCATGCTGCTGCGCCACACGCCGCCGGGCCGCGCGCTGCCCTGGCTGAGCGAAGCCGCGCTGGCCAAGCTCAAGCTCCACGCCTGGCCCGGCAATGTCCGCGAGCTCGAAAACGTCATCCGCCGCGCGCTGCTGCTGGCCGACGAGGCCGAGGAAATCGGCCCGGCGCAGATCCTGTTCGATCAGCCGGCCCGCCTCGCCTCGGCCCCGGTACTGGTGCAGGACCAGCCGCGCCGGCTCTCGGCGGTGGTCCAGCAGTCCGAGGCTGAGGCGATCATGGAAGTGCTCAGCGCAGTGGGCGGCAACCGCCTGGCCGCCGCGCGCGAGCTGGGTATCTCTGAGCGCACGCTGCGTTACCGCCTGGCGGCTTTCCGTGACGCCGGTCTGGCCGTGGCCGGAGGCCGGCGATGAGCGGGATCGGCGGCATCGGCAATGCCGGCAGCGTCCAGCAGATCCTGGCGCTGCGGCAGCAGATCGTCGATCGCTCGCAGCTGCTCCAGCAGTTGCAGGCCCCGGCGGCCCCGACCGAAGCTCCGGCTACCCCGTCCGGCGGCTTCGGCGCGGCGCTGCAAGGCGCGCTCGAGCAGGTCAGCGCCGTCCAGAAGCAGTCCTCGACCCTGACCGAAGCTTACGAAAAGGGCGAAGTGACCGACATCGCCAAGGTCATGCTGGCCCGCCAGGAAGCCGGGATCGCCTTCGAGGCGACGCTGCAGGTGCGCAACCGCCTGCTCTCGGCCTATTCCGAAATCATGCGGATGGGGGTCTGATAGATGGCTGACCTCGTTCCCGTTCCCGCCGCTGGAGGCGCCCCGCTTGAGCGGCTGCGCGGCCTGACCACCCAGCCCGCGCTGCGCCGCGCCGTCCCGTGGTTCGTCGGGGCTGGGGCAATCGGCGTGGCCGCGCTGGCCTGGGCGGTGGTTTCGGCCCCGCCGCAGCGCCAGCTCTATGCCCAGCTCGACGATGCCCAGCGCGCCGGGGTGGTCACTGCGCTTGATGGCGCGGGGATCGCCTATGCGATCGACAATGCGACCGGCGCGCTGACCGTGCCGGAGGACCAGCTCTACCGCGCGCGGATGGCCGTGGCCGCCGATGGCGCGCTGGCCGTGCCCGATGCCGCAACCTCGCTCGACAGCCTGCCGATGGGCGCCAGCCGCACACTCGAAGGCGAACGCCTACGCGCCGCGCGCGAGCACGAACTGATGCTGACGATCAAGGAGATCGACGGGGTCGAGTCTGTCCGCGTCCATCTGGCGGAAGGCAACAAGTCGGTCTTCGTGCGCGACGACGCCCCGCCGACCGCCTCGGTCATGGTCCGGATGGCGCGCGGGCGGCAGCTTGGCGCCAGCCAGGTCGCGGCAATCGTCAACCTGGTCGCCGCCTCGGCCCCGGGGATGAGCCCCGATGCCGTGCGGGTGGTCGATCAGGCGGGCCGCCTGCTGTCCGATCCCGAGAGCGGCAAGGACAACGACCGGATCGAGCTGCAGAGCCGGCTTGAAACGAAGCTGCGCGGCCAGCTCGATCAGCTCCTCACCCCGATCCTCGGCCCAGGTCAGTTCTCCAGCGAGATCCAGATCGAGCTCGACATGGACGAGGTGACCTCGGCCCGTGAAAGCTATGACAAGGAAGGCGTGGTCCGCTCGGAGAGCCAGGCCCAGACCCAGGGGGGCACGACCACCACCGGCGGCGTCCCCGGCGTCCTCGCCAACACCCCCCCGCCCGCCACCACACTCCAGCCCGGTGCGCCGCAGCCGACTGTGCCGGGGGCGATTGCCGGAGCCGCGCCGACCACGGAATCGACCAGCAACCGGACCTATGAACTCGGCCGCGAAGTTGCCGTCAGCAATGCCGCGCCGGGCAAGGTCAAGCGGCTCTCGGTCGCGGTCGCGATCAGCCAGGAGGCGATGAAGAAACAGGGCCGCCCGACCGATATCGAGGCGATCAAGGCGCTGGTCAGCGCTGCCGTCGGCGCCGATCCGGCGCGCGGCGATCAGGTCGCGGTGGTGGCCCGCCCGTTCGATGTCGCCGAAGTGGTCGAGCCGCCGATCTACGAAGCACCGTGGTTCTCGCTTGCCCTGCGCAGCGGCCTGGGCCTGCTGGCGGTGCTGCTGGTGGTCTTCTTGGTGATCCGCCCGTTGCTGCGCCTGTTGAAGCGCGATCCGCAAACTGGCGTTGAGGACGGCGAGCCTGCCCCGCGCTTGGCCGGCCTGGCTCCGCCCAGCCCGGCGGCCGAGGCGGGCCAGGATCAGGCCCTGCTCGGCAAGCAGGTCGAGCTGGCGCAGCGGATGGTCGATGAAAAACCCGAGGAAGCGGTCGTGGCACTGCGGCGGATGCTCAAGCCCGCGGCCGGAGCCTGACCATGACTGCGCCCACTCTGTCCGACGCTGAACGTGCCGCCGTGATGGTCATGCTGCTTGATGAGAGCAAGGCCGCGACCATCCTCGGCCGGCTCGACCCGCAGGAATTGCAGGTGCTGGGCGAGAAGATGTGTGCGCTGGGCGAGATCGGGCCCGACCTGATCCGCGATTCGATCGCCGGCTTCGTCAACCAGGCCGACCGACCGGGGATCGGCGCCGAGGACCGCCCCTGGCGCGTGCGCAGCCTGCTGAGCGAGGCGGTCGGCCCGGCCAAGGCGCAAAGCATGATGCAGCGGATCATGCCGGAAGAGCCCGCGGCTGGTCCGGCGCTCGAACTGGCCCGCTGGCTCAACCCCGATGCCTTGATCCCGCTGGTCGAGCACGAACACCCGCAGGCGATTGCCGTGCTGTTGCTCCAGCTCCAACCCGAAATCGCCGCCGAAGTGCTGCGCACCCTGCCAGCCGCAGTCCAGCCGCAGGTCATGCACCGGGTAGCGACGATGGGCCCGGTCTCGGCCGAGGCGATCGAGATGCTCGACAACCTGCTCCAGAGCCGGATCACCGCCAGCCACGGTGCGGCGGCCCTGACCATGGGCGGCCCGCGCGAGGCGGCCGACATCATCAACAATGCCGGCAAGGCCGCGGAAAAGCGGATCATGCCGGAGCTGGGTCGGATCGACAAGGCGCTGGCCCGGACGATCGAGGGCGAGATGTTCAAGTTCGAGCACCTGTTCGTGCTCGACCCGCAAGCCATGGGCGCGCTGCTGCGCGAAGTGGAAAGCGAAGTGCTGATCGATGCGCTGAAGGGCATCGACGAGGCCCAGCGCGAGGTGTTCTTCCGCGCCATGTCGAGCCGTGCCGCCGATGGCGTGCGCGACGAGATTGCCGCGCGCGGCCGGCTGAAGCTGGCCGAAGTGCAGGAAGCACAGCGCGCCGTTGTGGCGGCGGCGCGGCGGCTGGCGGCGGACGGCGTGATCCAGTTCGGCGCGGGCAGCGGGGAAGACGAATATGTCTAGCCTGCCCTTCGCGGCGCTGGCGGGGGGTTCGGGCTTTGCCAGTGACCCGCGCTTCAGCGCCGCGCCAGCGCGGCCGCGCGACCAGTCGGCCGATCCGGTCGCCGATGCATGGGCCGAAGGCTATGCCGCCGGACTGGCCGAGGCCCAGGCCGAAGCCGCCCTGCGCCGCAGCGCCGAGGAGGAGGCCCGGCAGAAGATCGAACTGGCCCTCGCCCGGCTCGACAGCGCCCAGCAGGAAGCCCTGCGCCAGCGGCTGGTCGAGACGGTGACCGCGCTGTGCGACGCCGCGCTCGCCCCGCTGGCGATCGATCCTGCGGCTCTGGCCGACCGCGCCGCCCGCGCCGCCGCCATGCTGGCCCGCGCCGACGATGAGGCCGTGCTGCGGCTCCACCCCGACGACCTGGCGCTGATCGCCGACCGCCTGCCGCCGGGCCTGGCAACCGAGCCCGATCCCGGCCTCGAACGCGGCAACCTGCGGCTTGAAGGCCAGGCCGGCGGCATCGAGGATGGCCCGGCGCAATGGCGCCGCGCGCTGGCCGAGGCACTGGGGCCGTGCTGAACACCTATGCCGATGTGCTGAGTGAGCTGGACGATGCCACGCTTGACCTGACGCCTGCTCGCTATGGTCTGGTCACCGCCTGCGATGGCGGGCTGCTGGAAGTCAGCGGGCTGAACGCCCCGGTCGGCGCGCTGTGCGAAGTCGCGCACGGCCAGGCCCCGCTCACGGCCGAAGTAATCGGCTTCCGCAATGGCCGCTCGCTGCTGATGCTGCTGGGCGATACGGTGATGCTCCGCCCCGGCGCGCGGGTGCGGACGCGCGGGCAGCCGGGGATGCTCCATGTTGGCGAGGCTTACCTCGGCCGCGCGGTCGATGGTTCGGGCCAGCCGATCGATGGCGGCCCGCCGCTCCACGCCCGCGCGCTCTGGCCTGCCGGGGGCAAGCGCGCCGGGGCGCTCGATCGCAGCCCGGTGCGGGTGCACTTCGATACCGGGGTGCGGGCGCTCAATGCCCTGACCACTTTCGGGATCGGCCAGCGGATCGGGATCATGGCCGGATCGGGGGTCGGCAAGTCGGTCCTGCTCGACATGATCGCGACCGGGGCCGAGGCCGAGATCGTAATCGTCGGCCTGATCGGCGAGCGCGCCCGTGAGGTTTCGGACTTCGTCGAGCGGCACATGCAGGGCGCCAAGCGCGCCCGCACCGCGGTGATCGCCGTCCCCGCCGACCACGCCCCCAACCTGCGCCTGCGCGGCGCGATGCTGGCCACCAGCCTGGCCGAACACTTCCGCGCGCAGGGACGGCAGGTGCTGCTGATCATGGACAGCCTGACCCGCGTCGCTCACGCCGGGCGCGAGATTGCGCTGCTGCTGGGCGAACCCGGCGCAGCGCGCGGCTATCCCCCCTCGGCGCTCGCCACGGTGACCAAGCTGGTCGAACGCGCAGGCAATTCGGCCGCTTCGGGCGGTTCGATCACCGGGCTCTATACCGTGCTGGCCGATGGCGATGCGCAGGACGATCCGGTGGTCGATACGGCCCGCGCAATCCTCGACGGGCATATCGTCCTGAGCCGCGATCTGGCCCAGCGCGGGCAGTATCCGGCGATCGACATCGCCGCCTCGCTGAGCCGGGTAATGGCCGATATCGCTCCGCACGATCATCTCGCGCTGGCGCGTGAATTTCGCGCTTTGATAGCAACTTACGAGGCGAACCGCGACCTGGTTCTGATGGGCGCCTACCGCCCCGGG
>JACDQK010000114.1 GCA_015657645.1 Novosphingobium sp.
CTCGGCAAGCATTCGCGCGATGAGCTCGACAGCCTGCTGGCCGGGCGGACGGTGGGGGTCGGTCTGGGCGGCGGGGCTGAGACCTTTGCCGGCGGGGCCACGACCACACCGGCCGATCTCGAGCTGCAATTGCAGGTGCTGGCGGCGCAGCTGACCGATCCCGGCTACCGCCCCGAGGGCGAGGTGCTCTTCCGGCAGACGATCAACAACTTCTTCGCCGCGATTGGCGCCACGCCGGATTCAGCGCTGGGGGCGGAACTTGGCGGGATTCTCTCGGACCAGGACCCGCGCTTTGCGCTCGGCAAGGTCGATGATTACCGCAAGCTGACCTTTGCGCAGCTCAAGGACACCGTCAGTGACCGCCTGACCAAGGGCGCGATCGAGCTGGCGCTGGTCGGCGATTTTGACAAGGCGCAGGCGATTGCCCTGGTCGCCAAGACGCTGGGCGCGCTGCCGCCGCGCGAACCGGCGTTCCAGCCCTATGCCGAGCAGCGCGAACGCAGCTTCACCAAGGACCGCAGAGCGCGCCTGCTCCGACATAAGGGGGCCAAGGACCAGGCGCTGCTGACGATGCACTGGCCGACGCGTGACGGCGAGGACCTGAAGGACGCGATCGCGCTCGAACTGTTGCAGCGCGTGGTCCAGGTCGAGCTGACCGACACGCTGCGCGAGGCGCTGGGCAAGGCCTATTCGCCCGGCGTCAGCGCCAGCAGCCCGCGCGTGTGGCGCGGCTATGGCACCTTCGCCGTCCGCGCCTCGGTCGACATCAAGGAAGTGGCGGCGACCCGCGCGGCGATCCGCGGCCTGCTGGAAGAACTGCGCAAGGCCCCGGTCAGCGCCGACATTGTCCAGCGCGCCCGCGCGCCGATGCTCGAAGGGCTCGATGCCGTGCTCAAGACCAATGGCGGCTGGATGGGCCTGGCCGACCGGATCCAGTCCAAGCCCGACGGGATCGACCGCTTCGCCAATTCGCGCGCGATCATCACCGCGCTGACCGCTGATGATCTGCTGGCCCTGGCCCGGCGCTATCTCGATCCGGACCAGGGGCTGGAAGTGCTGGTGCTGCCCGAAGGGGTTGAGCCCTAGGCCCAGTCAGTTCCTGCGGGCAGGCGGAGCGGCAGCTTGAGGTAATGGACCGCGTTGTCCTCTGCCGGCGGCAAGTGCCCGGCGCGGATATTGACCTGGACCGAAGGCAGCAGCAGCCGCGGTGCGGCCAGGCCCTTGTCGCGCCCCTCGCGCATGGCAACGAAGGCGGCTTCGTCCACGCCGTCATGGATATGGATGTTCTTCGTCCGCTGCTCGGCCACGGTGGTTTCCCAGACATATTCGTCGCGGCCGGGGGCCTTGTAATCGTGGCACATGAACAGCCGCGTCTCGGGCGGATAGGCCAGCATGCGGCGGATTGATGAGTAAAGCTCGGCCGCATTGCCGCCGGGGAAGTCGGTCCGCGCCGTGCCATAGTCGGGCATGAACAGCGTATCGCCAACGAAGATCGCATCGCCGACCTTGTAGGCCACGCAGGCCGCCGTGTGGCCCGGTGTGTGCAGCACTTCGAACACCAGTTCGCCGACCGCAAAGGTCTCGCCATCGGTGAACAGGTCGTCGAATTCCGCGCCGGTGCCGGAGACGTCGGGGGTGTTGAACACACCGGCGAAGACTTGCTGAACGGCATCGATATGCGCGCCGATCCCCACCCGTGCGCCGGTCCGCGCCTTGATCAGCGGGGCGGCGGAGAGGTGGTCGGCATGGGCGTGGGTTTCGAGCACGCGGGTGATGGTCCACCCGCCAGCCTCGGCAGCCGCAAGAACGGCTTCGGCCGAACCGGTCGAGACCTTGCCGGACGCCGGATCAAAATCGAGCACCGAGTCGATCACCGCCGCCTGCTTGGTGGCCGGATCGCCGACCAGATAGGTCACGGTGAAGGTCGCCTCATCAAAAAAAAGCCTGGATATGTGCGGGGTTTGTCATGCGTCGACTCCTTGATGCTTGACATATATTAGCATCTGCTTATTTAGCAAGAGCTAATGAATGGAGTCGCGATGAACAGCCTGACCTCTGACCTGGATCGCTTTGCCGCCAATGCGGCCGAAGTTTCCGCCCTGCTCAAGGCCATGGGCAACCAGCGCCGCCTGATGGTGCTGTGCCAGCTGGCCGAGCATGGCGAAATGCGCGTGGGCGATCTCGCCCAGGCGGTCGGCCTCTCGCAATCGGCACTGTCCCAGCACCTCGCCGTGCTGCGCGAGGAAGGCCTGCTGGCCTTCCGGCGTGAGGCGCAGGTCGCCTGGTACCGCATCGCCGATCCGCGCTGCGAAACGCTGCTCGTCACGCTCCACCAACTCTACTGCCAGATGGATTGACCTCATGACCCTGACCAAAATTACTCCTGCCGAAGCCCGCGCCCGGATTGCCGAAGGCGCCGCCCTGATCGACATTCGCGCGGCTGACGAACACGCCCGCAACCGCATTCCCGGCGCACATAATGCACCGCTTGGCAGCGAGTTCGATCTGGGCGATGCCCCGGCGGTGATCTATCACTGCCGTTCGGGCATGCGCACCGATGCCAATGCCGCGCAGCTGGCCGCCGCCAGCCCGTGCGAGGCCTACCTGCTCGAAGGCGGGATCGAGGCCTGGCGCGCCGCCGGCCTGCCAGTGATTACCGATGCCAAAGCGCCGCTGGAAATCATGCGCCAGGTCCAGATCACCGCTGGCCTGCTCGTGCTGCTGGGGGTGATCGGCGCACTGACCGTGACGCCGTGGCTGATCGGCCTAAGCGCCTTTGTCGGCGCCGGGCTGACCTTTGCTGGCGTCAGTGGCTGGTGCGGCATGGCCAAGCTGCTCGCGATCATGCCCTGGAACCGGCGCGCGGCAGCCTGAGCTGATGGGCCCCGAAACGATCCTTGCCGCCATTGCCGCCGGGTCCGTCATTGGCCTGGTCCTAGCGCTGGTTGGCGGCGGGGGATCGATCCTGGCCGTGCCGCTGCTGGTCTATGTCGTCGGCGTGTCTTCGCCCCATGCGGCGATCGGCACGGCCGCCGTGGCGGTCGCGCTCAACGCCGCCAGCAGCCTCGCCGGTCATGCCCGCAGCGGCAATGTGAAGTGGCCTTGCGCCGTCACCTTTGCGCTGGCCGGCGTGGTCGGCGCGGCGCTGGGGGCGGAAGCCGGCAAGGCAATGGACGGGCAGCGCCTGCTCGCGCTGTTCGGCGCGCTGATGGTGCTGGTCGGCCTGTCGATGCTGCGCCCGCGCAAGACGGCGGACAATCCCGACGTGCGGCTGGAACGCAGCACGGCTTCGGTCCTCCTCCCCCCGTCTGATCCCGACCGGCTTCGGTGTCGGCCTGCTCGCCGGGTTCTTCGGGATCGGCGGCGGCTTCCTGATCGTGCCAGGCCTGATCATGGCGACGCGGATGCGCTTCGGATCGCGGTCGGCACTTCGCTAGTCGTGGTCACAGCGCTCGGCCTGACTACCGCCACCTCCTATGCCTTGTCCGGCTATGTCGACTGGGCGCTGGTCGGCCTGATGGTGGTCGGCGGTATCATTGGTGCCGTCATCGGCATCCCGCTCGGCAAGCGGCTCGCATCGCGCAAGCGGGCGATGGAACTGGGCTTTGCGACGCTGGTCATCGCGATCGGCGGCTATGTGATCCTGCGCGGCCTCGCCTAGGCCACGGTATCCCGGTAACGCCGCACGGCAATGGTGCCGAGCACCAGCAGCATCAGCACCAGTTTGCCGCTTTCCGGCAGGACCAATGGCCATTCCCAGCCCTTCAGCATGATCCCGCGCACCAGCCGGATGTAATGCGTTGGCGGCAGCAGTTCGGCCAGCCACTGCGCCCAGACCGGCATCCCGCGATAGGGAAAGGCAAAGCCCGAGAGCAGGATCGAGGGCATCAGGTAAAGCATCGAGGCCATCATCGACTGAACCTGGCTTTCGACCAGCGTCGAGATCGTGAAGCCCAGAGCCAGGCTGACCAGCGTGAACAGCAGCGTTACCGCCAGCAAGAGCCCGAGCGAGCCGACAAATGGCACCTCGAACACGACGATCGCAAAACCCAGCACCACGCAGACCTGCACGAAGCCGAGCAGGAAATAGGGCACGATCTTGCCGACCATCACCTCGACCGGGCGCAGCGGGGTCGCCAGCAGGTTCTCCATCGTCCCCTGCTCGGTCTCGCGCGTCACCGACATCGAGGTCAGCGCCACCATGGTCATCGACAGGATGATCGCCAGCAGCCCCGGCACGGTATTGTGGCTGGTGATCCCTTCGGGGTTGTAGGAGCGGTGCAGCACCAGATCGATCGGCGGCGGGCCTTGCTGCCGCCCGGCGAGCGGCCCGATCAGGTCGCGCGCCAGGGCCTCGGCCACGGCCTCGTTGACCGCAGCAACCGCCGGGCCGGTTGAGGCCGGGTCGGTCGCATCGGCAGTAAGCAGCAGCTGCGGGCGTTCGCCGCGCACCAGGCGGCGGGCAAAGTCGGTCGGGATGGTCAGCGCAAACTGGGCCTTGCCCTCGGCAATCAGGCGGTCTGCCTCGCCATAGCTGCCGGCCACCTCGGTAATGTCGAAGTAGCCGGTGGTGCGCAGCGCGCTGACGATGGAGCGCGAGAAGGCCGAATTGTCATTCGCCTCCACCACCAGCGGCAGATGGCGCGGATCGTTGTTGATCGCATAGCCGAAGATCACCAGCTGGATGATCGGGAAGAAGAACATCATCGCGATGGTCGAAGGATCGCGCGCCATCTGGCGCACTTCCTTGAAGATCATCGCCCCGATCCGCTCCCACATCTCAGCGCGCCTCCACCGAATTGTCGGTCGCGCCGCGCATCAGGTGGATGAAGACGTCCTCCAGGCTGGGTTCGGCGGGGGTGAAGTTGATGCGGTCGGCCCACGGCTCGACCGCCGCGCGCAATGCCACTGGATCGGGCCCGCAAACGTGGAGCGAGGTGCCGAAGGGCGCGGCCATGGCCACGCCGGGGCGCTGCTCGATCTCGGCGGCCAGCCGGTCCGCGCTCGGCCCCTCGCCCTGCAAGGCGGAGAGGCCCGAGCCAGCGATCACTTCGCCAATCGTGCCGCGCGCCAGCATCACGCCATAGGCGATATAGGCGATCTCGTGGCAGCGCTCGGCCTCGTCCATGTAGTGGGTCGAGACCAGCACGGTCATGCCCTCGGCCGCCAGCGCGTGGATCTGGTCCCAGAACTCGCGCCGTGCCTGCGGATCGACCCCGGCGGTCGGCTCATCGAGCAGCAGGATCTTGGGCTCGTGCATCACTGCCGCCGCCAGCGCGAGACGCTGTTTCCACCCGCCTGAGAGCTTGCCCGCAAGCTGGTCCGCGCGGCTGGTCAGGCCGAGCTTTTCCAGCGTCTCCGCCACCCGCTCCTTGCGCCGGTCCAGCCGATAGACGCGGGCGATGAATTCCAGGTTCTCGGCAATCGAGAGGTCGGAGAACAGCCCGAACTTCTGGGTCATATAGCCGATCTGGTGCTTGATCGCGCGGCGCTTGGTGGACAGGTCCAGCCCCAGCACTTCCCCCTCGCCGGCATCGGGGATCAGCAGGCCGCAGATCATCCGCAAGGTGGTGGTCTTGCCCGAGCCATTGGGGCCAAGGAAGCCGCAGATCCGCCCGGGCATGACAGTCAGATCGACATGATCGACCACGGTGCGCGGGCCGAACCGCTTGGTCAGCCCGCGCACCGAAATGGCGGGGGCCTTACTCACTGCGGGGTCACTTCAACCGGCAGGCCCGGCGGCAGCGGCTTGTCGCTGGCCGGCAGCATGGCTTCGACCAGGAAGACCAGCTTGGCGCGGGCACGGTCGGAATAGATCACTGGCGGGCTGAATTCGGCGCGCGGGGCGATGAAGCTGATCCGCGCAGTCGTCGCTTCGCCGCAGCCATCGCAAGCATAGCGGACCGCGCTGCCGAGCTTGAGCGCGGCGATCCGGTCCTGCGGCACGAAGAAGCGCAGCTTGCGGCGCGCATCGGGCAGCACGGCGACGACCGGGGCATTGGCCGGAACCCATTCGCCGGGATTGTAATAGGTTTGCTCAATCACTCCGGCTTCGGGGGCAACCGGCGCGATCTCGCGCTGGCGTTGGCGCTGGGCCCGCAAGCTGGCAGTAGCGCCAGCGATCTGCGCGCGGGCGGCCTGCTGCTGCGCGGCGCGGCCAGCGGCCATTTCCCCCGCCGCAATCTGGGCGCGGGCAGCGGCAAGTTCGGCGGCCGTGGCATCGCGCGCGGCGCGGGCGGCGTCGAGCTGAGCCTTGCTGGCAAAGCCCTGACGGGCCAGCGCAGCCATGCGCTCGAAATCGTTGCCGGCGCGGGCGAGCCGCGCGGCGGCCCCAGCTTCGGCGGCGCGGAATGCGGCCAGTTCGGGCGCGCGCTGGCGCGGATCGGCGAGGTCCGCCGCCTGGGCCGAAGCGGCGGCCACCTGGGCAGCGGCACCAGCGGCCTCGGCATCGGTGGTTTCGGGATCGAGCGCAAACAAGGGCGCCCCTGCCGCCACGCTGGCCCCGCGCTCGACCGGTCGCGCCGCCAGCCGGCCCGAAACGGGTGCAGCGACATAGATCGTCTCGGCCTCGACATAGCCGAGCCAGTTCTCACCCTCGGCCGCGGGCCAATAATACCAGCCAGCTGCCCCGAGCAGGACCAGCGCAAGCGCGCCGATGGCGGGTTTCGGAATGGCGATCATTGTGCTTGCTCCCCGCGCACCAGCAGTCCGGCCAGGATCGTATCGGCATGGGCCTGGGCCAGCTGGACCGGATCGATTGGCTGGGCCCCGACCGGCTCGAACACCACGCGCCACAGCGCCGCAAAGATCGCCCCGCCGGCGATGGTCCGGCAGGCCAGGTCCGGATCGGCGCAGGCAAATTCCCCGCGCGCGACGCCGTGGCGGATCAGCCCGGCCATGAGCTCAAGCACACGCAGGATCACCTCGTCGTGATAGAACCGGGCGAGCGCAGGGAAGTTGGCGCCCTCGCCGATAATGACGCGTGGGACGAAGGCGAATTCAGGCTCGGTCAGCCGCAGAAAGGCCAGCGGCAGGAACTGGCGCAGCAGCGTTTCGGCCGAGTTATCACCGAATTCCGAAGGCAGCATTTCCGGCAAGGTTCGCGCAATCAGATCGCGCACCGCCTCTTCGAAGATCGCCTCTTTCGAGGGAAAGCGCAGATAGAGCGCCGCCTTGGAGATGCCGCCGGCGCGGGCAATGTCCTCCATCCGCGCCGCCGCAAAGCCGCGCGCGTTGAACTCCGCGCGGGCGAGCGCCAGCAGCTGGTCACGATCGATCGGGGCGGAAGGACGGGCCACGAATCGTTTATAACTGACCAGTCAGTTATTATCAAGTCGGGCGAGGAGATGTGGCGGAATGGTTCGGCCTGTCACTCGACTCAACTCGGCCCTGCCCGCACGTTCGGCGCTACCGTCAGGGCAGTCGTGTGACTTGTCATGGTCACTCATTTGACCACTACAAGACGCCAAAATGACACGAACGAAAGCACGGGAAAACGTCACAAATCCGTCACGTCCACGCGGCATGGTTGTCAGGAAATGAGTCCGTCCGTGAGCCTGCTGCCATGCACCACCACGCCACAGTCCTGATCACTGCGCCGCCAGCAGCCCTGCTGCGCGGGTTGCGTCAGCGTCGGCCAGATCTGGCGGTGGCTCCGCTGGACGAAGGTGTGGCCGAAGTTGCTGCGTCCGGGCCGACCTGGTGCTTTGTCGATTGGCTGCTGCCGGATCGCTCGGGCCTGGAAATGGTCCGTACCCTGCGCGAAGCGCGGGCGACGCGTGACAGCCATATCACCATGGTGCTGGAAAGTGCCGAGCCCGAGGACAAGCGCCGCGCGCTGCGCGCCGGGGCTGATGATTATCTGGTGGGGCCGCTCAATGCCGAGCGCCTGCTGGAACGGCTGGCGACCTATGAGGCCAAGCCGGGCGCCCCGACCGCCCCGCGCCAGCGCCTTTCGCACGGCGAGCTGGTGCTGGACTTGATGGCACACCAGGTCCGTTACCAGGGCCGGCTGCTGACCTTGCGCCCCAATGAGCTGCGCCTGCTCGCATACTTCGTGCAGCATCCCGACCAGGTCTTTTCGCGCGCCGCGCTGATCGAGCGGATCGGCAAGGATGACGAGGTCAGCGACGAGCGTACCGTCGATGTCTGGGTTGGTCGCCTGCGCCGCGCGCTCGTCGCGCAAGGCGCGCCCGATCCGCTGCGCACGGTCCGCTCGGCCGGCTACGTGCTCGATTCCCTCCCCGAAGCGAACTGAATCCGGCCTCTCAGCCCCTTGACAGCATCGCTTGATTCGATATTTCCATACTTATCGAATCATTGGAGCAAACCCATGCAGGCAGATCAGGTCATCCGGGCACTCGGCGCGCTGGCGCAGGAGCATCGCCTTGCCACGTACCGCCTGCTGGTTCAGGCGGGAGCAGACGGCATGGCGGCCGGGGCCCTGGCCGAAGCGCTTGGCCTGCCCGCCTCCTCGATGAGCTTTCACCTCGCCCAACTCAGCCATGCCGGCCTGGTCACCCAGCGCCGCCAGAGCCGCTCAATCATCTATGCGGCCGACTACGCCGCGATGGGCGCACTGATGGGCTACCTCACCGAAAACTGCTGCGGCGGCGCATCCTGCGCGCCGGCCGCCACTCCAGCCGATGAAAGGAATGTCGCATGAAGCGTTTCCATGTCCATGTCGGGGTCGATAACCTCGACGCCTCAATCGCCTTCTATTCCGGCCTGTTTGGCGCAGCGCCGAGCGTGGCGAAGCCCGATTACGCCAAGTGGATGCTGGACGATCCGCGCGTCAACTTCGCGATCTCGCACAACCAGACCGCCGCCAAGGGGATCGAACATTTGGGCCTGCAGGTCGAAGATGAAGCCGAACTGGCCGAAGTCTATGGCCGCCTCGAAGCCGCCGGCCGCCCGGTGCTGGAAGAAGGCGCGACGACCTGCTGCTATGCCAAGAGTGAAAAGAGCTGGATCGCCGATCCCGATGGCGTGGTCTGGGAAGCCTTCCTGACGCACGGCGATTCGACCTTTTACGGCACCGGTCCGGATCTGGCCGCGGTTGCCTCGGCGAATGCCGCCGAGAACGCCTGCTGCGCCCCCGCCATGGCCGCGCCGAAGCCCGCCTGCTGCTGATATGGTTCAGGTGCGTTCGGTGCTGGTGCTGTGCACCGGCAATTCCGCTCGCTCGATCCTGGGCGAAGCATTGTTCCAACGCCGCGGCGCGGGGCAACTGGCGGCTTACTCTGCCGGGAGCAAGCCCAAGGGCGTGCCCCACCCCGGCGCGCTGCGACTGCTGGCGCGCGAAGGCTTCGATCCGGCCAGCTTCCGCTCCAAAAGCTGGAACGAATTCACCGGGCCGCAGGCGCCCGAAATCGACCTCGCCATCACCGTCTGCGGCAATGCCGCTGGCGAGGCCTGCCCGGTCTTCCCCGGCAGCCCCTTGCGCGCGCACTGGGGCCTGCCCGATCCAGCCGATGTCGACGGCGATGACGCTGCGGTCGATGCCGCCTTTACCGAGACCTGGCGGCTGCTGACCATGCGAGTAGAGGCCTTCTTCGCACTCGATCTGGACTCGCTCGATGCCAAGGCCGCGCAGGCCGAACTGGCCCGGATCGGAGCGATGGAGGGCGCAGCGTGAGCCCCTTTGCGCAGAAGTTGCTGGGCGAAGCCGTCGGCAGCGCGATCCTCTTCGCGACAGTAGTCGGCTCGGGGATCATGGCGGAAAGCCTCTCGGGCGGGAACGTCGCCGTGGCCCTGCTCGGCAATACGTTGGCGACCGGGGCGATCCTCTATGTGCTGATCACGATGCTGGGGCCGGTCTCCGGCGCGCAGTTCAACCCGGCGGTGACGCTGGTGATGCGGCTACGCGGCGAATGCTGCTGGAAAGGCGCGGCGACCGTGATTGCGGTGCAGGTGGCCGCCGGGGTCCTGGGCGTCTGGCTGGCTCATGCCATGTTCGATCTGCCGATCCTGCAAGTTTCCGCCAAGGCTCGCACCGGCCCCGGCCAATGGTTGGGCGAATTCGTCGCGACTTTTGGCCTGGTGCTGACCATCCTTGGCACCCTGCGCCACAAGCCCGAGGCTGTACCCACGGCCGTCGCGCTGTTCATCGTCGCGGGCTACTGGTTCACTTCGTCCACCAGCTTCGCCAATCCCGCGATCACGATTGCCCGCAGCCTGAGCGACTCCTTCGCCGGGATTGCGCCCGCCGATGCGCCCGGATTCATCCTGGCGCAGCTGGCCGGGGCGCTGACTGCGCATTTTCTGGCCAAGGGACTGTTCCCCGACCGGGGATGATCGCCGCTCAGCGCTTGCCCCGGCGGCGATCTGGCGGCATAGGCCCGCGCGACTCCTCACGTCTCCAGCCGGAAAGGCCGCTCATGAAGGTCCGCGTTTTCGTCAGCCTCAAGAACGGGGTGCTCGACCCGCAAGGCCGGGCGATCCACCATGCGATCGAAGGCCTGGGGATCCACGGCGTGCAGGACGTGCGCGCTGGCAAGATGATCGAGCTGGAAGTCGATGCCAGCGTCACTGACGCCCAGCTGGAAGAAATGGCCAGCAAGCTCCTGACCAATATGGTCATTGAAAACTACCGCATCGAACGGGTGCAGCCGTGAGCTTTCGTTCGGCCGTGATCACCTTCCCGGGTTCCAACTGCGACCGGGACATGGCCGATGCGCTGGAGAAGGTCTCCGGCACTGCCCCGGACCGGGTCTGGCACGGCGATGCCGCCCTGCCCGATGGCCTGGACTTCATCGCCCTGCCCGGGGGCTTTTCCTATGGCGATTACCTGCGGTCCGGCGCCATGGCCGCGCGCAGCCCGATCATGCAGGCGGTGATTGCCGCCGCGAACAAGGGCGTGCCGGTGCTGGGCGTGTGCAACGGCTTTCAGGTCCTGACCGAGGCCGGCCTGCTGCCCGGCGCGCTGATGCGCAATGCCGGGATCCGCTTCGTTTGCCGCGAAGTGAAGCTGAAGGTGGAGAACACCCAGAGCCTGTTCACCGCCGGCTACAACGCTGGGCAGGAAATCGTGATTCCGGTCGCGCACCATGACGGCAATTACTTTGCCGATGCAGAAACGCTTGACCGGCTGGAAGGCGAAGGCCGCGTGGCGTTCCGTTATGCCGAAAGCGTCAATGGCTCGGCCCGTGACATTGCCGGTGTGCTCAATGCCGCTGGCAACGTGCTGGGCATGATGCCCCACCCCGAGCGCGTGATCGAGCCGGCCCACGGCGGCACCGATGGCCGCGCGCTGTTTGAAAGCGCCGTGCGGGGTCTGGTTGGCGCCTGAGCCTCAGACGGCCTGGCGCAAGTCTGACTTGGAGAACAGCCCGCGCGCTTCAAGCGCCGGCATTGGCCGTCCGAAGTAATAGCCCTGGATCTTCTTGCAGCCGAGGCCGCGGATGATCTCAAGCTCGCGTTCGGTCTCGACGCCTTCGGCGGTGGTCGACATTTCAAGGCTGTCAGCCATCGCCACCACGGCGCGAATGATCGCCAGGCTTTCCGGATTGCTGGACGAGGCGCCCTGCACGAAGCTGCGGTCGATCTTGATCGTCGAGAAGCGCAGGTTGCGGATGTAGGCCAGCGACGAATAGCCGGTGCCGAAATCGTCGAGCGCGACCCCGCAGCCCAGCGCCATGATCTGTTCCAGCGCCTGGCGGGCCAGGTTCGAATCGCGCACGAAGATCGATTCGGTCACTTCAAGCTCCAGCCGCTGGGCCGGCAGGCCCGAACTCGACAGCGCGGTCACCACGCTCGGCAGGAAGCTGGGATCAAGCAGCTGCTCGCCCGAGACGTTAACCGCAACCTTCACGTCACCCGGCCAGCGCACCGCCTCGCGGCAGGCTTCGCGCAGGACCCATTCACCGATCGGCACGATCAGGCGGGTGTCTTCGGCTAGCGGAATGAACTTAGCCGGGCTGACAAAGCCGTGATCTTCGCTGTTCCAGCGCAGCAGCGCCTCGAAGCTGACGATGGTCTCCTGATTGGCATCGACCACCGGCTGGAAGTTCAGCACGAATTCGTTCTTTTCCAGCGCGCGGCGCAGCGAGAATTCAAGCTTGCGGCGCTCTTCTGCGTGGGCATGGAGCGAAGGCTCATAGCTGAAGTGCTGGCCGCCGCCCTCTTCCTTCGAGCGGTAGAGCGCAAGGTCGGCATTGCGCATCAGCGTTTCGACCGTGTTGCCATCGCGCGGACCGATCGCCGAACCGACGCTGGCGCCGATGTAGAGCGTGTGGTGGTCAACCTCATAGGGCTGCGACAACAGGTGGATCACGCTCGCGGCGACCTTCTCAAGCCGGCGCGGGTCGGAGGCATCGCGGACCACGATCGCGAACTCGTCACCGCCCAGGCGGCCGCACAGCTCGTTCTCGCTCATGATCGATTTCAGCCGCTCGGAAACGCGCGCCAGCAGCTGGTCGCCGACCAGGTGGCCCAGCGTATCGTTGACTGCCTTGAACCGATCGAGGTCGATCATCAGGAAGGCGCACTTGGTCCGCCACTGCGCGGCATAGCGCAGCGCTTCGCCCAGCGCCTCGGTCACCATCATGCGGTTAGGCAGGCTGGTCAGCGTATCGAACCGCGCCATGTGGGCGATCTTTTCCGAGCTCTCACGCTGCGCGGTCACGTCCGAACCGACGCCGCGGAAGCCGTCGAAGCCGCCCTTGTCGTCGAACTTGGGCGTGCCGGAAAGCTCCCACCAGCGCAGCTCGCCATTGATATGGACGCGCACGATCAGGTTGGAAAAGCTCTCACGGCGCTTCAGCCGTTCGGCCAGGTCATGCAGGCTGGAGGGGAACTGACCGGTTTCCCAGGCGGGGCCCGCGATCAGCTGGATGAAGGGCTTGCCGTCGATCTCGTCAGTGGTCTTGCCCAGTGCAAAGGCAAAGCGCGGGCTGACCGAGCGGACCCGGCGCGAGGGATCGATCTGCCACAGCCAATCGGCCTCGCCCTCTTCGAATTCGCGCAGCAGCAGAGAGACGACCTCGTTCTTCTCGGCCATCCCTGCTTCGGCAATCCGGGCGATCAGGAACGAGCGGGCATTTTCGATCGAGCCAACCACGATTACTGCCAGCCAGACTACCGTGACCAAGGCCATCTCGAAATTTCCGGCCCACATCAGGCTGGCGATCGCGCCGCCGCCGGCGATCCCGGCAAACAGCAGGTTAGCCAGCGGCACAGCCGGCAGCAGCACCGCCGAAGCGGTCAGCAGCATGGCGGTAATGGCCCAGAGTTCCAGGTGCGTAGGAGCATCGCCGAATGGCGCGAATGCCGCCATCGGCACAACCCAGGCCAGGGCATTGGCAACCGAAGTGCGCGACTGGCGATCGACTTCGTCACGCGACATGCGGCGGCGGTCGGCGTCGCTCAGCGTCTTGTCGATCACGCTGCCGTGGTAAAGCGTGCCAACCAGCAGCGCCATCCAGGCCAGGATCAGGGCCCAGTGGACAATGCCGGCATAGAGCCAGCAGACCCCGACCCCGGCAATCGCCTGAGCCAGGATTCGCGCGAAGGTGACGCGCGAGAGATTCGAATATTGCAGCCCCCGCAGCCTTGTCCAGTCGGCATCATCGGGGCTCGACAGGCCAAGCACGGCCATTACCGGCAGTTCGCGCGGCAGGGCAGAAGCGGGGGGAGGTCGATGCGTTCACCCGCCCCGGTTAGCTGCAAAGAGTTAGCGCCCCGTAAACCGAACCACCCTTTTGCGGCGGATTTTGGCTATTCCACCGTCACCGACTTAGCCAGGTTGCGCGGCTGATCGACATCGGTGCCCTTCACGCAGGCCACGTGATAGGCGATCAGCTGGACCGGCACGGCATAGACCAGCGGCGCGATCAGCGGGTGGACCTTGGGCATCTCGATCGTCGCCAGGCAACCCTCGCCCGCCTCGTCGAGCCCTTCGCGGTCGGACACCAGCACGATCTTGCCGCCGCGGGCGCGGACTTCCTGCATGTTCGAAACGGTCTTTTCGAACAGCGGCCCGCTGGGGGCGAGTACGATCACCGGTACCGCCTCGTCGATCAGCGCGATCGGCCCATGCTTCATTTCGCCCGATGCATAACCTTCGGCATGGATATAGCTGATTTCCTTCAGTTTTAGCGCGCCTTCCAAGGCCAGCGGATAGTCCGGCCCGCGCCCGAGGTAGAGCACATCGCGGGCCGGCGCGATCAGGTGGGCCATGGCCGCGATATCGGCATCATGGGCCAGCGCGGCGTTGAGGCTGGCGGGCGCCTGGAGCAGGTGATCGACCACTTCGGCCTCTTCCGCCCGGGTCATCCGCCCGCGCACCACTGCCATGTGCGCCGCAAGCGCGGCCAGCACGGCAAGCTGGCAAGTAAAGGCCTTGGTGCTGGCCACGCCGATTTCCGGCCCGGCGTGAGTCGGCAGCAGCAGGTCGGCCTCGCGCGCCATCGAACTGGTCGGGACATTGACCACCACGGCGATGGTCTGACCATGTTCCTTGCAGTGGCGCAGCGCCGCGAGCGTATCTGCGGTCTCGCCGCTCTGCGAGATGAACAGCGCCAGCCCGCCCGGCTCCAGCACCGGATCGCGGTAGCGGAACTCGCTGGCGAAATCGATGTCGACCGGCAGCCGCGCGAATTGCTCGAACCAGTACTTCGCGACCATCCCGGCATAGAAGCTGGTCCCGCAGGCGACGATGGTGACGCGCTTGATCGTCGAAAGATCGAAATCGAATTGCGGCAGGGCCACGGTCTGATCGACCTGGCGGATATAGCTCGACAGGGTCTGAGCCACCACGGTCGGCTGCTCAAAGATCTCCTTCTGCATGAAGTGGCGGTAATTGCCCTTCTCGATCGCAGCGGCCGAGGCACCCGAGGTCGTGATCTCGCGGGTGACCGGATTGTTGTCCTTGTCAAAGATCTTGGCGCCGTCGCGGGTCACCACCACCCAGTCGCCCTCGTCGAGGTAGGCTATCTTCTGGGTCAGCGGGGCGAGCGCCAAAGCGTCCGAACCGAGATAGGTCTCGCCATCGCCGTAACCCACCACCAGCGGCGAGCCGAGCCGCGCGCCGATCAGCATGTCCGGGTATTCGCGGAATGCAATCGCCAGCGCGAAGGCGCCGCGCAGCTGCGGCAGTACGGCCTTGACCGCCTCTTCCGGGCTGGCCCCGCCCTCGACCGCTTCGGACAGCAGGTGAGCGACCACTTCGGTATCGGTCTCGCTCTCGAACTTGCGACCGCGCGCGGTCAGCGCTTCGCGCAGCGGCTTGAAGTTCTCGATGATCCCGTTGTGGACCAGGGCGAGCACTTCGGTGGCATGCGGATGGGCATTGGCGGCCGTCGGCGCGCCGTGGGTGGCCCAGCGGGTGTGGGCAATCCCGACCGTGCCGGGGGCCGGATCGCGGGCCAGTTCCTTGACCAGGTTGAACAGCTTGCCCGGCGCGCGGCGGCGGATGAGCTGGCCATTCGCCATGGTGCAGACGCCGGACGAATCATAACCGCGGTATTCCATCCGCCGCAGGCCATCGACCAGCCGCTCCGCTACCTCTTCCTTGCCGACGATGCCGATAATGCCGCACATGAAACTTGCTTTCGTTAGAGAGTATAGGGAACCCGGATGCCGGGCATAGCTGCCGGAAAATCCTTGGTATTTCGTGTAACCAGAACGCGGCCGCGGGTTTGGGCGGTGGCCAGGATGATAGCGTCCATAGCCTTCAGGCTGGCCCGCTCACGCCGCAGCGCGGCAGCGCGCTGCGCAATTTCTCCGTCGATCTCGTCGATTCCGAACCCGGAGAGAAGGATTTCTGCGCGCCGCAGCCCCTCCCCCTCGCCTTTGGATATGACCTCGATCCATACCGCCCGACTTATCCAGGCACGTCCGCCGCGTTCCACCGCGCGTTCCAGTTCGGCCCGCGCCGCCGCAACGCCGCGCAGCGTATCGATGATGATGTTGGTATCGAAAGTGAAGCCGCTCACGAGGTCGGCGACTTTGGCTTGGGTGATTTACCGGCGACCATGTCGAGATAAATCTGTCGCTGGCGATCGTCCTCATCGTCAAACAGATCGGGGAATTCGGCTTTCACATCTTCATAGTCATCGTCCCAGTAACGGGTCGACGATGCCCGCTCACGGCGCTGCCACTCTACCGAATCGGCGATGTCTGTCCGATCATTCCAGGCACCAAAGCCGATCTCCAGCCATTCCTTGCCGTTTGCTGCGGGCTGACCCTTGTACGCTGCAACGGCCTCGCGCAGCACCGACGCGCGCGACTTGCCCTGCTCGGCGGCACGGGCATCGAGCCACTTGATGTCCTCTTCGGGCAGATCGGCGAGAATGCGAGTCACTGATATACTGATATCATATCATGATATCATGTCAATCCAGCAATTTGAAGCCCGTTATTACTGACCCGGCTTCTAAATTTCGAACCTTATCATGAATTTGACCGGCCATATTTAGCTTTACTGCAAAGCTCAGTTTTTGAACGTTCTCGCCATCCATTGCCCCTCCCAGCACCGGCGGAACCTTAAAATCGTAACATTCGCCCGCTTCGAGTAGGAGCCCTCGAGCACGGGCGCCAAGCACAAAACCCATGAGTATCAAACGGTCCCGAACTTCCTCTGAATCGAGAGATTCCTCAAATTCTCGGAGGCTTTGCGAGACTGTCGTTAATGTACCCTCAATCCAGTCTAGGTGGACAATCGGTCCCTCTTCAGAAAGGAAGAACACATCTCCAAACGACGAAACAGCAATCGGACGAAGCTCACTTAGATCTATCCAGTCCCAACCCTGCAGGCTATTTCGAGGTCTCGCTGGCTTGGTTCAAAAAAGCCATGCTCCAACTCACGGTGGCCTACAAACCGGACCAGCTCAATTTTGTCGCGCGCTGATGAATCTCAGTCGGCTTCTTCCTGAACCAATCCCTTATGCTCACCCCTGCTTCTCCGCCTTCTTCTTCTTCATCGCGTCATGAAAGCGATCGGCCCAGCCGGGTTTGACCAGCTGCTCACCGCGGACGATCCGCAGTTCGCCGTCCATCACGTCGCGGGTCACGGCGCTGCCGGCGGCGACGATCGCGTCAGCCCCGATCTTGACCGGGGCGACCAGCGCAGAGTTGGAGCCGATGAAGGCGCGCTCGCCGATCACGGTCTTGTACTTGAAGTAGCCATCGTAATTGCAGGTGATCGTGCCGGCGCCGATGTTGGCCCCCGCCCCCACCTCGGCATCGCCGATGTAGGACAGGTGGTTGGCCTTGGCGCCCTTGCCCATCACGGCCTTCTTGACCTCGACGAAGTTGCCGACCTTGGCCTTCTCCTCCAGCACCGCGCCGGGGCGCAGGCGGGCATAGGGGCCGACTTCGACGCCGGTGGCCAGGCTCGCCCCCTCGATGTGGCAGAAGGCGCGGATCTTGACGCCGTCGGCGACGGTGACGCCGGGGCCGAAGACCACGTTGGGTTCAACCAGCACGTCGCGGCCGAGCTTGGTGTCGAACGCGAACCACACCGTTTCGGGCGCGATCAGCGAAGCGCCATCGTCCATTGCCTGTTTGCGGCGGCGCTGCTGCCAGCGGCTTTCCGCCTCGGCCAGTTCGGCGCGGCTGTTAATGCCCATGACCTCGGTCTCGTCGTCTCGACCACCACCACTCGTGCGCCTTCGGCAATGGCATTGGTGGCGACATCGGGCAGATAATATTCGCCTGCCGCATTATCATTGCCGACCGCTTCGAGCAGCCGCCACATGTCATCGCTGTGCGCGACGATTACGCCGGAGTTGCAGAGGTTTACCGCACGTTCATCGTGGCTGGCATCCTTGTGCTCCACCATCTTGCGGACGGTGCCGTCGTGGTCAGCGATGATCCGGCCATAGGCAGCGGTATCGTCCGGCCGGAAGCCAGCACGGCAACCTTCGCACCCGATGACAGCGCATCGCACAGCCGCCGCACGGTGCTGGCGGCCAGGAACGGCACGTCGCCAAAACAGACCAGCACGAGCCCCGAAAATCCGCCAGCGCCGCCTTGGCCTGGAGCGCGGCATGAGCCGTGCCGAGCTGCGGCTCCTGCACCACCACTTCGGATCCAGTCCCGGCCAGCGCCGCCTCGATCTGTTCGCGCCGATCGCCCGCGACGATCACCGTGCGGGCCACGCCGACCTCGCCAATCGCGCCCAAGAGATGCAGCAGCATCGGATGGCCGGCGATCGGGTGGAGCACCTTGTGCAGGTCGCTCTTCATGCGGGTACCCTTGCCGCGGCAAGGACGATAACGGCAAGTGCTTGGCTCATGTGTGTGCCATGCCACCAAAAGCTTGCCGATTCCAGAACGCTGCGCCACGGGGCTGGCGATGACCGCAATCCGCTTCAACACCGTCGGCTTCGATCTGGACGGCACCCTGCTTGATACCTCGCGCGATCTGGGCGCGGCGCTGAACCATGCGCTGGCCAGTATCGACCGTCCGGCGGTGGCCGATAGCGAGGTCATGGGGCTGATCGGCGGCGGCTCGGCCCTGATGCTGCGCCGCGCGCTGACGCTGACCGGCGGCATGGACGGGGTCGATTTCGATGCGCTGCGTCAGGTCCTGCTGGCCCATTACGAAGCCAACATCGCAGTCCACACGGCGCTTTATCCCGGCGGGGCGGCGATGCTCGATGCGCTGGACGCGCGCGGGGTGAAGATCGCCATGGTCACCAACAAGCCGCAGCATCTGGCGGTCAAGCTGCTGGGTGAGCTGGGCCTGCTAAGCCGCTTTGCCTGCGTGATCGGCGGCGGCGGCGGCTTTCCGCTCAAGCCTGCGCCCGATGCCCTTCACGCCATGGTCGAGCAGGCCGGCGGCGGGGCGGCAGCCTATGTCGGCGATACGACTTTCGACACCGGCGCGGCCCGAGCCGCGGGGCTGCCCTGCGTCGCGGTCAGCTTCGGGTTCAACGACTTGCCGCCGCAGGAGCTGGGCGCCGATGCGGTGATCGACCACTTCGACGCCCTGATCCCGATGCTGGCGACGCTTTAGAAATCGAACTGCAGGCGGCTCTGCAGCACGTTCACGCCGTAATTGCGCTGATTGACCGGCAGGGTCGATGCCGGATCGACGATCGCCGCCTGCGGCCCGCCTTCCACCTCGACGCGGCCATAGTTCAGCATCAGGCGCAGGTAATCGTTGAGATACCAATTGACCCCCACGATGTAGCTCGACTGCGTGCCGCCCCGGCCCAACCGGCTGTTCAGTGCGGCCAGGCTGGTGGCCCCGGTGGCAAAGTTGTTGGTCGGGCCGTTGACCAGATCATCATCCGACAGATCGAGGTACTCATAGCGCCCGATGATCTGGATCGCCCCGGCCCCGCCCTTGCTGATCGGCTTCAGCACCTTGGTCCGCGACCAGGTGCCGTCGCCGCGCTTGTAGCCGCGCGTATCGCCGGTCAGGAAATAGCCGACCTCGCCATAGGCCCCGAAGAAGCCAGGGTTGGAGACCGGCACGATCGCCGTGTTCCCGCCCGAAAAGGCATCGGTCCCTGTGGAGACGTCACCTGCCTTGTAACCGCGCGCCTTGAGCCATTGCGCTTCGCCCGCCACATGCAGCGGCCCGAAGATCCCAGCGGCTTCGGCACCCAGGATCGAATCCCCAGTGGCAGCGAAATTACCGGTATCGACAAAGCGCACGTCGGTCAGCTGGCTGCCGGCCGGGCGCGATAGCGTGCCAGCTGATTGGTCGAAGGCATGTTGGTGCCGGTCGAGGTGCCGCCGGAAATGTTCGAGGCGAAATCCCGGTACTGGTAATTGACGCCCAGGTGCAGCTGGCCACCCAGTGCCTTTGGCATCCAAGTCAGACGGCCAGCGCCAATCCAGCCATTGTTGTCGAGGCTGCTGTCCATCGCGTGAGCAGCAAAAACGGCGACTTCGGCGCGCCAGTCATCGTTCTTGCCGCGATAGGCCAGCGCCGCACCAAGACGGCGCGAATTGAGGAAGGCATCATTGAAGGTAGCGCGCTCGATCATCGAGATGCTGTTCGAGCTGGTGATTTGCTCGATCCCGTTAAGCGTCTCGAAATTGCCGACCCGCACCACCAGCGGCGCGTTGGTGGGAGTATAGGAAACGATGACGTCCGCCAGCGAGACATTGCTATTGGCAAAGTCCAGTTCGGCCTTGTAGCCTAGGCCACCGGGCATGGTGCCTTCCGCCCCCAAACGAACCCGGCGGACGCGGACATTGCCGCCCAGGCTGGGGTTAGTCAGCGCGCCGGGCGAGGAGATCGTCCCGGCATCGAGGTGCAGGCGCCCACGCGGCTTGAAACTCCAGCCGTCCTTGGTGCTGATCTCCGGCGCGCCCTTCCAGTTCACGGCAAAGGCCGGTTCGGCGGGCTTGACCGGCTTGGCTGCCTCGGCCTTGACCGCTTCGGCCTGGGCGAGTGCCGCAGAGGCACGGGCCTCAGCATTTTCGGCGCGGGCCTTGGCGGTATCGAGCTGGCCCTCCAGGCTGTCGACCCGGGCGGCGAGCGCTTGCATCTGCGCGCGCATTGCGGCCAGTTCCTCGCGCATGGCGGCATCTTCCTTGGCACCGGCCAGCGCCGGGCTGGCCCAACCCAGCGAAATAGCCACGGCCACTGCCGAAATTCCCAGTCCGGTCTTCATCCCCATAGTCCTTCCTGACCAACATTGTTGCGATTCGCTGACTGTCCTAGGACGTCTCCATGACAGTATTTTGACAGTGCCATGTCGGCTGCCGCTACGGCATGGGGCACGGCCTTCTTCACTGTTGAAAGCCGCGGCCACCCGTGCCAGTGCAACCGCCGCTTCCCCAGCAGGAACCAACAGATTTTAGCGGAGCTAAGCCAATGACCATTTCTTTCAAGGACCGTGTTGCGATCGTTACCGGCGCCGGCGGCGGCCTGGGCCGGGCCTATGCGCTCGAGCTGGCCAAGCGCGGCGCCAAGGTTGTTGTCAATGACCTCGGCGGCAGCCGCGACGGCACCGGCCATTCCGATGCCGCGCTGAAGGTGGTCGAAGAGATCAAGGCAATGGGCGGCGAAGCCATGTCGAATGGCGGCTCGGTCACCGAACTGGCCCAGATGGAAGAAATGGTCGCCAAGGCCAAGGAAGCCTGGGGCGGCGTGCACATCCTGATCAACAACGCCGGCATCCTGCGCGACAAGAGCTTCGCCAAGATGACCATGGAAGACTGGAAGCTGGTGATCGACGTCCACCTGAACGGCTCGGCCAACTGCACCAAGGCGGTGTGGGACCTGATGCGCGAGCAGACCTATGGCCGCATCCTGATGACTGCCAGCAGCACCGGCCTGTTCGGCAACTTCGGCCAGGCCAACTATGGCGCGGCTAAGCTGGGCCTGGCTGGCTTCACCAAGACGCTGGCGCTGGAAGGCGCGAAGTACAACGTGCGGATCAACACCCTGGCCCCGGTCGCCGGGACCCGCATGACCGAAGACCTCGGCATGCCCGAAGCGCTGTTCAACGCGCTGAAGCCCGAAAACGTCGCCCCGATGGCGCTCTACCTGGTCAGCGAAGACGCCCCGACCAACATGATCTGCGGGGCCGGCGCCGGTGCCTATCACGCCGCCTATGTCACCCTGACCCCGGGCGTCGCCCTGCCGGCTGACGAGCGCACGCCGGAAGGCATCGCCGCGGCCTGGGACCAGATCATCGACCGCACCGGCGAAATCGTCCCCCAGTCGGGCGGCGAACAGAGCGCGGTGGTCATGGCCGCCCTCGCCAAGATTGGCGGCCTGGGCTGAGCTTTTGATCCTCCCTGTTTTCACGCAGTGCAAATGGGGAGGTGGCAGCCCGCAGGGCTGACGGAGGGGTTTTGGCGCCGCGCTGAAAGCCCCTCCACCACTGCCTTCGGCAGCGGTCCCCCTCCCCATTTGGCTGCGCAAAATGGGGAGGATCTTTCACTGTATTGACTAAGTAACACACATGGCGCATCCTCCCCCGCATAACAGGTGGAGGATGCCCCATGTACAGCGAAGCCGAACTGCAGTCCGCAGTCGCCGCTGGCGCGATTAGCCGCGAAGCGGCGCAAGCGCTGCGCGATCATGCGACCGGGATGCGCAATGCCCCGGTGGCCGATGAAGAACATTTCCGGCTGATCACCGGGTTCAACGATATCTTCGTGACCATTGCCGCCGTGCTGCTGCTGGTCGCCTGCGCCGGGATCGGCGGGGCGATTGCGGCGGGAGCTGGCGGCCTGCTGGTGGCGGGTGCGGCCTGGATGATGGCGGAATTCTTCACTCGCAAGCGCCGCATGGCTCTGCCCTCGATCGTGCTGCTCCTGGCCTTTGTCGGCGGGGTGATCGCCATTCCGATCGAGATCATCGATTCCACCAATCCCCGATTCAGCGATCAGGTCTCCGCGCTGATCGGCGCAGCGATCGCCCTGCTAGCGGGCGGCGCGGCGCTTCTCCACTGGCGGCGCTTCATGGTGCCGATCACCGTGGCTGCCGGCACGGCGGCGCTGGCCGCCACGGCCGTGGCGCTGATCATGGCCGCAATCCAGCCGCTGGTCGGCCGCGACGGGATGGAGAACGTGCTGCTGTGGTTGCTGTTCGGCGCCGGTATGGTGGTGTTCGGCATTGCGATGCGCTGGGACATGTCGGACCGGGCGCGCGAAACCCGCCGCAGCGATGTCGCCTTCTGGCTGCACTTGCTGGCCGCACCAATGATCGCCCATCCGCTCTTTCACGCTCTCGGTGTAACCGACGGGCAGAACATCGGCGCGCTGGCCGCACTGGGCGTGGTGGTGATCTATGTCCTGCTCGGGCTGGTCGCCCTGGCGGTCGATCGCCGCGCCCTGCTGGTTTCGGCCCTGGCCTATGTGCTGACTGCCATGACCCTGCTGTTCCGGAACTTCGGCGCAGTCGAGCTCAACGTGGCCCTGACCGGGCTGGTGATCGGCTCGGCGCTGCTGTCGCTCTCGGCCTTCTGGGGTCCGATCCGGCGCGCGGTGGTGCAGCCCCTGCCCGACCAGTGGCGCGGACGTCTGCCCGCTACGGCCTGATCACAGTAAGGGCCACAGCGCGGGGCGGCGAGCCAGGCTCGCCGCCCCGTTGCGTTTGGTTCATCCGTCTTGACAAACTAACCATTTTGGTTTATACTCCCTCCCGACGGATGCCGGACGGGTTACGCGTGCCGCCCGCTTTCCGTGCAAATGGCCGGTGCGACAAGGCACCGATCCCGGATCGTGGAACTGGACCTTCGGGTCCTTGACGCCAGGCGGCAGGGGAGCGAGCCCGTCCCGCCAGCGCCACTGACCGCAGGGCCGCGTCTGTCCGGCTCGTGTGGATCCGGCGGGCCGTTCGCAAGCAAAACCACGCCAGCCCCGCCCGATCGGCTTCACGGGTACATTCGCGCCGGCCGCATCCGTCGCTTCAAGCTTAGCTGAACCTGCCGCTCACCAGCGGCGGGCCATTGGTGTTGCCTAGTCCTCGACCACCTTGAGCAGCCGGCGCTCCAGCGGGAAGAGCACGCCGGACAGTTCGTGCCCGCGCTTCAGCACCTGCCCGCCTTCGCCATAGAGCGTCCACATGCCCTGCTTGGCGCGCAGTGCCGGGCGCTTCTCGATCCGCGCCTCGGGCCGTTCGGCAGCGCGGCGGAAGCCGGAGAAGCTGGCGGCGTCCCGCTCGAAATTCATCGCATAGTCACGCCACAGGCCGGCGGCGACCATGCGGCCATAGAGATCAAGGATGCGTTGCAGTTCGTCCCGCTCAAACCCGACCTGCGCGGTCTGCGCGGCTTGAAGCGGAAAGGGCGTGACGACTGCGCTCAAGCAGCGCCGCCACGCTTGCGGCCGGTGCTTTCCTTGGCCGCCTTGGCATCGCGCTCTTCAAACAGCTGGGCCAGCCGCTTTTGCAGCGTTTCAATCTCGCACTGGAGCAGTTCCAGCTTCTGCGTCGCCGGATCGAACCGGTCCGAACAGGGCGTGCCATAGGGCACGAAGTTCTGCGTTTCGGGCCGGACCTCAACCGGGGTCTGCTTGGCCGGGATGCCGACCATGGTCGCGCCTTCGGGCACATCCTTGGTGACCACGGCATTGGCCCCGATCCGCGCCCGGTCCCCGACGGTGATCGGGCCGAGGATAGCCGCGCCAAGGCTGATGATCACGCCATCGCCAATGGTCGGGTGGCGCTTGCCGCCTTGCCCGCTGGTGGGATTGGTGCCGCCCAGCGTCGCACCCTGATAGATCGTCACGTCATCGCCGATTTCGGCGGTTTCGCCAATCACCACAAAGCCGTGGTCGATGAAGAAATTGCGCCCAATCTTCGCGCCGGGATGAATATCAATCGCGGTCAGGAAGCGGCTGAAATGGTTGACGAAACGGGCCAGAAAATAGAGCCGCATCCGGAACAGCCGGTGTGCCACGCGATGAAAGCCGAGCGCCCAGACCCCCGGATAAAGCAGCAGCTCCCAGCGCGAGCGCGGAGCCGGATCGCGGGCGGCGATCGAGTTCAGATAGGTAATGAAACGTCCCGGCATAAGTCTTCCCATCCGCCGCGAATGTCCCACACAGGCCGCTTCAAAGCAAGCGCGGCTCGTCCGGTCCAAGCACTGCCTCAAGCGCGGCGCGCCAGATCGCGGGACCTGGTGGCACCTTGCGTTCAAGGCTGAGCCGGTCGATCGCGGCGACCACCTGCTCAACCCCGATGTGGGTACGCTCGATCCGCGGGACAAGATAGGCGGCCGCATCTGGCCCCAGCGCGAGCCCGCGCTGCTCGGCATGGATAGCGATCAGCTCGGCCAGCATGGCATCGTCGGGCGCGCCGATCTCGAGCTGAAGCACGGCCCCCAGCCGCGAGCGCAGGTCCGCCAGGCCGATCTGCCAGCCGCCCGGCGCGGCGCTGCGCACAATCAGCAACGGTGTGCCGCTTTCCTGCGCGCGGTTCCAGCGGTGGAACAGTTCGGTCTCGTCGATCCGGTCCGCATCGTCGATCGCTTCGCCCAGGCCGCTCTCGGCAAACCAGCGCGCGATCAGCGACTTGCCCGAACGCGGCGGGCCAGCCAGCACGGCGGTCCGAAACGGCCAGGTTTCGGCCATGGCGCAGGCTTCCAGCACGGTGGCATTGGCGCTGCCGACGACAATGCGACTTGGCCCCGCCCCTCCGGCGTGCAGTGGCAGCGCGATCTGGCTCATCAGCGCCGGATCGACAGGGCGTTCGGACCCACCGTCACCCGCCAGCCGCGCGCGCGCAGCGCATCGGCCAGGGCGGAAAGCTCGCCCGCATAGGTCACCCGCATCACCGAAGTCCCGCCCATCGCCAGGCTGGTGGTCGATGCGCCCTGCACCCCTGGTGCGCCGCGTACCGCAGCAAGCGCAGCGTCAACCGCTGAAGCATCGGGCGAAGCGAACTGGACGGTGAAAGTCGCAAGGGTGGCCGGCGCGGCGGCCGATGCAGTTGGCGTCGGCGTCGCATCGGCGTCAGTCTTGGTGGCAGCGCCCTGCTCGGCCCGGCGCGCCGCCTCGACCAGCGCAGCGAGGCCGGCATCCATCTGGCCCGAATTGTTGAGCGTGGCATCGGGCTTGAGCGCGCCGGCGGCCAGCGCCCGGGCATAGATGGCATCGATCCGCTGGACGGCATTGGCCAGCATGGCCGGCACCCCGGCCTCGTCATTGGCGGTCAGGGTGAAGCTTTCGAGGAACGTGTTGTCCGGGCCGTAGCGCGCGGTGAACGTGCCGCGCACCGGACCGCCGGGCCACTGCCGCTCCAGCCGGGCCTCGGGAATGATCACGTCGGCCGCGCCGAACTGGTCGAGCACGTTGCGCCACCAGGCGCGGCTGCGGCGTTGCGGCTGGCCGGCGGTCAGCAACAGCGAATCGCCGCCCGCACCGCTGGGCCGGACATAGTCGATCGGGCTGGCCCCGGCGTTGTAAGCGGCCCAGGCCGCCTGCCAGGCTCCGCGCACTTCAAACACTTGGGCGACCCCACCCGAACGCAGCACCGGAATCACCAGCAGCGGCGCCGAATGTTGGCCAGACCCACCGTTGCCACCCAGGTATTGCCCGGCGCGAGCCCGGTCGAACACCACGCCCAGCGTGGCGATATAGCGCCGCGGGCCGATCTGCTCGCGCTCCACAACCACGGCGGAGACCATGCTTTCAATCACGCCTTCAGCCATCGGCGGGCCGCCAGCCTTGGCCCAGGCCTGCTTCTGCGCCTCGCGCCAGCCGTTGAGCCGCGCATCCTCCGGGGAATCGCCGGTGGTCTCAACCTGCACCCCGGTGATCGCGATGTCGGCCGAAGAGGCGACCGGGATGATCCCGCGATCGCCTTCAATCTGGGCAAGCAGCCGCTCCGGCCCGATCACGGCCAGCGCCAGCAACAAGGCGCCGCCAAGCCCGCCGAGCAGGGTGGCGGCAGGGCCGGGACGCCAGCGGAGCGGCAGGGAAGGGAGTGTTGCGACAGCCATCGGGGAAAACCGCGTGCCTTTTGCCTAATCATCCGTGGAAATCCAAGCCGGAAAGCGTTAGGCGGCTGGGGATGTCCGAAAAGTCCTACACCTACGAAACCGCTGGCGTCTCGATCGCGGCTGGCAATGCCCTGGTCAAGGCGATCGGCCCGCTGGTCAAAGCCACGGCCCGGCCCGGCGCCGATGCCGAAATTGGCGGCTTCGGCGGGTTCTTCGATCCCAAGGCGGCGGGCTATAAAGACCCGCTGCTGGTCGCCGCCAACGATGGCGTCGGGACCAAGGTCAAGCTGGCGATCGACCATGACCGGCATGACCGGATCGGTGAGGACCTGGTCGCAATGTGCGTCAACGATCTGATCGTCCAGGGCGCCGAGCCGCTGTTCTTCCTCGACTACTTCGCCACCGGCAAGCTGGAGAACGGCGTGGCCGAACGCGTCGTCGCCGGGATCGCCGAAGGCTGCAAGATCGCCGGCTGCGCGCTGATCGGCGGCGAAACGGCGGAAATGCCGGGGATGTATGCTGCCGGGGACTATGACCTCGCCGGTTTCTGCGTCGGCGCAGTTGAGCGCGGCGAGCAGCTGACTGGCGACAAGGTGGCGGCCGGCGACGTGCTGCTCGGCCTCGCCTCCTCGGGCGTCCACTCCAACGGCTATTCGCTGGTCCGGCGGCTGGCGGCGGACAAGGGCTGGAAGCTGGACCGCCCCGCCCTGTTCGATTCCGATCGGCTGCTGATCGATCACCTGATCGAACCGACCCGGATTTACGTGAAGAGCCTGCTGCCGCTGATCCGGGGCGGCAAGATCCATGCCCTCGCCCATATCACTGGCGGCGGCCTGCTCGAAAATGTCCCCCGCGTCCTGCCCGAAGGGCTCCACGCCCGGATCGACGCCGATGCCTGGGTCCAGCCGCGGCTGATGGCTTTCCTTCAGGCCCAGGGCAATATCGAGCCTGAGGAAATGGCCCGGACCTTCAATTGCGGGATCGGCATGGTGCTGTCGGTCGCGGCAGACGATGTCTCAGGGCTGATCGCCGAACTCCAGGCGGCGGGCGAAGAGGTCCACGTGATCGGCGCGATCGAGCCGGGTCCGCGCGGCTGCACAGTCCAAGGTTCGGCTGAGGCCTGGTCGGCCCGGTCGCCGTGGGAAGCCGTCCACCTTGCCTGAGCGGGCCAAGGTCGCCGTCCTGATTTCAGGCAGCGGCACCAATATGGCCGCGCTGCTCTATGCCAGCCGCGCCGAAGAGTGCCCTTACGAGATCGTGCTGGTCGCCTCGAACAAGTCCGAGGCCGGCGGGCTGAAGCTGGCCGCTGCCGAAGGCGTGCAAACCTTCGCCCTGCCGCACAAGGGCATGGAGCGGCACGATCACGACATGGCGATGGACGCAGAGATCCGGGCGAGCGGCGCGCAATATGTCGCGCTGGCCGGCTACATGCGGATCCTTACGCCGGAATTCGTCAGCGGCTGGGAAGGCCGGATGGTCAACATTCATCCCAGCCTGCTGCCCAAGTACAAGGGCCTCCACACGCACGAACGCGCGATCGAAGCGGGTGACAGCCACGGCGGCTGCACCGTCCACCTTGTCACGGCCGAGCTTGATGACGGGCCGGTGCTCGGCCAGACGCCGGTCGCGATCCTGCCGGGCGACACGGCCGACAGCCTCGCCGCGCGGGTGCTGATCGCCGAGCACCAGCTCTATTCGCGCTGCCTCGCCGCGCTGGTCAGCCGCGAAACTTCGCCCGACCATCTGGTCGCGCAGGTTCGCGCCCTCGCCATGGCCCTGCCCGAGGCCGAGGAAACGCTCAGCCACGGCATGCCCTGCTTCGGCATCATCAAAGGCAAGAAGTTCGCCTGGATCAGCCTGGATCACCACGGCGACGGCAAGACCGCGCTGCTGGTCAAGATCAGCGGGCCGGACGAACAGGCCCAGCTGATCGAGCACGATCCCGAACGCTACTACCGCCCGGCCTATTTCGGCGACGGCTGGATCGCGATGCGGCTGGACCTCGGCCGCAACGACTGGGACGAAATCGGCGAATGGCTGGCCCGCTCGTGGCGCAGCGTGGCGCCGAAGAAGCTGACGTCGCTGATGGACGCGGCCGACGCGTTCTAGATCTCGCTGCCGTCCACCATCGGCCGGCTCTCGCGGGTGCCTTTGTAGCGGGCGTCCGGCTCGGTCGGTCCGGGGCTGATCACCACATGATCGGCATGAACTTCCAGCAGGGTGCCGACGAAGGGCCAGTCCTCCATCGAACTGACCCGGTAGCTGACCGTATCGCCGACCTTGAAGGTGGCCGGATCGAAATTGAATTGGAACGGGCAGTCCTCGCCGCCGTCTCCGCCCATGCCTTTCATGTGATGCTCTCCTTTGAGGAGAGCTTAGCCAGATCCTCCCCGTTTTGCGAAGCCAAATGGGGAGGTGGCGCGCAGCAGGCGCGACGGAGGGGTAATGGCGTAGCGGCTGAGACCCCTCCGTCATTTGCTTCGCAAATGCCACCTCCCCATTTGCGCTAACGCGAAAACAGGGAGGATTAGGAGTTAGGCCGCCGCCTTGGCCTTCGCCAGCAGCCCCGCGATCTCGTCGACCAGGGCCAGTCGCTGCTTCTTGAGCGTTTCGGTATAGTCATCCGAGGGAGTCTCAAGTCCCGCCTCGATCCGGTGAATCTCGCCGTTCAGCACTTGATAGCGCTCGGCCAGAGTGACGAAGTGCGGATTGTGCAGTTTCAACTCGTGCAGCAATGCGTGGTCGTGCGGGAACTGGTCGCCGAGCTGGTGCGGGGTATTGGACATGAAGTCTCCTCTCTTCGATGGGAGTAACTTCGCACCGACCCGTTAGGTCCGCCTTGCGCTGGGTCAAATGGGCAAAGAAAAAGGGCCGCCGGATTGCGCCGACGGCCCCTTTCATGCGGTGAGCCTGGGCTCAGCCGACGATTTCTTCTGGCTTGAAGAAGAAGGCGATTTCGATCGCCGCGTTCTCGTCCGAATCCGAACCGTGGACGGTGTTTTCACCGATCGACAGGGCGTGGGTCTTGCGGATAGTGCCCTCGGCGGCCTGCTCCGGGTTGGTGGCGCCCATGATGTCGCGGTTGCGGGTCACGGCGTCTTCGCCTTCAAGGACCTGGACGACAACCGGTTCGCTCATCATGAAATCGCACAGTTCGCCGAAGAAGGGGCGTTCCTTGTGGACCGCGTAGAAGCCTTCGGCCTGCTCGCGGGTCATGTGGATACGCTTCGAAGCGACGACGCGCAGGCCGGCTTCTTCCAGCATCTTGGTGACCGCGCCAGTCAGGTTGCGGCGGGTCGCGTCGGGCTTGATGATCGAGAAGGTGCGGGTAACCGCCATGGTATTCATCCTTGCGATATTGTTATGCGGGGAATGGCGCGCCCCTAGCCGGGAAAATGCTGCACTGCAAGGCACGGGGAGGCCTGCGCAATTCGCTTGGCGGCCGTTGGCAGCAGGTATAGCCTTCGCGCCGGGTCGCATGGGGGAGAACTTGCATGCGCAACAAAGATCACCTGATGTCCCGCCGGGCCTTTGCCGGTTCGGCGCTGGCCACGGCGACCTTGCTGACGGCTGGTGCGGCCAAGGCGGCCGAAACCAAAGCGATCACACCTGGCCAGACGATCGGCCCGTTCTATCCGGTCCAGCGGCTGGCCGAAGCCGATGCGGATCTCACCTGGATCAAGGGCCACAAGAACCGCGCCAAGGGCACAGTGATCGAAGTGACCGGGCGGGTGCTGGACCGCTATGGCAATCCGGTCAGCGGCGCGAAGCTGGAACTGTGGCAGTGCAATGCCGCTGGTCGCTATGCCCACCCCAACGATGTCGCCACTGCCCCGCTCGATCCGGATTTCCAGGGCTTTGCCGCGCTCGCCACCGGCAAGCAGGGCGAATGGCGGGTCACCACGATCAAGCCGGCGGGTTACGAATCGCCGATCGGCCACCGCACCCCGCACATCCACTTCGACGTCAGCGGGCGCAGCCACCGGCTAATCAGCCAGATGTACTTTTCCGATGAAGAAGCGACCAACGCCAAGGACGCGCTTTACATGGAAATGGGCAAGGCGGCCGGCCGGACCGTGGCCCGCGCCGATGGCGTGGCCCGCTATAACTGGGACATCGTGCTGATGGACTGACGCACGGGCGGCTCAGGCCGCCTGCTCCCACTTGCCGGCATCGTCCTGCCGCCAATAGCGCCGCTCGATCCCTTCGCGGCCGTCGAGCGCGCGCCAGGTGGCGCGGGCGTCGTCGATGGTCGAGCCGTCGAACAGCAGGAAGGCGCGGTCAAAGCCCAGCGCGGCTTCCTGCCACACCCCATCGGCCATGATCACGAACCGCGCGCCGTTGGCGGGCTGCGGCCCATCGGCCAGCAGGATCGGCTGGCGCGCATCGTGCGGCCCGCCCGACAGGCCGTGGGCCAGAAAGCTTTCCGCCCCTTCCCACAACCGCGCGCTGATCTTGCCGGTCAGTTCGTCATCGGCCGAAACCACCAGCAGCCGCTCACCCGCCTTAAGGGTGTTGCGCGCCAAGAGCGGCACCACCTTGTCGGCCGGATCGCGGCTCAGCTGATAGAAATCGACCTTCATGCGGCACCTTTAGAGCGGCGGCAGCGATCGGAACAGTACTTCACGTTGTCCCAATCGCGCTCCCACTTCTTGCGCCAGGCAAAGCCCAGGCCGCAAGCCGCGCAAATCTTCGTCGGCAGGTCCGCCTTGCGCCGCATTCGCGGCATGGCTCAGCCTTCCAGGTTGTCGCGCACGAAGCGATCGAGCACGCGCACGCCATAGCCGGTTGCGCCCTTGTCCCAGGTCTGGCCGGGCTTGGAGGCCCAGACCATCCCGGCGATGTCGAGGTGCGCCCAGGGGGTGCCCTTGTCGACATAGCGGTGGATGAACTGCGCCGCCGTGATCGAGCCGCCTTCACGCGGGCCGACGTTCTTCATGTCGGCAATGGGGCTGTCGATCAGCTTGTCATAAGCCGGGCCCATCGGCTGGCGCCACAGCTTGTCACCCGAGGCTTCACCGGCAGCGAGCAGTTTGGCAGCCAAGGCATCGTCGTTGGCGAAGAGGCCGCCATATTCGTGACCGAGTGCAATGATCATCGCGCCGGTCAGGGTGGCCAGGTCAATTACGGCGGTGGGGGCGAATTCCTTCTGCGTCCAGGTGATTGCATCGCACAGCACCAGGCGTCCTTCGGCGTCGGTGTTGATCACTTCGACCGTCTGGCCCGACATGGTGGTGACCACATCGCC
>JACDQK010000012.1 GCA_015657645.1 Novosphingobium sp.
CCCGCCTGCCCGAACGGCGCGACGAGATCGGGCCTGCTGGCCCGCGCCATCTCGGACATGTCCTCCGCCCTGCGCCACCGCATCGACGCGGGCGAAAGCTTTGCCGCCGACGTCGCGCATGAGATCAAGAACCCGCTCGCCTCGCTGCGCTCCGCGCTCGAATCGCTGGGCAAGGTCAAGGACGAAGCGCTCCGCCAGCAATTGACCGAGATCGCCGCCCATGACCTGCGCCGGATTGACCGCCTGATCACCGAGATCGCCGAGGCCGGACGGATCGACGCCGAACTTTCGCGCACCCGGTTCGAGCCCGTCGACATGCTGGCCCTCGCCAACTCGCTGGTCGCTGCCAGGGCCGAGCGCGGCACGCACGCCGGCTGCCGGATCGAGGTCAGCCCGCTCGGTCCCGGCCCGTGGGAGGTGCCGGGCGACGTCGCGCGGCTGGAGCGGGTGCTGGAGAACCTGCTCGACAACGCCGTATCGTTCTCGCCTGCAGGTGGGGCCGTCACGGTTACGCTGGAACGGCGCGGGGATCTCCTCGAACTTGCCGTCAGCGACCAGGGCCCCGGCATTCCGGAAGAGGCGCGCGAGAAGGTGTTCGAACGGTTCCACTCGCTGCGCCCGCAAAGCGAGGACTTTGGCAGCCACTCGGGCCTTGGGCTGGCCATCGCGCGCACGATCGTCGAGGCCCACGACGGATCGCTGTTTGCGCAGGATCGCCCCGACGGCCAGCGCGGTGCCTGCCTGGTGCTACAGCTGCCGCTGCCCGAAGTGGCCGAGGATGCCGAATGAGCCGGCTGATCCAGGCCAGCTGCGTGTCAATCGCGGGGCGCGGTGTACTGATCCAGGGGCCGCCGGGATCGGGCAAGTCGAGCCTGACGCTGGCCTTGATCGATCGCGGGGCCATGCTGGTTGGCGACGACGGCCTGAGTGTCGAAGCCCAGGGCAAGGTGCTGCGCGCCTTTCCGCCGCCGCGGATCGCCGGGCTGATCGAGGTCCGCAATGTCGGCCTGCTGACCCGGCCGGTGACTAGCTTCGTGCCGCTGGCGCTGGCGCTGCGGCTCGATCCCGCCGCGCCGCGACTGCCGGAAGCGCCTGAAGTGCTGACGATCGAGGGCATTGACCTGCCGTGCCTGGCGCTCTGGCCGGACAGCCCGGTGCTGGCCTTGCGGGCCGAAGCAGCGCTGGAGCGGTGGGGGCTTTCAATTGACGGCCAGCAGTCCCACATAGGCGAACGCCCATGACTGCAATCGATTCCGCCCCGCCGCGGCAACGCGTTCTCCTCGTCACCGGACTGCTCGGTGCGGGCAAGACGACCGCGCTCAAGGTGCTGGAAGATCTGGGCTGGGAAACGATCGACAACTTTCCGATCCGCCTGCTCGATCGCCTGATCGACAGCCCCGATGCCCCCCCGCAGCGAGCTGCGTCCGCCGCTGGCGATCGGTTTCGATGCCCGCACCCGCGGCTTTGATCCCAACAAGGTGATCGAACGGGTGAAGAAGCTGGTTCAGCGCCCGGACCTGGAGCTGACGACGCTGTTTCTGGACTGCGCAGGGGCCGAGCTGGAGCGGCGTTACAACGAGACGCGCCGCCGTCACCCCATGGCGCAGGATCTGCCCGTCACCGCCGGTATCGCTTCGGAACGCGAACTGCTCGAGCCGCTCCGCCGCTGGGCCGATATGGTCATGTCGACCACCGAGTTCACCAGCAACGACCTGCAACAGGCAATCCGCGAACGCTTTGCTGACAGCGCCCCCACGGGCACGACCATTACCGTCACCAGCTTCGGCTTTTCGCGCGGGATGCCGCCGATTGCCGACCTGGTCTTCGACATGCGGTTCCTCGACAACCCGCATTGGGATGCGCAGCTCCGTCCGCAGACCGGCCGCGACCCGGCGGTGGGCGAACATATCGCCCGCGATCCGGCCTGGGAGGAGGCTTTCGGTCGGATCCGCGACCTCGTGCTGATGCTGCTTCCGCGCTATGCCGTGCAGGGTAAGGCCTATGTCAACATTGCCTTTGGCTGCACCGGCGGGCGGCATCGCTCGGTCTATTCGGCCGAAGAACTGGCCAAGGTGCTGGCCGAGGCCGGCTTCTCGCCCACAGTAATCCACCGCAACCTGGGTTCGCGCGCGGCCGACCTGGTCGAAGGAAAACATTGACCATGCCCGCGTTCGGCGTCATGGCCCTGCGCCACTTTCCGGTGGGATTCGCCGGGCTGGCAGTTCGGAGCATCCCCCTCACATGATCGGCCTGATCCTGGTTACCCACGGCAAGCTCGCCGAGGAATTCGTCCACGCCATGCAGCATGTGGTCGGCCGCCAGGAAGCGGTCGCAACGGTCTGTATCGGCCCGAATGACGACATGGAAGCCCGCCGGCGCGAGATTGCCGACGCGGTGAAGGCCGTCGATGGCGGAAATGGCGTGATCATCCTGACCGACCTGTTCGGGGGCACGCCATCGAACCTTGCGATCTCGCTGATGCAGGCCGGGAAGGTCGAAGTGATCGCCGGGATCAACCTGCCGATGCTAATCCGTCTCGCCAAGGCGCGGACTTGCATGACGCTGCCCAAGGCGACCGAAGCGGCCCGCGATGCCGGCCGCAATTACATTACCATCGCGTCAGAGTTTCTTGGCCAGGACGCGTAACAAACGGCTTCGGGGTGGGGACAGGGACAGATGACTGAGGCGCGCGAAACCGTCGAAATCGTCAACAATCGCGGCCTGCATGCGCGGGCCAGCGCCAAGTTCGTCAATGCCGTAGCGCAGCTGTGCAACGGGCTGACCGTGCGCGTCGAAAAGGACGGGAACGAGGCTGCCGGCGGTTCGATCCTTGGGCTCATGATGCTCGGGGCGGCCAAGGGTGACAGCGTGGAGATCATCGTTAGCGGCGAAGGCTGCGAACCGGCGCTGCTTAAGTTAGTCGGCCTGGTCAAGGACGGGTTTGGCGAGGACTGATATGTCCCGCCGCCAGATCACCGGCTTTTCCAACCCCACGGTCAAGGCGCTGCGGGCGCTGCGGGACAAGAAGCATCGCAAAGCTTCGGGCACGTTCCTGGCGGAAGGCCTGCGGCTGCTGACCGATGCGCGTGAGAGCGGCCACTTGCCCGAAGTGCTGGTCATGGCCGAAGAGCGCGATCCGCACGCGCTGCTCAGCGTGCTGGAAGCCGATGTGCTGGCCGCCGGCGGCGAGGTGATCGAAACCAGCGCCGATATCCTCAGCAAGATCACCGGCAAGGACAACCCGCAGGCAGTCTGCGGCGTCTTTGCCGAGTTCGACACCAGCCTCGCCGCGCTCGATCGGAGCGCGGCAAAGATCTGGCTGGTCGCTCAGGCGCTGCGCGATCCGGGCAATCTCGGCACCATGTTGCGGACCGGTGACGCGGTTGGCGCGGGCGGGCTGATCCTGATCGACGACTGCGCCGATCCCTTTTCGGCCGAGGCAGTGCGGGCCAGCATGGGCGCGATCTTTACCCAGAAAGTGGCCCAGGCGCGGTGGGAGGATTTCCTGCCCTGGCTGCGCAGCGGTGCGGGGCAACTCGTTGCTGCATCCTTGCGCGATGCCGTGCCCTATCGCGGCGCGCCCTATGCGGCGCCGTGCTTCATCATGGTCGGCAACGAAAGCCGCGGCCTGCCCGAGGAATACGAGCTGGCTTGCGACCTGTGGGTAACCATGCCGATGAAGGGCCGCGCGGACAGCCTGAATGCGGCGGTCGCGGCGGCAGTGCTGGCCTACGAAGTTCTGGATTCGCTCGGAGGATAGTTCGTTCACGTGGCGATCAGCGACCAGTCGCGATAATGAACGTCATGATCCGCAACGCCCTTCTTGCCACCCTTCCCCTCCTAGCCGCCTGCGCCACGCCGCAGGCTGTCGCCGGTGTTGAGCCAGGAAGCGATCCCAACCGTCCTTTGACCACCTGGACCTTCGTGTCGATCGACGGCCAGAAGCCCGCGTCCGACAAGGCCGAACTGCGAATATATGAGGGACGGATCGGTGCCACAGTCGGGTGCAATGGACTTGGCGGCGATCTGAAAATGGTTCCTGGCCAGCTCAAGGTCGGACCGATCATTTCCACCCAGATGTATTGCGAAGGATTGATGGAACAGGAACGCGCCGTAGCCGAACTGCTCGGCGCTTCACCGGCCTTCTTCATCGAGAACGGCCGGATGGGCATTCGCTCGGACAAGCATGTCGCCGAACTGGTTCGAAAGACGGATTAATCCGCGTCTTCCGTTAGCGCAGGCGCCTCGCTGCCACTATAGCGCGGTGCCGCCTCGATCAGCGGCACCTCCTCGATCTCACGCTTGCCGATCTCGATGCCCTTGTCGCGCAGGCGCTTGCCTGAGCTGACTACGTTACGTTCGAAGCTTGAGACGAACTTGTTGTAATTGTTGACCGCGCTTTCCAGCCCGCCACCGACCCGCTTGAGGTGTTCAGCGGCGACTGCGATCCGGTCATAGAGCTCCGCCCCGGCCTTGCCGATTTCCACCGCTTCGCGCGCGAGCTGGTCCTGCTTCCAGACCATCGCCACGGTCCGCGCGATCGCAACCAGGTTGGTAGGTGTGGCTAGCAGAACCTTGTTGTGGAACGCAAAGTCCCACAGTTCCGGATCGTGCTCCAGCGCCGCAGCGACAAAATGCTCGCCCGGCACGAACATCACCACGTAGTCCGGCGCATCGTCGAACTGGCTCTGGTAGGCCTTGGCGCCGAGCGTCGCGACATGGTTCCGCATCGAACGGGCGTGGAGGTCGAGGTGGCGCTTGCGCTCGGCATCGTCGTTGGCTTCGAAGGCCGCCTGATAGGCGTTGAGCGAAACCTTGGCATCGATCACCAGCTTCTTCTGCCCCGGCACATGAACGATCGCGTCCGGCCGCAGCCGCCCATCCTCGGTGTCGAGCGAGTGTTCGAGCGCGAAATCGGTATGCTCCGACAAGCCGCACTGCTCCAGCACGTTCTGCAACGCCCGCTCACCCCAGCGGCCGCGTGCCTTGGGGGCATTGGTCAGCGAATTGCCCAGCCGCGCCGCCTCGGCCCGGACTTGCTCTTGCCCCTCGCGCAGCGACTGGATCAGGCCGGTCAGGTGCCCAAAAGCATCGACCCGCTGCTTTTCGAGCGACTGGACCTGCAGCTCATAGCTCTTGAGCCGCTCATCGACCGGCGCCAGCAGGGCTTTCAGGCGCTCAGCGCTCTTTTCCTCGGACTGGGTCAGCCGCTCCTGCGCGCGGTTGAGTAAAACTTCCTGCGCCTGAGCCAGGATCTTCGCCCCGGCATTCTCGAATTCTTTTTTCAGCGATTCCTGCGCCGCCAGCAGTCCGGCCTTCTGCTCCTCGAAGTTGGCGGCATTGGCCTTCAGCGTCGCATTCTCGATTGAAGCGTCGCCCAATTCCTTCACGGCCTGGCGGAAGCGCCCGTCAAGGTCCTTCGCCCCGGCCTCCATTTCAACCAGGCGCGTCCGCAGATCGACTACCGGTCGCGAACCGAAGAACCAGCCGAGGCCGGTGCCAGCCGCAAGGCCGAAAACGAGGATCAGAATGAGCGTCAGCGTGGAGTCCATGCCCGCACGCTATCCGGAACGGAGCGGGAACGCCAGCCCTATCAGGCGACCTTGCGCAGCTTATCCAGCTTCTTGAGCGCCATCTGCCGCTTCAGCCGGCTGAGGTGGTCGATGAACAGGATGCCTTCGAGGTGGTCCATCTCGTGCTGCAGGCAGGTGGCCAGCAGGCCGTCCATCTCTTCCTCGTGGGCCTTGCCATCCAGATCCTGCCAGCGGGCGCGGATTCGAGCCGGACGTTCGACGTCGGCATAGATCTCAGGCACCGAGAGGCAGCCTTCGGAATAGACCGAGAGGTCGTCCGAGGGATCGAGAATCTCGGGATTGATGAACACCCGTGGCTCCTTCTTGAGCGGCTGATGGGTGTGCGAATGGCCGCCGTGGGCGGTGCAGACTTCCGGCTCGGCATCGGGGTCTTCCGGCTGCAGATCGATCACCAGCACCCGCAGCGGCACACCAACCTGAATAGCCGCCAGGCCAATGCCGGGGGCATCGTACATGGTCTCGAACATGTCTGCGACAAGCGTCTTGAGCTCGTCGTCAAACTTGGTGACGGGTTCGGAGATCACCTTCAGGCGGGGATCGGGAACTTCGATGATTTCGCGGATAGCCATGAGCGCCAAATAGGCAGCAAAGCGCCAGATCGCAAGGCGGCTGCGCCGATCAGTCTGATCGCCTAGCTCATCGGCCGCCGCGCTCGCAGCGCCTGGGCCAGCGTGCCTTCGTCCAGATAATCGAGTTCACCACCGACTGGCAGGCCATGGGCGAGCTGGGTGATCCGCACCGGATAGCCCTCCAGCCGCTCGGCGATGTAGTGCGCGGTCGTCTGGCCTTCGAGCGTGGCGTTCATGGCCAGCACCACCTCGTCGATCCCGCCCGCCGACACGCGCTGGATCAGGGCGGCGATGGTCAGGTCCTCCGGTCGCACGCCTTCCAGCGCGGACAGCCGCCCGCCGAGCACGTGATAGCGTCCGGTAAACAGCCGCGCCCGGTCGAGCGCCCAGAGGTCGGCAACGTCCTCCACCACGCACAGCGCGCGCTGGTCGCGGCGCGGATCGGTGCAGATCGCGCAGGGGTTGGTGGTGTCAACATTGCCGCAAGTCTCGCACTCGATCAGCCGCTCCGACACGCCTTCCAGTGCCGCCAGCAGCTGAACCAGCGCGGTTTCGCGACGCTTGATCAGCCAAAGCACTGCCCGGCGGGCCGAGCGCGGGCCAAGGCCCGGCAGGCGTGACAGGGCTTGCGTAAGCGTCTCGATCTCTTGCGATGCCATGGCCGCCTCGATAGGGCGAAGCGAAGCCAAGCGAAAGCCACCAATGCGCATCATCTTCATGGGTACCCCGGACTTTGCCGTGCCGGCGCTGGCAGCGCTGGTTGCGGCCGGGCATGAGGTGGTCGCCGCCTACACCCAGCCGCCCCGCCCCGGCGGGCGGCGCGGCAAGGAGTTGACCCCCACCCCGGTCCACCGCAAGGCTGAGGAGCTGGGCATCGAGGTGCGGCATCCAGCCTCGCTGAAGGGCACGGAAGAACAAGCGGCGCTGGCGGCGCTGCATGCCGATATCGCGGTGGTCGCGGCCTATGGTCTTATCCTGCCGCAGGCGGTGCTGGACGCGCCGAAGCACGGCTGCCTCAACCTCCACGGCTCGATCCTGCCGCGCTGGCGCGGGGCTGCGCCGATCCAGCGGGCGATTCTGGCGGGCGATGCCGAGACCGGGGTCAACATCATGCGGATGGAGGCCGGGCTCGATACTGGGCCAGTGCTGCTGGAAGGACGCACCCCGATTGACCGCAAGACGGCTGGCGACCTGACGGCCGAACTGGCGGAGATTGGCGCACAGCTGATCGTGCAGGTGCTGACCGACATCTCCGCCTATCCCGAAGTGCCGCAGCCAGACGACGGCGCGACCTATGCGAAGAAGATCGACAAGGCGGAGACGCGGCTCGATTTCTCGCAGGACGCCGCCCAGGTCGAGCGCCAGATCCGCGCCTTTGCCCCTGCCCCGGGCGCCTGGTTCGAATACCAGGGCGAACGCTGCAAGGTGCTTGCGGCGGACCATGCCGACGGCAGTGGCGCACCGGGTGACGTACTCGACGACCAGCTGACCGTGGCCTGCAGCAGCAGCGCGATCCGGCCGACGCTGGTCCAGCGCGCGGGCCGTCCGGTGATGGCGACTGCAGATTTGCTGCGCGGTTGGGCGATTGGTGCCGGAGCCACGCTCGCTTGACCCGCTTCGCCCTCACCCTCGAATTCGATGGCACGCCGTTCTTCGGCTTCCAGCGCCAGGCGCATGGTCCGTCTGTGCAGCAGGCGGTGGAAGAGGCCGTCCACGCCACCACGGGTGAGACGGTGACACTCCACGCCGCCGGTCGGACTGACGCAGGCGTCCACGCGCTGGGCATGCGCGCCCATGTCGAGGTGGCGAAGGACATCGATGCCTTCCGGCTGATGGAAGCGGTTAATCACCACCTCCGGCCTGCCCCGATTGCCGTGCTGGACTGCGCGGTGGTGCCGGATGACTGGCACGCCCGGTTTTCCTGCATTGGCCGCGAATACCTCTACCGCATCGCCAACCGCCGCGCGCCGCTGACGCTGGACCTCAATCGCGCATGGCAGGTTGCCCACCCGCTCGATGCCGAGGCGATGCACCGCGCCGCCCAGGCGCTGGTCGGGCGGCATGACTTCACCACCTTCCGCTCGGTCCACTGCCAGGCGCAGAGCCCGGAGAAGACGCTCGACCTGCTGAGCGTCGAGCGGATCGGAGATGAAGTCCACATCCGCGCCGCCGCGCGCTCTTTCCTGCATCACCAGGTCCGCTCGATGGTCGGCTGCCTGGCGCTGGTCGGCATGGGCCGCTGGCGCGAGGAGCAGGTTGGCGAGGCACTAGCAGCGCGGGATCGCTCGGCACTGGGCCTGAATGCCCCCAGCGAAGGACTCTATTTCGTCCGCGCGCTTTACCCCGGCGAATGAACCACTAGGTTGCGATCCGAAACCAAGGATTCGGGAGACAACCAATGGCCTTCACCGGCAAGCAACTCACCACCCAGCTCGATGCCGATGGCACGCTGACCGTCCAGCTCAATGACAAGACCTGGGACGATCCGAAGCCCGGTCAGGTGCTGATCCAGGTTGAAGCGACGCCGATCAACCCGTCGGACCTGGGCCTGTTGTTCGCCAGCGCCGATACCGACAACGCGGACTATTCGCCCGGCAAGGTCGTGGCGAAGATGCCCGAGAACGCGACCCGCGCGATGAAGGCGCGCCACGGCATGGCCATGCCGGCCGGTAACGAAGCTGCCGGGATCGTCGTCGCCGCCGGCGAAGGCTGCGAGCATCTGATGGGCAAGCGGATCGCCTGCGTCCCCGGCACGGCCTATGGTTCCTATGCCTATGCCGATCCCAACATGGGCTTCGAAGTGGCAGAGGGCGTCACCGCCGAACAGGCCGCCAGCTCCTTCGTCAACCCGATGACCGCGCTGGGCTTTGTCGAGACGATGAAGCTGGAAGGCTACACCGGCATTGTCCACGCCGCTGCTGCTTCGAACCTGGGGCAGATGCTGGTCAAGATCTGCCTTGAGGACAACGTTCCGCTGGTCAACGTGGTCCGGTCCGATGCGCAGGTGAAACTGCTCAAGGACCTGGGCGCGACCCACGTGCTCAACATGACCGACGCCGATTACATGCCCAAGCTGATCGATGCGATTGCCGAGACCAAGGCGATGATCGGCTTCGATCCGATCGGCGGCGGCACCGTGGCCAGCCAGTTCCTCACCGCGATGGAAGCCGCCGCCAGCCGCGGTGCCGCCTTCAGCCGCTATGGCTCGAACGAGCCCAAGAAGGTCTGCATCTACGGCGCACTCGATCTGGGCCCCACGATCCTCAACCGCGCCTTCGGGCTGACCTGGGACCTTTCGGGCTGGTTGCTGACCCCGTTCATGATGAAGGCCGGGATGGAAGTAGTCGGGCGGATGCGGGCGCGGGTGATGAAGGACCTGACCACCACCTTTGCCAGCCACTATGCCAAGAAGGGCACCCTTGAGGACATGCTGACCAAGGATGCCGTTGCCATGTACAACGCCCGCCGCACTGGCGAGAAGTACCTGGTAACGCCACACGGCTGAGGACGCTGGTCCGGCGGCAAAGTCGTTCGCCGAAGCGCCGATTGACAGGGCTGGCCCTGGGCAGGAAGCCTGGGGCCAGAATGGGGAGATTCCGCCGATGAAGACTGTTGCCCGCACCGCCTCGCGCCTGGCCCTGGCGCTGAGCCTCGCCGCCCTGCCCGCCGCCGTTCAGGCCCAAGATGCCAAGGAAGCGCCCAAGTGGGACGTTTCGGCCCCTCCGGGGATGAAGGTCCGCGAAGTGCCGATCCAGGTCGAGGAAGGCACCTGGATGAACCTCGATGTCAGCCCCGACGGGCAGACCGTGGCCTTTGACCTGCTGGGTGACATCTATACCATGCCGATCAGCGGCGGGACGCCGACCCGGATCTCAGAAGGCCTGCCTTACGAGACCCAGCCGCGCTTCTCGCCCGATGGCAAGCGGATCGCCTTCACTTCTGACCGCGGCGGCGGCGACAACATCTGGATCATGAACCGCGACGGCAGCGACAAGCGCCAGCTGACCAACGAGAGCTTCCGGCTGATGAACCAGCCGAGTTGGAGCCCGGACGGACAGTACATCGCGGCCAAGAAGCACTTCACCACCGGCCGCTCGCTCGGCACGGGCGAGGTCTGGATGTACCACGTCTCGGGCGGCGACGGCGTGCTGCTGGTCAAGCGGCCGAGTGAGCAGCACCAGAAGGAACTGGGCGAGCCGATCTTCGCCCCCGATGGCAAGCACGTCTATTACACCCGCAACACCACCCCAGGTCCGATCTTCGAATACGCGCAGGACAGCAACAACCAGATCTTCGCGATCGAGCGCTATGACCTGGAGACCGGCAAAACCCACAGCGTGATCGGCGGCGAAGGCGGCGCGGTGCGGCCGACCCCCTCGCCCGATGGCAAGAAGATCGCCTATGTCCGCCGTGAAGCAACCCAGCCGCGGCTCTATGTCCGAGATCTGGCAACGGGCGAGGACCGCAAGGTCTATGACGCGCTCGACATGGACATGCAGGAGACCTGGGCGGTCACCGGCGTCTATCCCAACATGGCCTGGACCCCGGACTCGGCCAGCCTGGTCGTCTGGGCCGGCGGCAAGCTCAACCGGGTTGACCTCGCGAGCGGCAAAAGCGCGATCATTCCCTTCAAGATCGCTGACAGCCGGGGCGTGATCGATCCGCCCCGTCCGCCAGTGGCCGTGGCTCCCGACAGCTTCGAAACCAAGATGCCACGCGGGGCCAATGTCTCGCCCGATGGCAAGTCGGTGGTGTTCGAGACACTCGGCAAGCTCTGGATCAAGCCGATGGCAGGGGGCGAACCGCGCCGCTTGACCACAGACGAGGCCGCGATGGAGGCCTATCCCTCGTGGTCGGCTGACGGCAAGAAGCTGGCCTATGTCCGCTGGACCGACGCGGGCCTGGGCGAAGTGCGGACCATTGCCGCAAGCGGCGGCAAGTCCACCGCAATAACTCCGGCCGGTCACTATGCCCGCCCGCGCTTCTCGCCCGATGGCAAGACCGTGGTGTTCGAGAAGGACCGCGGTGGCTACCTTTCCAGTCCGCGCGCTCGGCCGAACCCGGCGTCTACCGCGTGGCCGCGACCGGCGGGCCATGACCCAGATCACCGGGAGCGGCGGCAACCCGCAGTTCGGCGCCAGCAACGAGCGTGTCTTCGTGATGGAAGGCGATGCCAAGGAAAGCCGCCTGGTCAGCCTGGACCTCAACGGCGAAGCCCGCCGGGTCCATGCCAAGGGCGAACTGGTCAGCGACTACCGCGTCTCGCCCGATGGCCGGTTCCTGGCCTTCCGTCAGAACTACCAGGCCTTTGTTACCCCGCTGGTGCCCGGCACGCAGGAAGTGTCGCTCTCGCCCAAGGGCGGTTCCCTGCCGGTGGTCAAGGTCAGCGGCGATGGCGCTGACTGGATCCACTGGAGCGAGGGCGGCGCCCGCGTGAACTGGTCGCTTGGCCCGACGGTGTTCGGCGCTGCGACCTCGGCGCTGTTTGCCAATGCCCCCCTGGCCAAGGGTGCCAAACCTGCGAAGTTCGAGCCGCCCAAGACCGGCGTCTCGCTGTCGATGAAAGTCACGGCTGACAAGGCCAAGGGTAGCGTTGCGATTGTCGGTGCCCGCGTCGTCACCATGAAGGGCTTGGACGGCGGCGCGATCGACGACGGTGTGATCCTGATCGAAGGCGACCGGATCAAGGCCGTCGGCAAGCGCGGCGAAGTGGCGATCCCCGCTGGTGCCCCAACGCTCGATGCCACCGGCAAGACCGTGATCCCTGGCCTGATCGATGCGCACGCCCATGGCCCCTATGGCATCGATGAACTGACCCCCCAGGCCAACTGGGTCGAAATGACCAACCTGGCGCTGGGCGTGACCACCCGGCATGATCCTTCGAGCAGCGCCCGCACCGTCTTCCCGGCGCTGGAGATGGTCCGCGCTGGCAAGATCCTGGGTCCGCGCAGCTTCTCGACGGCCGAGATCGTCTATGGTGCGCGCGCCGCCGGGGTCTATGCCCAGATCGACAGCTACGAGGATGCCCTCGCCCATGTCCGCCGTCTGAAGGCGCAGGGCGCGCACAGCCTCAAGAACTACAACCAGCCGCGCCGCGACCAGCGCCAGCAGGTGACGGCAGCGGCACTGGCCGAAGGCATGCGATCGGTGGCTGAGGGCGGCTCACTGTTCGGCATGGGACATGACGCTGATTGCCGATGGCAACACCACGGTTGAACACAATCTGCCGCTCGGCGTGTTCTATGAGGACGTGCTGCAGTTCTTCAGCCAGTCCAAGACCGGCTATACCCCCACCCTGGTGGTGACCTATGGCGGTCCGGCGGCAGACCCGTACTGGCGTGCCCATACGGAAGTCTGGAAGCACCCGCTGCTGCAGAAACACCAGCCGGCTGCGATCCTCACCGCCAACAACGCGCGCCGCACCATCGCCGCCGATGGCGACTACAAGGACGATGACAGCGCCCGCGAAGCCGCCAAGCTGGCCCGCCGCGGCGTGCCGGTGGCGATCGGCGCCCACGGACAGGAACCCGGCATCGCCGCGCACTGGGAACTGTGGTCCTTTGCGCGCGGCGGGATGAGCCCGGTCGAGGCGCTGCGCACCGGCACGATCGAGGCCGCGCGCAGCCTGGGCTATGAAGCCGATGTCGGCAGCCTCGAAGTGGGCAAGCTGGCGGACCTGATCGTGCTCGATGCCGACCCGACCCAGGACATCCGCAACTCCGACAAGATCAGCAAGGTCATGATCGGTGGCCGCCTGCTCGATGCCGCCACGCTCAACGAAGAGCTGACCGGCACCCGCAAGCGTCCGGCCTATTGGTGGGAAGGCAAGGACGGCGCGACCGGCTATACCGGCCCGGCCGGCGGCGGTGCCATGGCCCATGCCGATCAGGATGACGGCTGAGCGTTACGCTCAGGTTGACACAGTTGACAGTGAGTCCGCTTCTTCCAACACCGCAGGAATGGCGAATTTCTGCGGTGTTGGCGGGCGTTTCACGCACAAGCGTCCACCCGTGCCGAAAAAAACGGCGCAAGGTGCAGGGCCCGGCTTCGCGCATGACGCGTGTGGAATTTGACGGTGGAAAGAGCAGGCTGGGTTTTACCAGATTGCCCGATTGTAGGAAAATGCGGCGCTAAGATCTTGAACGATAGTATATTAGGGTATTCCAGCATACTCTTCCAACGCGTACTGGCGAAATTGCGATGACCGATCCATGGGCACCCTGGAGAACAAGCTGCACCGAGTATTTCTCTAACTACAGTGAGGGTCGTTTTGATCCCTGCGGACAGCATTGGTTCATTCTGCGCAAGTCTGATATCACTGTAGAAGCAGGCAGAAGAGATCTGGTTATCGGGTCTGCTGGAGGTGACGGTATCCTGTTTTGCTTCCGACGTGGAATGCGTGGAGTCTGGGTGTTCTATCCTATCGAAGAGGAATATCGCCTCATCGCAGACACTCTCCAAAGTCTTGAAATAGGCTGGCTCGACGGGTCGATCACAGTTTAAAACCTAATAGGAACCAAGCGGCAGGTAAATCACCAAGCGTCGCAATTTCTGCGCGCCGCTAATCCTTCAGCTTCCGAAACCACGCCAGCGTCGCAGCTGCGCCGCGGCTGTGGGCATTGCGCCAGGACAGCGCATCCTTGCGCTTGTTGCGCAACTCCCCATCTGGGCCGACCACGAACATGGCCGGCGTGCCCTTCAGCTGCTTGACCTTGAAGCGCGTCAGCAACTCGATGTTGCGGCCCTTGCCGGTCTGCGGCACGCCGACATCGATGAAGGTGACCGAATAGCCTGCGCCGAACTCGGCCTTGAACGCATCGGACGTCAACACCTGGGCCAGCGCGACGCTGTCGTGGCACCAGTCCCCGCCAAAGACGAGCACCGCCGAGCGCCCGCCCCGCGCCGCATCGGCCAGCGCCGCGTCCATGGCAGCGCGGGCATCGGCTTTCTGGTCATAGAAGGCCGCCACAACCGGTGCAGCAGTGGCCGGCCTTTCGGGCAGGTTAGCCTTGCACTCCTCCGCCGCCGGCGCAGCCTGCGCCAGCAGCAGTGGAGCGAGGCAGAGCAGGCTCACGCCTTTCCGACCACGCTTTCCGGCAGGTCGGTGCCGAACACGCGCTGATAGTATTCGGCCACCAGCATCCGCTCGGTCTCATCGCACTTGTTGAGGAACGAGAGGCGGAAGGCGAAGCCCGGGTCCTTGAAGATCGCGGTGTTCTGCGCCCAGGTGATGACGGTCCGCGGGCTCATCACGGTGGAGATATCGCCGCCGATGAAGCCCTGACGGGTGAGGTCGGCCACCTTGACCATCTTGTCGACGGTATCGTCCGGCACGCCGGCGACCTTCTTCAGCACGATCTCGCTCTCCACCGCAGCGGGGAGATAGTTGAGGCCGACGACGATGTTCCAGCGGTCCATCTGGCCCTGGTTGATCGCCTGGGTGCCGTGATAGAGGCCCGAGGTATCGCCCAGGCCGACGGTGTTGGCCGTGGCGAACAGGCGGAAGTTCTTGTTCGGGCGGATCACCCGGTTCTGGTCCAGCAGGGTCAGCTTGCCTTCGGTTTCCAGCACGCGCTGGATCACGAACATCACGTCCGGACGGCCAGCATCGTACTCGTCGAACACCAGCGCGACCGGGTGCTGCAGCGCCCAGGGCAGCAGCCCTTCGCGGAATTCGGTGACCTGCAGGCCATCGCGCAGCACGATCGCATCGCGCCCGATCAGGTCGATGCGGCTGATGTGCGCATCAAGGTTGATGCGGATGCACGGCCACTTCAGGCGGGCGGCAACCTGCTCGATATGGGTCGACTTGCCGGTGCCGTGATAGCCCTGGACCATCACGCGGCGGTTGAAGGCAAAGCCGGCCAGGATCGCCAGGGTGGTGTCCGGATCGAACACATAGGTCGGGTCAATATCGGGGACGCGTTCATCGGCCTGGCTGAAGGCCGGAACCTTCATGTCGATATCGATGCCAAAAACCTCGCGCACATCGACCTCAAGGTCGGGCGCCGGGAGGATCGTGTTGCCGCTGGTGTCGAGCTGGATGTTGGGAATATCGGTCATGACGAGCCATCGCCTATACGGGCGCGCGCAGCGCTGCAATAAGGAATGCGTTGCAATCAGCGACTCAATGCCCGGGAGCGTTTGTTCGATGAAAGTCTATGGTTTCCCCATCTCGCCGTTTGTCCGCAAAGTGCACCTCGCCGCCGCCGAAAAGGGCATTGCCGTTGAGCTGGCGCTGAGCAACCCGGCGGACCCGGCGGCAGAGTTCCTGGCGGCCAGCCCGTTCCGCAAGATTCCGGCGCTGATCGATGGCGATTTCAGCCTGTGCGATTCGACTGCGATCGTGACCTATTTCGAAGCTCTCCAGCCCGAGCCCTCGCTCACGCCGGGCGATGCTAGGGCCAAGGCCAAGGCGATCTGGTTTGAGGAATTTGCCGACACGATCCTGATCGCAGCCGGCGGCAAGGTGATGTTCAATCGCTTCGTCAGCCCCAAGCTGATGGGCAAGCCCGGCGACGAAGCCATGGCCGAACAGGGCCTCAAGGAACTGGGGCCGATCCTCGATTATCTTGAAAGCCAGTGCGGCGATGGCTGGCTGACCGGCGGCGAGTTCTCGATCGGCGACATCGCCGTCGCGGCGACGCTGCGCTCGCTCGGCTATGTCGGGCTGGAACCGGACGCCGCAACCCACCCGCGCACGGCGGCGTGGTATGAGCGGGTCAAGGCCCGGTCCAGCTGGGCGCCGGTGGCAGCGCTGGAGGACAAGATCGTGAGCCGCGCGCTGGGCGGCTAGACGAGTGGCGACTTACACCTTCTTCACCAACCCCCGTTCGCGCGGGCTGATCGCCAGCTGGGCGCTGCATGAAGTGGGCGCGGACTTTGCCGTGGTCCCGGTCGGCTGGGGGGACAAGCCCGCGGCCCTCCTCGCCGCGAATCCGCTCGGCAAGGTCCCGACGCTGGTCCACCACGCGGCCGAAGGCGACCGGGTGGTGAGCGAGGCGGCGGCGATCTGCACCTACCTGGCCGAGCAGCACCCGGAGGCCGGCCTGCTCCCCACCCCCGCCGAAAGCGGCCACTACCACCGCTGGCTGTTCTTCGCCGCCGGGCCGCTGGAGCAGGCGCTGATGGCGCGGATGCTGGGCTGGGAGCTGCCGGCCGAACGCGAAGGCACCGCCGGGTTCGGCAGCTTTGACCGCACGGTCGCGGCGCTTGATGCGCACCTTTCCGCCAACGCTTATGCCTGCGGTGACCGCTTCACCATGGCCGATGTCTACCTCACCAGCCAGTTCGACTGGGGCCTGAACCTCAAGCTGCTGCCCCGGCATGACGCCTTCCTGGCCTATGCCGAACGCTGCCATGCCCGCTCGGCCTATCAGGCGGCGCTGGCGGCGGATCGCGAGCTGTACCGCAGCACCAGGGTCGAAGCCTAACATCCATTAGCCACGAACTGACGTGCTTGTCGCGCGGTCAAACCACGTTCGCTTGCGAACATACCGACCAGTCGGTATGTAATTCAGATGAACGCGAGTCGCTCCTCTCTTCCGGAACGCCAGACCGCCCGGACACGGCTGATTGATGCCGCGCATCAACTGGTGCGCCGCAAGGGCTATGCCGCCACTTCGGTGGACGAGATCTGCAGCGCCGCCGGGGTGACCAAGGGCGCCTTCTTCCATCACTTCGCCTCGAAGGAAGCACTCGGCGTCGCCGCTGCCGAGCAGTGGACCGCCCGCGCCGCGCCGCTGTTCGAGCTGCCGGCCTATACCAAGCTCAAGGACCGCTCGACCGGCTGCTGGGCCATATCGACATGCGGCTCGAAATGATTGGCGGACCGGCTGAGGGCTTCACCTGTTTTGCCGGCACCATGGTGCAGGAAGCCTTCGCCACCAGCGACGCGATCCGCGCTGCCTGCGATGCCAGCTTCAACGCCTATTGCGAGGCGCTGGCAGTCGACGTGCAGCAGGTGCTTGATCTCTACGGGACCCCGCCCGGCATTACCGCGCTTGGCCTCGCTCGCCATGTCCAGTCGGTGCTGCAAGGGGCCTTCGTCCTCGCCAAGGCGGCCGGCGATCCTGAGATCGCGCGCGAGAGCGTGCTGCACCTACGCCGCTATGTCGCGATGCTGTTCAAACCGGGGGCGGACGAAAAGGAGAGCCTGACATGAGCCGAATGATCTTCGTCAACCTGCCGGTCGCGGACCTGCCCCGGGCCATGCGGTTCTACACCGCGCTGGGTTTTGCCAACAATCCGCAGTTCACCGACGAGACCGCTGCCTGCATGGTCTGGTCGGATGCGATCCATGTGATGCTGCTGACTCATGCCAAGTGGCAGGGCTTCACCACCCGCCCGATCTGTCCGGCGGGATCAAGCGAAGTCTCGCTCGCCCTGGTGCTCGACGACCGGGCCGAAGTCGACAAGCTGGTCGAGACCGCAGCAGCCTATGGCGGAACGGCCGATGTGAACCCGCCCGAGGACCACGGCTTCATGTACCAGCGCTCGATCCTCGACCCCGATGGCCATGTCTGGGAGCCATTCTGGATGGATGCCACCTTTGCCGGAGGCGAAGCCAAGGAGAACGCGCAATGACCTATGTTGACGGCTTCGTGATCGCCTGCCCGCGGGCCAATCGCGACAAATTCATCGCCCATGCCCGGTTGGGCGATGCGGTGTTCATGGAACTCGGCGCGCTGCGCGTGGTCGAATGCTGGGGCGATGACGTCCAGGCCGGCCACACCACCGACTTCCGCATGGCCGTGAAGGCCGAGGATGACGAGGAGGTGCTGTTCAGCTGGATCGAGTGGCCCGACAAGGCGACCCGCGACGCCGCCTTCGCGACGATGACCGAATGGATGGAAGACCCCAGCAAGGCCGATCCGCGCATGGATCCGGCCAAGAACCCGATGCCGTTCGATGGCAAGCGGATGATCTTCGGCGGGTTCGTGCCGGTGGTCGAACTGAACAAGTAAGGAGCGGCAGGATGGGCACGTTGCAAGGCAGCTGGATCTGGTACGAGCTGATGACCCCCGATCCAGTGGGGGCCAAGGCCTTCTATGACGCCGTGGTGGGCTGGACCATGCAGCCCGGCTCGCCCGAAACCGGTGGCTATGGTTTCATCGCCAATGCCGATGGCGGCATGACCGGCGGTGTGCTGACGCTGACCCCGGAGATGACCGAACACGGCGCGCGGCCATGCTGGCTGGGCTACCTGGGGGTCGATGACGTCGATGCCAGCGTCGCGGCCATCACGGCAGCGGGCGGCAAATGCCTGATGCCGGCCTGGGACATCCCGATGACCGGCCGGGTGGCGATGGTGGCCGATCCGGACGGAGCGCCGTTCTACATCATGACCCCCACCCCGCCCCCGGGCGGCGGCGAGAACACTTGTTTTTCGGCCCTGCCCAACCCGGGTCGCTGCGGCTGGAACGAGCTCCTCGCCGGAAACTTTGATCAGGCGCTGGCATTCTACACCGGCCAGTTCGGCTGGTCGCTGCCCGAGGCGATGGATATGGGACCAATGGGCAAATACCAGTTCATCGCGCACGACGGGATCCAGATCGGGGCGATCATGGGCAAGCCCGCCGAAGTGCCCGCACCGGTCTGGTGCCACTACTTCTGGGTAGAGAGCATTACCGCCGCCAAAGCCCGGGTCGAGGCGCAGGGTGGCCAGATCATCAATGGTCCGCACGAGGTGCCCGGGCCCTTGTGGATCATCCAGGGCATCGATCCGCAAGGCGCGCTGTTCTCGCTGGTGGGCCATCCTTGACGTAGTGCAATTTCACACTATCGTTCCGTTTTTGTTCTAACGAAGGGATGACCTCGATGGCCGCCTATACCTTCTTCACCAATCCGATGAGCCGCGGCCAGATTGCCCGCTGGGCGCTGCATGAAGCGGGTGCAGACTACGAGCAGGTGTTGGTGCCGTGGGACAACAAGCCCCCCGCCCTGCTCGCCGCCAACCCGATGGGCAAAGTGCCGACGCTGATCCACCACAGCGAAACCGGCGACAAGGTCATCACCGAATGCGCAGCGATCTGCGCCTATCTGGCCGAGGCTCAGCCGGAAGTAGGGCTTGGCCCTTCGGCGGATGAGGCGGCAGACTATTACCGCTGGCTGTTCTTCGCTGCCGGGCCAGTCGAGCAGGCGATCATTACCCGCTCGATGGGCTGGGAGCTCCCGGCGGAACGCGAAGGCATGGCTGGCTGGGGCAGCTATGAACGGACCATCGCCGCGCTTGAAGGCCACTTCAAGGACAACAGCTTCGTCTGCGGCAAACGCTTCACCATGGCCGATGTCTATGTTGGCAGCCAGGTCGATTGGGGGTTGGCCTTTGGCTCGATCACGCCAAGCGAAACTTTTGTCGCCTATGCCGAACGACTCCGGGCC
>JACDQK010000115.1 GCA_015657645.1 Novosphingobium sp.
CGCCCTGGCCGAAGACGCCCATCATCTGCGTCGCCAGCGGCTTGTCGCGCGTCGCCAGCATCGACCCGCCATCGACTGACAGGCGCACCATGACGCGGTCCTTGGTCAGGTCGGTGCGCTTGAGGTTAAGCATGACCCCGTTGGCAAAGCGGAGCTGGCGGATGCCGAAACGCGGCTCGGTCAAATCGCTGACCACCTGCCGGCCGGGCCGAAATTGCTATAGGCAAAGGCGCCAGCGGCCTTGGCTTCGGGCTTCACGACCTTGGCCTGCATCGCTGCATCCCAGGCCTCGCGCAGTGCCTTGGTGCCGCCCGCCGGTTCGCGGCGTCCCTGGAACCGGATCAGCGGCTGGTCGAGCGGGACCAGCTCGCGCTGCAAGGCCGCAAGCACCGCCTCGGGCGTGATCTGCGGAATGAAAGCCTCGAGCCGTTCGAGCGAGCGGCTGGGCTTGTCGGGCACGATGTCGTTGGTCACCAGCGCGATCACCGCGCCAAGCAGGGTGCCGTTGCTGCGGGTGCTTTCGCTGGCGGCAGAATTGCGCGCGGCCGTGCGTGAATTGGCGATCTGTTCGGCCACTTCGGCCTGGGTAAAGCCATAGGCCAGCGCCCGGCGATATTCCTCGGTCGTGGCAAGAAGCCCACGCTTCCAGCCGCCATCAACCGTTTCGACCACCAGGTTGGTCGAGCGGGCTTCGCGGAAGCTGCCAGCCGTGCCCACACCGGCACCGCGGAACGGAGCATTGGCCTCACGCGTGCGGCTCAGCAGGCGGCGGTTGACGATGCCATAGCCGATCTGCCGCAGCAGGTTCTCGCGCCGCTGGGCGAGGGTGTCGGGCTCATCCAGCCAGGGGCCGTCGCGCGAGACTGTCACGCGTTCGGACAAGGCCTGGTCGATGAAAATGTCTTCGCGCGGCTTGGCCTTGGAATCGAACGGACCGGCCAGTGGCTGCGGTTCGGCCGGGGCAGGGCGCCAGTCGGCAAAGCGGGCCTTGATCGCTGCTTCAACCGCCTCGACCGGGAAGTCTCCGACCACCACCAGCCTGGTCTGCGCGGGCACATATTCGCGCCGCCAGAAGGCGCGGAGCCGTTCGGCGGTGGCGCCGTTCAGCGTCTCCTCGGTCCCGATTGGCAAGCGGCTGGCATAGCGCGCCTGCGGGTGGAGGAATTGCATCTGGTCTTCGAAATTGCGCAAGGCAAAGGTGTTGCGATCGCGCTTTTCGGACAGGATCACCCCGCGCTCGCGCGTCACGGCGGCTTCGCTGATGGTCAGTTCGCTGGCCGTTTCGCGCATCAGCATCAGCGCGGTGTCGAGCAGCGCCGGGTCATTGCGGGGCAGGTCAAGCTTGTATTCGGTCCATTCGAACCCGGTCGAGGCGTTGGTATCGGCGCCGAAGGCCAGCCCTTGTCGCTCAAGCAGCTTGACCATCTCGCCCTCGGGCACATTGGTGCTGCCATTGAAGGCCATGTGTTCGACGAAATGGGCAAAGCCGCGCTCGTCGTCAGCCTCGTCAAGCGAGCCGACGCCCACCACCATCCGCACCAGCGCCTGCCCCTTGGGCGTCGCATTGCTGCGGATGACATAGCGCAGCCCGTTATCGAGCTTGCCGAACTTGTAGCCTTCCTCGACCGGGACGTCGCTCGCTTCGAACGCCCAGGTCGGCGTCGGCGGCGGGGCGGTACTGGCCAGCCGCGCCTGCTGCGGGGCGCAGGCGGCGAGCATTGTCGTGGAAAGAATCAGGGCGAACAGGAACTTGCGTGACGTCATCGGCCACTTGTTGCCGAGACGCCGGATGCTCGCAAGCCCTCGTCGGCGAGCGTCTATTTTCCGCGCAGCTTCCGGTGGGCGGAAAGGTCGAAGACCTCGCTCGGGCCATTGTCGGCATCGAGCAGGCCAAGCCGGCGCGCGACTTCCTGATAGGCCTCTTCCTCACCGCCCAGATCGCGGCGGAAGCGGTCCTTGTCGAGCTTTTCGCCGGTGACCATGTCCCACAGGCGGCAGCCATCGGGGCTGATCTCGTCAGCCAGAATCACGCGGCTGTAATCGCCGTCCCAGATCCGCCCGAACTCCAGTTTGAAGTCGACCAGGCGGATGTTGATCGCGGCGAACATGCCGCACATGAAATCGTTGATACGGATCGCCATCGACGAGATGTCTTGCATCTCTTCGTTGTTGGCCCAGCCGAAGCAGGCGATGTGTTCTTCGGCGATCAGCGGATCACCCAGGGCATCGTCCTTGTAATAGTATTCGATCAGGGTGTGGGGCAGGGGCTCACCCTCGGGGATGCCGAGGCGCTTGGAGATTGAGCCGGCCGCGACATTGCGGACCACAACTTCGATCGGAATGATCTCGACCTGGCGGACCAGCTGCTCACGCATGTTGAGCCGCTTGATGAAGTGGGTCGGGATGCCGATGTGGTTCAGCCGCGTGAAGACATGCTCGCTGATCCGGTTGTTGATCACGCCCTTGCCGTTGATCGTGCCCTTCTTCTGGGCATTGAAGGCGGTGGCATCGTCCTTGAAGTACTGGATCAGGGTGCCGGGCTCGGGACCTTCGTAAAGGATCTTGGCCTTGCCTTCGTAAATCTGGCGGCGACGGGACATGAGCGAATACCCTGCAAGCAAAAAGACAAGCCCCGGCTGAGACGAGTCGTGCAAGACCGCTCTTCCGGGGCTCCATGCCTATAGGCAAAACCGCACGAAAGGCAAAGCCATAAGCAGGCGGGCCGGGCGGCGTCTGCAACGGTTTGACTACAAGCAGATTATAGGTCAGCTTCCGCCATGACGCCGCAAAAAGCGGCGCGCAAATGGGTGAGCCTTTCCAGCGGGCCTCGGCCCGATGGCGGTGAACCCGTCATGGAGGAGAGGTTATGTCTGCGCACCAAGTTCGCTTTGGTTCGGCTTCGCTTATCGCGCTCGCCGTTGCTGCCCTGTCGACCCCGGCCTTTGCCCAGGATCAGGCAGCCGATGATACGGCGGCTGAAAACCCCAAGGAAATCGTTGTCACCGGCTCGCTGATCCGCGGCTCGCGCGAAGATGCGCCTGCACCGATCGACGTGATCGGGGCAGACGAACTATCGAAGCAGGGCAGCCCTTCGGCGATCGACCTGCTCAAGAACCTGCCGAATTCGGCCGGCATCATCGGCGATGCCAACCAGTTCGATGCCCGCGCGCAAGGGAACGAAGGCGTCGCCTCGGTCAACCTGCGCGGCCTCGGCCCGCAGCGCACCCTGGTGCTGCTCAACGGCAAGCGCATCGTCCAGTCGGGCGGCAGCGGTATTCCGATTGTCGACGTCAACCTGATCCCCTCGGGCGCGATCGGGCGGATCGAAGTGCTGAAGGACGGCGCCGCCGCGACCTATGGTTCGGACGCGATCGCCGGGGTGGTCAACTTCATCACCCGCACCAATCAGGACGGTTTCCGCGCTTCGGCTGACTATCGCTATATTTCAGGCTCCAAGGGTGACTTTGGCGGCGCGCTGAGCTTCGGCCATTCGGGCGACGGCGGCCGGATCTTCGTTTCGGCCGGCTATCAGCGCCGCTCCGAACTGCAGACGATTGACCGCGACTTCACGATCCAGTCCTATCCCAACAACCCGCAAGGCGGCTGGACTGGCGGCGGCAACCCCGGAAACTTCGATTTCAACGCAACGGTTGGCGGGCTGGTGTTCTCGACCGACTTGGGCTGCACCGCGCTGGGCGGCTTCCGCAGCCTGCCCGGATCGACCACCGACCGCTGCTTCAACCAGTATGGCCTGTTCGGCAATCTGGTTGAGCCGGAAGAGCGTTTCCAGGTGTTCCTCGATGCCGAGGTCGACATCAGCGAGAGCACCAACCTGCGCGTCAACGCGCTGTGGGGCCATTCGGAAACCCGCATCACGACCTCGCCCAGCTACCTGCCGACCTTGCCGCCTTCGGCCAATGCTGCCGGTGGCGGCGGCGGGGTGTTCCAGATCCCGACCTGGGCGCCGGCGCTGCGCGACTATTGCCGCGTCTATGGTGCGGCCGCGGGCTGCTTAACCGATGCCGGCGGCACGCCGCTGGCCCCGGCGCTGGCCTTCCCGGTGCTGTTCCGTCCGGTTCTGCTGGGCGGCAACCCGCTGTTCCCGGGCCGCGGTTCGGCCACTTCGCCGCGTATCTCGGACCAGATGATGGTTTCCGCCGAGCTTAACACCAGCCTGTCGGACAAGCTCAACTTCACCACCAGCCTGACTTACAGCCGTTATGAACGTGCGTTCGAAGGCACCGATACCTTCGGTGACCTGTTCCAGAACGCGCTGGCCGGGTTCGGCGGGCCGAACTGCGCTTATTCGTCGACTGCTTCGCGCGCCGGGCTGACCTCGACCCAGCTGGCCGCATTGGCGGGGACCAATGGCTGTACCTACTGGAACCCGTTCTCGACGGCGGTCCAGGCCAACCCGGTGACCGGCAACACCAACCCGAACTATGCCGGTTCGCGCAGCACCAATGGCCTTTCGACCGCGCCGGGGGCAGGCCTGATCAACGATCTGGCTACCTTCGACTGGATGTTCCAGACGCCGCGCACTCAGGCCTTCACCACCCAGCTTGTGGCCGATGCGGTGATTTCGGGCCAGACCGGGTTGACCCTGCCGGGCGGCGAGGTCGGTTTCGCGCTGGGCGTACAGTATCGCCGCAACACCTATAGCCGGCGCTACAACAACATCTCCAACCTTGATCTGATGCCGTGCCCGGGCACGCCGCTCAACCCGGCGGCGACCTGCTCGCCGCAGACCGGTGCGCTCGGCTTCCTCGGCACCAACCGCAACGGCGACAGCAAGGGCGATGTCTATGCGACCTTCGCCGAATTGCAGCTGCCGATCACCGATGCGCTGAACGTTCAGCTCTCGGCCCGCTATGAAGACTACGGCGGCGCAGTCGGCTCGACCTTCGATCCGCAGGCCCGCGCCAAGTTCCAGCTGACCGACTGGCTGGCGATCCGCGGCGGCATGGGCACCACCTTCCGCGGTCCCCCGTCGCAGAGCCTGGAAGGCAACCTGACCTCGCTGCAGATCATCGGCAGCTCGTTCCGGGCGATCGATATCAACGGCAACCCGAACCTCGCGCCGGAAAGCGCGACAACATACAACGCCGGCCTGCTGATCAACACCGGCGGCTTCCGCGCCAGCATTGATTACTTCAAGTATGACTTCTCCGGCCCGATCGAAGGCGAGCCGGTGGCCGGGATCGTTGCGGCGATGTTCGGCGCTTCGGGCACGGCCAACTGCGGCAACCCGACCTATGCCGCGCTGCAATCGCGCTTCACCTTCACCGGTGCGGGTTGCGGTATCGGTAACGTCCAGCGGTTGCGGACCACTTACGTGAACTCGGCCGATGTCAGCACGTCGGGGATCGACTTCTCGGCCAGCTACGAGCTGCCGATCGGGACTGGTTCGGTCACGGCCGGCTTCGCCGGGACCTATGTGATCGACTACAAGACCTCGGACGTCACGGTCGAAGGCGTGGTGGTCCAGCCGGCCTTCGACGGGGTTGGCCTGCTCAACTACCAGACCACGGCCTATCCGCTGCCGCAGTGGAAGGGTAACGCCTACCTTGAAGGCAACTTTGGCGATCACTCGCTGCGCCTCCAGGCCAACTACCTCGATGGTTATACCGACCAGCGCGGTGCGGCGATCTTTGGTCCCAATGCCGGCGCGCTGGCCGGGGCTTCGGTCACCACGGGCAAGAACATCGAAAGCTTCACCACTTTCGACGCCACCTATCGCCTGAAACTGCAGACCGGCACGACGATTGCCCTGTCGGCGCTGAACATCTTCGACAAGGATCCGCCGTTTGCGCGGCTCGATCAGAACTACGATCCGTTCACGGCCAGCCCGCTGGGCTTCACGGCCAAGATCTCAATCACGCAGGACTTCTGATCGGGACCGGTTGAAGGGGGAAGGGGCGCGGAAGGTTACGGCCTTCCGCGCCCCTTTGCTTGCTCAGCGGGGCACCCATGAGGCGGTGCCGCGCCGCGAGGGATCCTGCGCGGCCGGCCCCGGGAACCGACGGGTCGGACCTACTTCAGCAGGTGTTCCTTCCAGAACTGCAATTCGGTCCAGAACTGGTAATCCTGGTTTTCCTTCTTGCCGAAGCCGTGGCCTTCGTTCGTGCCAACCAGGTGCCAGGCGGTGCGGCCCTTGGCGCGGACGGCGGCGACCATCTGGTCGGCCTCGCTCTTCGGCACGCGCGGATCGTTGCCGCCCGTCACGACCAGTAGCGGGATCGAGAGCTTGTCGACGCTGGTCAGCGGCGAGATTTCCAGCAGCTTGGCGCGCTGCTTGGGATCGCGCTCGTCACCATATTCCACCCGGCGTAGGTCGCGGCGATAGGACTGGGTGTTCTCCAGGAAGGTGACGAAGTTGCTGATCGCGACGATGCAGTCCGCCGCCTTGAACCGGTCGCCATAGCGGATCGCGCTGGCATAGCACATGTAGCCGCCATAGGATCCGCCCTGGACTGCCATCCGGCCCGCATCGATCCCGGCATCGCCTTGCAGTCGATCCAGGAAGGCGCCGATGTCCTTCACCGAATTCTCGCGAAGGAACGGCCCGTTATCAAGGCTGACGAAGCGCTTGCCGTAACCGGTCGAGCCGCGGACGTTGGGATAGAACACGGCAATGCCCTGTTCGTTGAGCAGGTAATTGGTCCGCCCGCGGAAGCCTGGGGTCGATTGCCCTTCCGGCCCGCCGTGGATGTTGACGATCAGCGGCCGCTTGCCGGGGAACCTGGCCGGATCGGGGCGATAGAGGAAGCCCGAGACACTCTCACCATCAAAGCTCTTCACTTCGACCAGTTCCGGTTCGACATTGCGGGCCGGATCAAGCCCGCCGGTTTCGCTCTCGGTCCAGCGCCGCACCGCCAGCGTCTTGGGATCGACCGAGAAGGCATCGGTCGGCACCTTGGCCGAGGAGACAGTCAGGCCGATCTCGCCCCATGGCGCGATGTCGATCCCGCCGATCCCGCCAATGGGCAGGCCCGTGACTTCGCGTGACTGGCCGGTCTTGGGATCGAGCAGGCGCAGCTTCGAAATGCCGGCTTCGTTGACGGTGTAGGCGATGAAGCTGCCGTCCGGGGCGATATCGAAACTCTCGACATCCCACTTCGGCTCGGGGCTGCGCGGGGTGAACTTGCCGGTCTTGGGATCGAGCGTGCCGAGCCGCTGGAAGTCCGAACCCTCGTCGCTGGTCACCCACAAGGCGCCGTCGGGCGCAAAACGTGCACCGCCGTGCGAAATCATCTTCTTGTGGTCGCCAATCGCGGTCAGCTTGCCGGTTTCGAGATCGAGTGAATAGAGGTCGCTCTTCTGGACCGAGACATATTGGGCAACGACCGCCGTCTTGTTGCCAGGCGCAAAGTCGGCCAGGGCCCAACCGCCACCCTTAACTTGCAGCACCAGCTTGGTGCTCGCCGGATCGCGCGGATCGACCACGTAAAGGTCGCTGTCGGCCCCGTTGCGGCGGGTCGAGGAATAGGCCAGCCACTTGCCGTCGGCGCTGACCGCATTGATCGAGTTGCGGCTCTTGCCATCGGTCAGCAGGGTCAGCCGTCCGTCCTTCAGCGTGTAGAGCTGCCAGAACTCACTGCCGCCGACATCCTTGCGCACCACCAGCGTGCCGTCATTCGGCATATAGGTCCCGCCGAGTGGCTCTACTTCAAAGCTGATCTGGCGGCGGGCCATGCCGGGCGCGGCGACGGTGTGCAGCTGGGCGACATTGCCGAAGCGAGTCGAAACCAGCATCGCCTTGGTGTTCGGATCCCAGTCCAGGAAGCTGGCGGTGCGGAATTCCATATAGGGCCGGGTCGCCTCGACCAGCGCCAGCGGCACGGCGGGCACGCCATCGGCCTCGATCGCCGCCGGTTTGGGCACGGTCGGCACGGCATTTTGCGCCATGGCAGGCACGAGGGGGAGGGCAAAGGCCGAAAGGCCGAGCAGGATCTTGCGCATGAGTGGAGGGCATCCCTGTTACTTGTGATGCCGTGCAGGTTGGCGCGTTGCGCTCCGTCAGACAACCGCTCATTCGACGAACCGCTGACAAGCCCGCCATGATCGGTTAGGCGGCCGGAGAAGGAGTTGCCCGCACATGAGCCAGACCGCTGCACTTGCCCTGCTGGATCGCTACTACACCGCCTTCAACGCGGGCGACTGGGAAGGCATGCTGGCCTGTCTGAGCGAGGACGTGGCGCACGATATCAACCAGGGCGCGCGGCAGGTGGGCAAGGGAGCCTTCCGCAGCTTCCTCGCCCACATGGAGCGCTGCTATGCCGAGCAGCTTCACGATCTGGTGCTGATGGCGAGCGAGGACGGCTCGCGCGGCGCGGCAGAGTTCGTCGTTCACGGCGAATACCTGGCGACGGACAAGGGCCTGCCGGAAGCTACGGGTCAGCGCTATGTCCTGCCGGCCGGGGCCTTCTTTGCCTTTGCCGATGGCCTGATCAGCCGCGTCACCGTCTATTACAACCTGGCCGACTGGGAAGCGCAGGTGATCGGTTGAGCCTGGCGGTCCGCCCGCTGACCGGGGCGGCGTTGCAGGCCGCCCTGCCGGATCTGGCGCGGCTGCGGATCACGGTCTTCGCCGCCTGGCCCTATCTCTATGCCGGCAGCGAGGACTACGAGCACGAATACCTGGCGGAGTTTACCGCCTCGCCGGATGCCGTGCTGGTTGCGGCCTATGATGATGAGCGGGTTGTCGGCGCAGCGACCGCCTCGCCGCTGATCGCGCAGGACGACTATATCCGCGAGCCGTTCGGCTCGGCAGGGATCGACCCGGCCGGCGTGTTCTATTTCGGCGAGAGCGTGCTGCTGCCGGACTATCGCGGGCAGGGGATCGGCCATGCCTTCTTCGATCACCGCGAGGCCGCCGCCCGTGCCTGGGGCGCGCGCCACGCCAGTTTCTGCGCGGTGGCTCGTCCGGCCGATCATCCGGCCCGTCCGGCGGACTATGTCCCGCTCGATGCTTTCTGGGGCAAGCGCGGCTATGCGCCGGTGCCGGGGCTGGTCGGCAGCTTTGCCTGGCAGGATCACGGCGAGGCCGAAGAGACCGCCAAACCCATGCAATACTGGATGCGCGACCTATGACCCGCTTCACCATCGCCACCGCGCAATATCCGATCGAGGCCCTGGCCGACTGGGCCGCATACGAAACCAAGCTGACCGGCTGGGTCGAAGCCGCCGCAGCAGGCCGGGCGGCACTGGCGGTCTTTCCCGAATATGGGGCGATGGAACTGGCCTCGCTCGATCCGGCAACGATGGGTGATCTGGCCGGCTCGCTGGCCTCGGTTTCGGCGCTGCTGCCGCGGGTCGATGCACTGCACGCTCGGCTGGCGGCACAGCACGGCCTGCACATCCTGGCCGCTTCAGCGCCGTGTGAGGTGGAGCAGGGCCGCTTCGTCAACCGGGCGCGGCTATTCGCGCCCAACGGCAAGATCGGCGTGCAGGACAAGCTGATCATGACCCGGTTCGAGCGCGAGGAATGGGGCGTTAGCGCCGGTGCGCCGCTGCGGCTGTTCGAAACCGCACTCGGCCGGATCGGCGTGAACATCTGCTACGACAGCGAATTCCCGCTGCTCGCCCGCGCGCAGGTTGAAGCCGGGATGGAACTGCTGCTGGTGCCAAGCTGCACCGAGGCGCTGCATGGCTATTGGCGGGTGCGGATCGGGGCGCAGGCGCGGGCGCTGGAGGGGCAGTGCTATGCCGTCCACAGCCCGACTGTCGGCCGCGCTGACTGGTCCCCGGCGGTGGACAGCAACCGCGGCGCGGCGGCGGTCTATGGCCCGCCCGATCGCGGCTTTCCAGATAGCGGCGTGGTCGCGCTGGGCGAACTCGATGCGCCGCAGTGGCTCTTCGCGGAAGTGGATCTGGCCCGCGTGGCCGAGCTGCGCGCTGACGGCGGCGTGCTCAATGCGCGGCACTGGGCCGAACAGCCGGGTGCGGACAATCTGCCGCCGGTTGAACGGGTGGACTTGCGCTAAGCCCTTGACCCCGGCAGCTTAAGGCCATGCGTTCGCTGATCCTCGCCGCCACCCTCGCGCTCGCCGCTCCGGCGCTCGCCCAGACTGCTGTCCCGGCGAGTCCCG
>JACDQK010000116.1 GCA_015657645.1 Novosphingobium sp.
AGCGGATCGGCGGGATCTGACTCCCGGCTTTTCACGACTTTGCACTTGGCAAAGGGCGGCCTGACGGTCGCCCTTTTCATTTGCCGGTTCGAGGCACGACCTTCCCGACAATCCCGCGCGTCGCCATCGCATCATAGGCTTCGCGCCAGCGGCTCAGCGGCAGGATCCGATCGATGTGCGGGTTGAGCCGGCCATCGGCCGCCAAGGTCGCCACGGCCTCGCGGATGGCTTTGCCGCGATCGGGGAAACGGCGGGCATATTCCCCAGCGCGCACGCCGACCACCGAGAAGCCCTTGATCAGCGGAATGTTGGTCGAGATTTCGGCGATCCGGCCCCCGGCGAACCCGATCACCAGCAGCTTGCCACCAAAGGCGACGCAGCGGGTGCTTTCATCGAAGACATCCCCGCCGACCGGATCGTAGACCAGATCGCAGAGCTTACCGCCGGTCAGCTCGGCGACCTGTTCGCGGAAGCGCCCCTCGGCCAGGATCACTGCCTCGGCATCGCAGGCGGCGCGCAAGGCAGCCAGCTTGGCCGGGGAGCCGGTGGTCGCGATGACATGGGCGCCGAGCCGTTTGGCCAGCTCTACCGCCGCCAGGCCGACCCCGCCGCTGGCACCATGGACCAAAACCCATTGCCCGGCCTTCAAGCCGCCAATTTCGACCAGCGCGGTATAGGCCGTGCCATAGGCTGCCCCGAGCGCTGCGGCTGACACCAGCCCGATCCCCGGCGGCATGGCGCTGAGCGCCCTGGCCGGGACCACGGCATATTCGGCAAAGGCCCCGGTCTTGTTGCCGCCATAGACCCCGTCCCCCGGCTGGAAGCCGCTATCGGGATCGGCCTCGACCACTTCACCGGCAAATTCCAGGCCGGCGATGAACGGCACCTCGGGTTTGAACTGGTACTCGCCCCGGGTCATCAGCAGATCGGGAAAGTTGAGCGAGGCGGCATGGACCTTGACCAGGACCTCGCCGGGCCCGCGCGGCGGCAGCGGCAAATCGACCAACGCGCAGCCGGACAGGTCGGGCGACAAGGTCTGGACCTGGAGCGCCTGCATGGGGGTCAGAAATTGTCCTTGGCGGCGCGCAAGGCGGCAAAGGTGGAAACTGCCCCGCCGCCACCCCAGCGCGCTTGCAGCGCCACGTTATCGGCGCGCAGGAAGGGATTGGTGGCCAGCTCGCGCGACAAGGTAGTCGGTACGGTCGGCCGGCCTTCCGAGCGCGCCTTGTCGATCTGCGCGACATAGTCCTGCAGCTCGGCATTCTCCGGATCGACGTGCAGCGCAAAGCGCGCGTTGGACTGGGTGTATTCGTGGGCACAATAGAGCAGCGTTTCGGGGGGCAGGGCCTTGATCCGCTCCAGGCTGGCCCAAAACTGGTCCGGCTGGCCTTCGAACATCCGCCCGCAGCCCAGCGCGAACACCGCATCGCCAACAAAGGCCACGCCCGCTTCGGGCAGGTGGAAGGCGACATGGCCGTTGGTATGGCCCGAAACGTCGATGACCTGTGCTGTGAAGGCACCCAGCGTCACCGTGTCGCCGTGGGCAACCACCTGGTCCGGCTCGGTGATCCGCGCCACCTCGGCCGGGGCGATCACCGTGCAGCCGGTCGCCGCCTTGATCGCATTGTTCCCGCCGGCATGGTCCGGATGCCAGTGGGTGTTCCAGATCTGGGTGATCTGCCAGCCCTTGCTGGCCGCTTCGCGCAGATAGGCATCGGCATCGGGCGTATCGATGCAGGCGGTTTCGCCGCTGGCCGGGTCATGGAGCAGATAACCGTAGTTGTCCGACAGGCAGGGGAATTGATGGATTTCGAGCATGGGTGCAGGATAAACCCATTCGTGCCGCAAAGCAAAAGCCCGCCCGGATTGCTCCGGACGGGCCTTTGTTTGCTTAGCCAGTCGGCTGAGAGGGACGCTTAGTCCTTCTTGGCCTTCAGCGCGGCGCCGAGGATGTCGCCCAGCGAAGCGCCGGCATCCGACGAACCGTACTGTTCCACGGCTTCCTTCTCTTCGTGCAGCTGACGTGCCTTGACGGAGAAGTTCGGCTTCTTCGAACGATCGAAGCCGATGACCATGGCGTCGAGCTTCTGGCCAACCTGGAAGCGGTCGGTGCGCTGCTCGTCGCGGTCGCGGCCCAGGTCCGAACGCTTGATGAAGCCGGTGGCGCCATCTTCGCCGGCCTGCACTTCGAGGCCGCCATCGCGGACTTCGAGGACAGTGACGGTGACGACTTCGTTCTTCTTCAGGCCCGAGGAGGCAGCAGCCACGCCAGCGGCCGGTGCACCCTTTTCAAGCTGCTTCATGCCGAGCGAGATACGCTCCTTCTCCACGTCGACGTCGAGCACGATCGCCGAAACCTGCTCGCCCTTGCGGTGCAGGGCCAGCGCGTCTTCGCCCGAGATGCCCCAGGCGATGTCCGACATGTGAACCATGCCGTCGACGTCGCCGTCGAGGCCGATGAACAGGCCGAACTCGGTCGCGTTCTTGACTTCGCCTTCCACGGTCGAACCGACCGGGTGCTTCTCGGCGAAGGCTTCCCAGGGGTTCTGCTGAGCCTGCTTGAGGCCCAGGCTGATGCGGCGCTTGTCGCTGTCGACTTCCAGCACCAGCACGTCGACTTCCTGCGAGGTCGAAACGATCTTGCCGGGGTGGACGTTCTTCTTGGTCCAGGACATTTCCGAAACGTGGACCAGGCCTTCGATCCCGGCTTCCAGCTCCACGAAGGCGCCGTATTCGGTGATGTTGGTGACCACGCCACGCAGCTTGGCGCCAACCGGGTACTTGGCGGCAACGCCTTCCCACGGATCGCTTTCCAGCTGCTTCATGCCCAGGCTGATGCGCTGGGTGTCCTGGTTGATGCGGATGATCTGCACCTTCACGGTGTCACCGATATTGATGACTTCGTTCGGGTGGTTGACGCGCTTGTAGCTCATGTCGGTGACATGGAGCAGACCGTCGATGCCGCCGAGGTCGACGAAGGCACCGTAGTCGGTGATGTTCTTGACGACGCCGTCGATGATCTGACCTTCGGCCAGGTTCATGATCAGGCCCGAACGCTGTTCGGCGCGGGTTTCTTCCAGCACGGCGCGGCGCGAGACCACGATGTTGCCGCGGCGGCGGTCCATCTTGAGGATCTGGAACGGCTGCGGCACGTCCATCAGCGGCTGCACGTCGCGCACGGGGCGGATATCGACCTGCGAGCCGGGGAGGAAGGCAACGGCGCCGTTGAGGTCGACCGTGAAGCCGCCCTTGACGCGGCCGAAGATCACGCCTTCGACGCGCTTGCCTTCACCGAATTCTTCTTCGAGCTTGTCCCAGGCGGCTTCGCGGCGGGCGCGGTCGCGGCTGAGCATGGCATCGCCATCGGCGTTTTCGACGCGGTCAACGAAGACTTCGACTTCGTCACCGACCTTCAGGCCATGCGGCTGACCCGGCATGGCGAATTCCTTGAGAGGAACGCGGCCTTCGCTCTTGAGGCCGACGTCGATCACGGCCTTGTCGCCTTCGATCGCGGTAATGGTGCCCTTGACGACCCGGCCTTCAAAGCCGCCATCAGCGGCGCCGCCGAGGGATTCGTCGAGCAGCGCGGCAAAATCGTCGCGCGTGGGGTTGGCTGCAGAAGCCATATGTACAGTTTCCTGTCTATCGACCCCGGCGTTCACCGGGGCATGTGTTTTCCGGCCAAGCGGTTGTATCCGCTGGTCTTTTCTCCGCCGTAGCACCATTGCTTTGGCGGGCCAAAAGTGGGCCGAACGTCGCGGCGACCGAATGTCATCCACGACATCCCCTTGGGCCAGAGCCCTCCGGGACCGGCGGCGCTTAGGCGCGGAGGCCGTGAAAAGCAAGGAAAATGGCGGCTCAGGCCGGCATATAGCGCATCGCCACGTCGCAGCGTGCATAGCCAGCGCCATGCGCCGCCATCACCCCGGCATCGTGCACGAAGCCAAGCTTTTCGTAGAGGTGGATCGCGGCTGCGCATTTCCGGTTGGTGAGGAGGTAAAGGTCCTTCACGCCCATCGCCCGCGCCCGCTCGATTGCGGCATTGAGCAGGAATTCGCCCGCCTTCATGCCGCGCGCGGCCTCCAGCACGCCCATCTTGGTCAGTTCGAATTCGCCGCCCCCGGTCGGCATCAGCGCGCAGGTGCCGACGATGCCGATCCCCGGCGCTGCGACGAACAGGATCGTGCCGCCTGGCGCGATGATCCGTTCGCGCGGGTTCTCCAGCACGTCGCGATCGACCGGCTCAAGCGTGAACATGGCTTCGATCCATTCGACATTGATGTCGTGAAAGGCGCTGGCCAGATCGTCGCGCCATTCGACCAGCCGGAGCCCGCCGGGCGTAACCTGCCGCGCGCGCTGCGCCAGCGAGGCCTGCTGCAGCGCACGCTCGATCCGGCCAAGCTGGACCAGAAAGGGGCCGGACAGTTCGGCGTAGAGCTGCTCGGCCGCCGTACCGACCCGCGGCCAGACTTCGCGGGCCAGGGTCTCGACCGCACGCTGGCCGGCATCAGACAAACCGACCAGCCGCTCACGCTGATCGCGCCCCCGGCCTGCTGCCACCAGGCCAAGCTTTTCGAGCTGCCCGACAATCCGGCTGACTCCCGGTTGGCTGGCGCCGACGGCCTCGGCAATCTGGCCAATCGCCAGCGGACCGCTGCGCAGCGCGGTCAGGACCGGGACCTGCGCCGGAACGATCGGCAGCCCGGCCTCGGCGATGATCTCCACGGCCCCAGCCTGCATCCGTTCGCCCAGCCGCTTCAATCGGCTGCCCAGAAAGGCGGGGCCCATGGCCGCAACAACATCGTGCATTCCAGTTCTCCATAACGCGTTATATTACACGTTATGAAAATTGCTGCCTTTGTCAATCGGTGCGATATTGCGGCAATGAGAGGGAGCCGTTTGCTCAGCCTTGGGGCTGGCGTTCCAGCAACAGGATCAGATTGTCGTACCACTGCAAGACTATCTGTTGACCGTCCGGGCTGGCGAACATGAAGTTGCTGCCGGCCGGCCCCCACTGTCCCCCCTGAGTGCAGGCCCAGATCATCGGCTTGGCCTCTGGCTTGAGCAGCTGGGCGGCGGCAAATGCGGCGAGTACTGGCGCTGCCGCTGCCTGTGCCGCTCCTTCATCAACAACAACGCTCAGCGCCGGTCCGGTACAGACGTCATCGGTCGTGAAATCGGTCCCGTCAGTTTGCGCCCAGCGAAGTTGATCGGTGCCTACCGCCAGGACAGCACCGACAATCGCCGGATCATCGGTCGCATAGGCCTGTACCTTACCCGGAGCTAACAACACACGATTCACCCGCCAGGAACCAATCAGGTCCTTGGTGGCGAGTGTCTGTCCCTGGGCAGGTGCAGCAGCGGCCGGCGCTGACGTGGCAACTGCGCCGCCGCTGGCAATGCTATCGGGCGCCGCCGTGTCCGGCGGCGGTTTGCAGCCAGCAAGCAGCAGAACGCCGATAGCCGCAGTGGCCGCGAGCCGCGTCATGCCTTGCTATACAGCGCGACTTCCGCCTTTCGGCGATTGATCAATCCCTGCATCACCTTGCCGTCGTTGCGGACCCAGCGCATGAATTCGGCCTTGGCTCCCTCGAAGTCGCCCGCCTTGTGTTTCTTTGTCAAAGTCGCTGTGGCAATGGCGCCGGTATTGTAGTGGAACGAGACCAGGGCATCGAACTGGTTTTGCGTGGTCGGCGCCGCGCCGAGCGCTTTCGAAACGGCATTGGCATAGGATACCATGTCGGCATCGAAACGCGCGTCGCATTGGGCCTGCGTGAAGACAGTGCCGGGCTTGATGTCCGGGCCGGTCGATCCCCAGCCAATTGTCCAAGGCTTGCCATCGACGCTGCCAGGATCGGGATAGGCTTCGAACTTGCCATCGGCGCGCCGGCGCTCGCACCCTTCGAAACTCTTGATCAGTTTGCTTCCTGCGGGTCCCAGGACCTTGCCGACTGCTGCTGCGGCCGGCTTTGGTGCGGGCTTGTTGGTTATGCTGCCGGCCAGGCTTGCTTCTACAGCAGCGCAGGCCGCATCGAGCGCATCAACTTCAGCCTGCGTAAACCCGCGTCCAAGCATCTTGCGTACGGCATCGAATATGGGCTTGCGATTCATGGTGCCTGTCTCCCCTGATCGTTGATCGACGCGGTGTTGGGTTCGCTGCTCCTGAGGCGGTCGACCAGTTGGGAAAGACACCTGATTTACGTAATTTTGTCAAACGGTTCGTGCGCTAACGCCGTTCCGCGCGGCGGACGGCGCGCAGCGTTCAATCCCGATTGCAGGCCTGGCTTGCAATCGCGATCGCTGCTTCAATCGCTGCGTCGCGGCCAAGGTCGCTGGTGTCGAGCAGGACGGCATCGGGCGCGGCGAACAGGGGCGCCTCGGCGCGGGTCCGGTCGCGCTCGTCGCGGGCTGCCAGGTCGGCGGCGATTTCAGCCAGGGCGACCGCGCGGCCCTGGGCCTGCATTTCCTTGAAGCGCCGTTCGGCCCGCGCCGGTACCGAGGCGACCACGAACAGTTTCACTTCGGCTTCCGGCGCGATCACCGTGCCGATATCGCGCCCGTCGAGCACGGCGCCGCCTGGCTGGGTCGCAAAGGCCCGCTGGCGCTCGAAAAGCGCCTGCCGCACCGCCGGGTGGACCGAGACCCGGCTGGCGAGACCGCCCGTGGTTTCGCTGCGCAGTTCGGGGTCATCGAGCAGCGCGTCTGGGAAGGCGCAAGCCGTCAGTGCAGCGGCGGAATCGTCCGGATTGCCACCGGCCAGTGCCACCTGCCGCCCGACCGCGCGGTAAAGCAGCCCGGTATCGAGGTGCGGCAGACCGAAATGCGCGGCAAGCGCCTTGGCAATCGTGCCTTTGCCCGAGGCGGTGGGGCCATCGACCGCGATGATCATTGAGCCGGCCTCCCGCGCCGCTCACCCAGTGCTTTGACCAGGCCAACCAGGGCGATCAGCCCCCAGCAGACCTCCAGCACGAAGGCCGCGAGGTTGAAGTGCACCGAAAGCGAGATCAGCAGCAGGATCGCGCCGACGAGGTTGATCAGGTTGAACAGCACCTTGTCCAGCGCTGCCGCGGCGTTGGCATAGGCAAAGCCGCCGACGAACAGCGCGGAGCCGACCAGGCCGACCAGCGTGGCCCAATCGAGCATCATGCCGCCAGTCCATCCAGCAGCGTCTCGAACATCGGAAAGCTGGTGGCGATCGGGCGGGTGTCGTCCACTTCCACCCCGTCGCGGCTGGCGAGGCCGGCCACGGCCATCGACATGGCAATGCGGTGATCGAGGTGGGTGGCGATCGCGCCAGCGGTGCCGCGCAGCGGTTCACCGCCGGTCCCGGTAATGGTCAGGCCGTCCTCGGTTTCGATCACGCGGGCCCCGGCACCGGTCAGGGCGGCGGCCATGACCGAGATGCGGTCGCTTTCCTTGACGCGCAGTTCCTCCAGGCCGGTGGTGACCGTGATCCCCTCGGCCAGCGCGGCGGCGACGAACAGCGCGGGAAATTCGTCGACCATGCTCGGCACGACTGCCGGATCGACTTCGATGCCCTGAAGCGCGGAGTGGCGCACGACCAGGTCGGCCACCGGCTCACCGCCCACTTCGCGGCGGTTCACTTCCGCGATCTGCCCGCCCATCAGGCGCAGCACTTCGATCAGTCCGGCGCGGGTCGGGTTAAGGCCGACATTCGCGATGGTCAGCTCGCTGCCCGGCACCGCCAGTGCGGCGACAATGAAGAAGGCGGCGGAGGAGGGATCCCCCGGCACTTCGATGGTCTGGGGCTTCAGTTCGGCTTCCCCGACCAGGCGAATCACCCGGGTGCCGTCAGCTTGCACCTCAACCGACAGGTCCGCGCCGAAGCCGCGCAGCATCCGCTCGGAATGGTCGCGGGTCGGCACGGGTTCGATCACGGTCGTGATCCCCGGCGTGTTGAGCCCGGCGAGCAGGACTGCGCTTTTCACCTGCGCGCTGGCCACCGGCAGGCGGTATTCGATCGGCACGGCGGGCGAAGCGCCGCGCACGGTCAGGGGCAGGCGGCCGCCCTCTGAGGCCTCGAACGCCGCGCCCATCTGGCTCAGCGGATCGATTACCCGGCCCATCGGCCGCTTCGACAGGCTGGCATCGCCCACGAAGGTGGCCGTGATCGGGTGGCTGGCGACCAGACCCATCAGCAGCCGCGTGGAAGTGCCGGAATTGCCCATGTCGAGCGGGGCCTGCGGCTGCAGCAGCGCGCCGACGCCAACCCCGTGGACTGACCATTCGCCGTCCCCGATCCGCTCGACACTGGCACCCATCGCCCGCATCGCGGCGGCGGTGGAGAGCACGTCCTCACCTCGAGAAGGCCGGTCACGCGGGTCTCACCCACGGCCAGTGCACCCAGCATGATTGAGCGGTGGCTGATCGATTTGTCACCCGGCACGCGGATCGTGCCCGCAGCGGCCGGAAGGCATGAAGCGGCGCGGCTTCATCGCAGCGGGATCGGCGTTGGACACGGCAGCACTTTCACGGCTAGAGCAGCAATTGCGCGCGGCTTTTGACAGCGGGCGCGGGCTATGGCAAGGCGCGCGCCGCGCTGGGACAGGCGCAAGCCGTCACCAATACGTATGAAGAGTTTCAGCCCGCCGCGCTGGCGGAGGGCAGCATCGAGGAATTGACATGGTCAAGGCTGAATGGGGCGCCAAGCATGGCTGCCCGAAGTGCGGCACCCGCTTTTACGATCTGGGCAAGGATGACCCGATCACCTGCATCGAATGCGGCTATGCCTGGCATGCCGATCCGGTGCTGAAGTCGAAGCAGCCGATCCCCTATGAGGAAGTCCAGAAGGCCAAGGTCGAAGAGGTCGAAGACGTCGATCTGGCCGATCCGGACCTGGACATCGACGAAGACGGCGATTCGCCGGATAACGACGTCGATCTGGGCGGCGACGATGACCTTGGCGTGGGCGTTGGCGACGACGACGGCGACGAGAATTAAGCGACGCAAAAACGCTCTTGCCAAGAGCGGGAGCCGCCACTAGAGGGGCGGCCTCGCTCGCTGGTCGGGCGGGGAAGGTGGGCCTCCCGGGGCTTGCCGGATGATGGTGACGGGGCCTTAGCTCAGCTGGGAGAGCGCCTGCATGGCATGCAGGAGGTCAGCGGTTCGATCCCGCTAGGCTCCACCATCATTCTGAGAGTTTGAGTACTTGAGTGGCAAGCTGGTCGGCGAGGTTTCGCCCACCGGCTTTTTTCGCGTTTCGGGGTTTCCGGCCGCGAGTTGAGGTAACGACGCGAATGTTCGACAGTCTTTCAGACCGGCTAGGCAGCGTCTTTGACAAGCTGCGCGGGCGCGGTGCGCTGAATGAGGCGGACGTGCGCGAGGCGATGCGCGAAGTGCGAATCGCCCTGCTCGAAGCCGATGTCGCTCTTCCCGTTGTCCGCCGCTTCATCGATTCGGTAACCGAGCAGGCGATTGGCCAGTCGGTGCTGAAGTCGGTCACGCCGGGCCAGCAGGTCGTCAAGATCGTCAATGACGCGCTGGTCGAGATGCTGGGCGGGGACGATGTCCCGGGCCTGGACCTTGCCGCCACGCCGCCGGTCGTGATCATGATGGTCGGCCTGCAGGGCTCGGGCAAGACCACCACGACCGCCAAGCTGGCCAAGCTGCTGAAGGAAAAGCACGGCAAGAAGGCCATGATGGCCTCGCTCGACGTCAACCGTCCGGCCGCGCAGGATCAGCTCAAGGTGCTGGGCGAGCAGGTCGACGTTGTCACCCTGCCGATCATTCCGGGGCAGCAACCGGTCGATATTGCCACCCGCGCGCTCCAGGCCGCGAAGCTTCAGGCGATCGACGTCCTGCTGCTCGATACCGCCGGCCGCCTCCACGTCGATCAGCAGCTGATGGACGAGATGCAGGCCGTGGCCGCGATCTCGGCGCCCAAGGAAGTGCTGCTGGTGGTCGATTCGCTCACCGGCCAGGATGCGGTCAACGTGGCGCAAAGCTTCACCGCCCAGGTGCCGCTGACCGGCGTGGTGCTGACCCGGATGGACGGCGATGCCCGCGGCGGTGCGGCGCTGTCGATGCGGGCCGTCACCGGCAAGCCGATCAAGTTTGCTGGCACCGGCGAAAAGCTCGACGCGCTGGAAGTGTTCCAGCCGAGCCGCGTCGCGGGCCGGATCCTCGGCATGGGCGATGTCGTCTCGATCGTCGAGAAGGCTGCCGCGGCGATCGACGAGGCCGAGGCCGAGAAGATGGCCGCACGCATGGCCAAGGGTCAGTTCGACATGAACGACCTGCGCCAGCAGCTGCGCCAGATGCAGAAGATGGGCGGGCTCGGCGCACTGGCCGGCATGATGCCGGGCATGAAGAAGGCCAAGCAGGCGATGGAACAGTCAGGTATGGACGACCGGGTGCTGCTGCGGATGGATGCGATCATCGGTTCGATGACGCCCAAGGAACGGACCCGTCCCGACCTGCTCAATGCCAAGCGCAAGATCCGCATTGCCAATGGTTCGGGCGTCCAGGTTCAGGACGTCAACAAGCTGCTCAAGATGCACCAGGAAATGGAGCGCGCGATGAAGCAGATCAAGAAGATGGGCGGCCTGGCCGGGCTGGGCAAGCTGTTCGGCGGCGGCGGTCTGGGTGCTGCCATGCCGGGCCTGGGCGGCCCTGGCGCTGGCGGTCCCGGAGGCGGCGGTCTGCCCTCGAACCTCACCGATTTGCTCAAGAAAAAGTAATTTCGAATTTTAATCTGATTTGTTTGAAAGGTAGTTCAAATGTCTGTTTCTCTTCGTCTTTCGCGTGGTGGCTCGAAGAAGCGCCCGTATTACAAGATCGTCGTTGCCAACAGCCGCGCCCCGCGTGACGGCAAGTTCCTTGAGCAGGTTGGCACCTACAACCCGCTGCTGGCCAAGGACGATGAAAACCGCGTCCGTCTGGTCGAAGACCGCGTGAAGTACTGGATCGGCGTTGGCGCCCAGCCGACCGACCGCGTTGCCCGCCTGCTTGACAAGGCCGGGATCAAGGAACGCGCCCCGACCGTGAACCCGAACAAGGGTGAGCCGGGCAAGAAGGCCAAGGAGCGCGCCGAAGATAAGGCCAGCAAGGCCGCCGAAGCTGCAGAAGCCGCTGCCGCCGCTGCCGCCGCTCCGGTGGTTGAAGAAGTGGTCGAGGAAGCTGCTCCGGAAGCCCCGGCCGCCGAAGAAGCCGCTGCTGAAGCGCCCGCCGCGGAAGAAGCTGCCGCTGAAGAAGCTGCTCCGGCTGAAGAAGCTGCCGCTGAGGAAGCTCCGGCTGCCGAAGCCAGCGAAGAGCAGGCCCAGGGCTAAGCCGTCTTGGCCAGCGACAAGCCTGTCACTCTCGCCGCCATTGCCGGCGCGCACGGGGTGACGGGCGATGTCCGCCTCAAGCTGTTTGGTGAAGGCGTGGAATCGCTCCGGCGGTTCCGCGCCTTCAACGATTCCGCGCTGACGCTGACCAAGCTGCGCGATGACGGCAAGGGCGGG
>JACDQK010000117.1 GCA_015657645.1 Novosphingobium sp.
GGCGGAAACTGGTGACGGGCGAAGGGACGTCGAACCCCCGACATCATTCGCGATACTGGTACCTAAAACCCAGCGCGTCTACCAATTCCGCCACCGCCCGCATGCCGACGAAGCCTAATCCCTTGGCCAATCGGGTTTGGCCAGAATCAAGCGCTGGCCCTTAGTGGTCCCCGCCGCAAAGGGCAAGCGCGCTAGCGCGCGAAAACCGCGACCAGCCGAGCGAGCCAGCCGGACCCGGCCGGGGCGGCGGGCTTTGCCGCGCTCGGCACCGGGCAATCGAGGCACAGCGCCTGCGCACCGCGCGCTTCGAACAGCCGGCCGAGATCGCCCAGCAGCCGGTCAAGCTTGGCCTGCTGCTGCCCGGCGACCAGGCCGGTGAAGTCCATGCCGGCAGCGGCGCTATCGGCCGTATCATCGCCGCGCCACTGTTCGATCAGCGAGGCATAGGGATCGGCCTCTTCGCCATACCAGGCGGCGTGCCAATCCTCGCCCAGCTTGGCGCGCTGGGCGGCATCAGCCAACGCCGCGTCGATCCCGCCGAACTGGTCGACCAGACCCTTCTGCCGCGCCGTGCCGCCATCCCAGACGCGGCCTTCGGCAAAGGCTTCAACCTCGGCGGCGGACTTCTTGCGCGAAGCGGCAACCAGGCCGAGGAAGCGGCCATAGCCGCTCTCGATGTTGGCCTGGAGCATGTCCTTCAATTCCGGGGTCAGCCCGGTCAGAATATCCGGCTGGCCCGACAGCGGCGTGGTGCGTACGCCGTCCGACTTGACGCCATAGTCAGCCAGGGCGCGTTCGAAGGTTGGGATCATCGCGAAAATGCCGATCGAGCCGGTGATCGTGCCGGGTTCGGCAAAGATCTTGTCGGCCGGGGTCGATACCCAATAGCCGCCGCTGGCCGCGAGGTTGACCATCGAGACCACCACCGGACGGCGCCCGGTTTCCTTGGTCCCCGCCTTGAACCGTTCCAGCGCGGTGCGAATCTCTTCCGAGGCCATGACCGAGCCGCCGGGCGAATCGACCCGTAGCACCAGCGCCTTGGCGCCATCGACATTGGCATCGTCGATCAGCTTGGCGATCCGCGTGCCGCCAGCCGTGCCGGGTCCGGCCTTGCCGTCGACAATCTCACCCGCGACCTGGACCACGGCAATCGCTGCGCCGTCGGTCTTGGCCGGATGGGCCGCCAGCAGGGTACCGGGCGCGGTGTGGACAAAGCTGCCCAGGGTATCGTCAGCCGGATCCTCGCCCACCAGGCCGCGAATCCGCTCCTTGTAGGCATGATAGGTGCCCAGCTTGTCGACCAGCCCCGCAGCAAGCGAGGCCTTGGCCGCATCGCCGCCGCTGGCCTTGATCCAGCCGACCGGATCGGCGGCAACGCGGGCGATATCGGCCTTGGGCCGCGCGGCCTTTACATTGGCCTGCCAGTTTTCCCACATCGCCGCGTTGAGCGCGATCCGCGCTTCCTTCGAGGCGGGGGAGGCCTGGCTCTGGGTATAGGGTTCGACGAAGTCCTTGTAAGTGCCGACCTTGAAGACGTGCGCGGTCACCTTGTAGCGCGCCAGCGCCTCGCCATAATAGAGCCGCATCCCGCCCGGACCCATCACGAAGGCCCCGCCCAGCGGATCGGCCCAGACCTCGTTGGCGTGGGCCGCCAGCAGCAGGCTGTCATCGGTATAGGCATGGGCGAAGGCGATCACCGGCTTGTTCGCCTTGCGCACCTTGTCGAGCGCTTCGCCGACATTCTCCAGCGTCACCTGCCCGCCGCCGGTAAACCGCGCGAGATCGAGCGCGACCACCTTGATCCGCTCATCCTTGGCGGCAGCATTGAGCGCGGCGATCACATCACGCGCGCGGTGTTCCTTGATCGGGGCTTCGCGCGACATCAACAGGTCAAACGGATCGACCTTGGCGGGTTCCTCCACCACGCTGCCGTCCAGCTTGAGCAGCAGCGCGCCCTCGCGGACCTGGCTCGGCGCCGGCCGGGCGGTCAGCAGTCCGTAAAGCGCCATGAAGAACAGCAGCAGGAGCAAGAGGACCAGGGCATCCTTGATGCCCACCAGCAAGGCCCAGACTTTGCGCGCAAAGATCATGCAATCGGTTCCCGAATAAGTTGACCGGGACATAGGAACTTACACAGCGGATAGCGAGTCCGTGATCGATCAAGCGGCAATAGGCTCCGGCGGGCGCTTGCCACCTTGGCGCAAGCCAGCTAGGGAACTGGCTTCAATGACATCGGTAAACCCAACCGCTGCGGGCCGCTATCCAGCTGGCTCCGCCGCCTTTCCGCACCGCGACCTGACCGGCCTGGCGGGTCTGGCTCCATGGGAGATCCTGTTCCTGCTCGACGAGGCGGAACAATGGGTTGATCTCAACCGTCAGCCGCACAAGCGCGTTGACCGGCTGGCCGGGCTGACCATCATCAACGCCTTTTTCGAGAACTCCACCCGCACGCTGCTGAGCTTCGAGATCGCCGGCAAGCGATTGGGGGCGGACGTGGTCAACATGCATGCCGCGCAATCGAGCGTGAAGAAGGGCGAAACGCTGATCGACACGGCGATGACGCTCAACGCGATGCGCGCCGATGCGATCGTGATCCGCCACGCCAGTTCCGGCGCGGTGCAGCTGATCGCGGACAAGGTCGATTGCCCGGTGCTCAACGCCGGTGACGGGCAGCACGAGCACCCGACCCAGGGCCTGCTCGATGCCCTGACGATCCGCCGCGCGAAAGGCGATTTCGGCAAGCTGACCGTGACGATCTGCGGCGATATCCTGCACAGCCGCGTCGCCCGCTCCAACATCCACTGCCTGACCACACTGGGAGCGGACGTGCGCGTCTGCGCTCCGCCCGCGCTGATGCCGGCCGGGATCGAGGCAATGAAGGTCACCCCGTTCCACGATTTCGACGTCGCGCTGGACGGGGCCGACGTGGTGATGATGCTGCGGCTGCAGCAGGAACGGATGAGCGGGCAGTTCATCCCCAGCCCACGCGAGTATCGCCACCTCTATGGCCTGACGCTGGAGCGGCTGGCCAAGGCCAAGCCCGATGCCCTGGTGATGCACCCCGGCCCGATGAACCGCGGGGTCGAGATCGACAGCACCGTGGCGGACCTTGCCGGGCGTTCGGCGATCACCACCCAGGTCGAAATGGGCGTGGCAATCCGCATGGCCTGCCTGGACGTGCTGACCCGCAAAGGTCGCGGTGTGGAGGGCTGGTCATGAGCACTGCCGCACCCATCACCCTGATCAATGGCCGCCTGGTCCTGCCGACTGGCGAGCCGCAGTCCGGCGCGCTGCGCTGCGCCGATGGCCGGATCGCCGCTCTGGGCGATATTGCCCCGCAGGATGGCGACACCGTGATCGACGCCAAGGGCAAGCTGATTGCACCGGGCCTCGTCGATCTGGGCGTTTTCGCGATCGACAAGCCGGCCTTCCACTTCGGCGGGATCACGCGCGCGGCGCTGATGCCCGACCAGGGCGTGGTGCTCGACAAGCGCTCGGCCGTGCGGTTCTCCGCGCAATCGGGCAAGCCGGACCTCTGGGTCCATCCGCTCGCCGCCGCAACCAAGGACCTGGCCGGCACCGAGCTCGCCGAACTGGCGCTGATGCGCGATGCCGGGGCCAAGGCGGTCAGCACCGGGCGGCGCTGGATTGCCGACAGCGGTGTGATGCACCGGCTGCTGTCCTATTGCGCCATGCTCGGGCTGGTCGTGGTGACCCATGCCGAGGACGCCGGGCTGACTGGCAGCGCGGTGGCCACCGCGGGCGAAATGGCAACCCGGCTAGGCCTGCCCTCTGCCCCGGCTGAGGCCGAAGCCCTGGCCGTGGCCCGCGACATTGCCCTGGCCGAACTGACCGGCGCGCGGCTCCACTTCCGGCAGGTGACCAACGCTGCGGCGCTCGGTCTGGTCCGCGCCGCCAAGGCGCGCGGCGTGGCGGTGACGGCGGGCGTCACCCCGGCCCATGCCCTGCTGTCAGACGTGGCGGTCGGCGATTTCCGCACCTTCACCCGCCTCTCCCCGCCGCTGCGCGCCGAAAGCGACCGGCAGGCGGTATTGGCGGCGCTGGCCGACGGGACGATCGACGTGATCGCCTCTGGCCACGACC
>JACDQK010000118.1 GCA_015657645.1 Novosphingobium sp.
CCGAGGTCATCGCGCCGAGCACCGGCAGCAGCGACAGGGTCAGGAAGCCGTGCGCAATCGTCCCGCCGAACGGGGTGTGCTTGGCCTTTTCCTCGTCGATGTGGATGAACTGGTGATCGCCGGTCGCATCGGCGAACATGTTGATCCGTTCCTGGCTAACTTCGAACCAGTCCGAAACGCCGATCACTTCGCCGGTTTTGGCTGCGAGCTCCTGCGGGGTCATTATGCCTCTCCTTAAGCTGGAAAGGCGTCTTCATGGCCCAAGCGCGGGCCCAGCGCAACGCACCTGCGCCTGCCGCTACGGCAAGGCAGGGCACCGGGCCGTGCGCGCGGCGCGAATCACTCGGCGGGAACGGCAGCCCGGCGCAGGGTCCAGCGCGGCGCGTGGGTGTTGAGCCAGCGCTGCGCCGGCTTTTCAACCCCGTGATAGAGCGCCGCCGAGGCCGCGAAGACCAGGGTGAGATAGCCGGCAAAGCTCAGCCAGCCGACCTGGACCGTTTCGTCCACGAAGGCGATCTTCCAGAGCTGCCACAGCAGGTAGTGGCCAAGATAGGTCGAATAGCTGATCTCGCCCAGGTAGAGCGCCGGGCGGCTCGACAGGAACCGGATCACCACGCCCTTGCCCGTGACCAGCGCCAGCAGCCCGGCGAAGAAGGCCGCCGGCACGAACAGCGAATCGGGCAGACCCAGCGTGATGCCGGCCACCAGCACTGCCGCGCAAACCAGGCTCGCACCTGGCGCCACCCCGGACGCATCGCGCAGACGCTGCCACAGCGCGCACAGCACCATGCCCAGCGCAAAGCCGAACAGGCACCGCCAGATCCCCATGTGAGGAATGTTCTGGCCGATCTTGCTATAGCCCGACAGCAGGAAGATCAGGTGCAGCGCGATCATCAGCGCTGCTGCCAGGCCAAACAGCGCGGGCGGGTCCAGCCGCTTCCACGGCACGGCAATCACCATCAGCGGAAAGGCCAGATAGGCGGCGAATTCGGTGCTGATCGACCAGGACGGGACATTCCAGGCCAGCGCATCGGTAAAGCCCCAGTTGTGCACCAGGATCAGGTTCAAGGGCAGGTCGGCCAGCGGATAATGCGAAATGTCGCGGCCGGTCGCGAACAGCGCGCCGACAAAGGCCAGATAGACCGCCAGGATGAAGGCGTGGAGCGGCCAGACCCGGGCAAAGCGCCGCCACAGGAACTGGCGGATCTCCACCCCGTCCCCGCCGGCCAGGCGCTCGGCATAGTTGTAGAAGATCACGAAGCCCGACAGCATGAAGAACAGGTCAACCGCCAGATAGCCATGGGCCAGGAGGCTGATCGCATCGGGATGCCAGATCTCGGCCAGCGCCATGCGGGTGTGATAGAACACCACCAGCCAGGCGGCGATCCCGCGGATCCCGGTCAGGGCATCGAGGTGGCGCGTGGTGCCGCTCATGCCGCAGTCACCCGCAGTTGCTGCGTGGCGGGCAGCACGGATCGCGGCGCCGGGGCATCGATCCGCCGGCAATAGGACCACAGCCCGCACTGCAGGCCGATGATCATGAACATCACCGGCTGGAAGGCGATGCCGATGAACAGCGCGCCCAGGAAATAGACGATCTGCGAGAGCTGCAACGCATTGGCGAGCGGGGCGACCCAGGCCTCATGTTCGGCCTTGCGGTCCTTCCAGCGGCGGCGCAGGCGCTCCATTTGCCAGATGCCGAGCAGCTGGATCCAGGCCCACAGCAGGAAGCCGGGATAGCCCTGTTCGCCCAGCATCTCGAAATAGGCCGAGTGATAGGCGCGGCCTTCCTCGACATGGTATTCGGTGGTCAGCGTCACGTTGTTGTCGGTGCCCTGGGCCTTGACCGTGGGCACCAGCAGACGGTTGCCGCGATAGGCATCGAAACCGCCGCCGAAGGGGTGGTCCTTGACGTATTCGAGCGTCCACATCCACACCGCCACCCGGGTCGAGGCCGACTGATCGGACTGGTGGTTTTCGATCGTGCTCATTCGCTTGGTATAGCTCTCGGGCAGGAACGGGATCGCCGCGACCACCAGCACGCCCGCCAGGCCCAGATAGAGAAAGCGGCGCTTGACCGAACGCAGCGACAGCACCCCCAGCAGGGCAATGCAGAGCAGGCCAGTGCGGGTCTGTGTGCCAATCGGAATCAGCACGGCGGCAAAGGTCAGGGCTACGGCAAACAGCGTCACCAGCTTGCCGCGCGGGAACACCGTGGTGAAGCGCGCCGCCCACCAGATCAGCGGGATGATCGCGATGGCAATGGTCGAGAGGGTCGAACCTTCATAGATCCCGGCATTGTCCGGCACGAAGGTCTGGAGCTGGCCGTAGCCGCCCCCGCCCGCCGCAGTCTTCATCCCGCCAGTGATCAGGATCGCCCCGACCGTCAGGACCATTACGGTGACCACCGCTTCGAACCGCAGCCGGGTGCGCAGGGTCAGCGGCAGGAAGATCGCAAAGAGCAGCGCCTTCCACACCCATGACCATTTCTCGGCCGCCTCGACCGGGAATTCGGCGATGGTTGTGGTGATCCCGCAATAGGCCAGCAGCGCCACGATCAGCACCTGACGCAGGGTAAAGCGCATGTCCTTCTTGTCATCGAGCGCCAGCCAGCCGCCGAAAGCCAGGACAAAGGCGATCAGCGAGATCGGCAGCGCAGCAAGCAGCGACCAGCTGATCTTCTGCGGGGTCAGGATATCGATGTAGAGATAGGCCAGCACCCACACGAAGGGGCGGCGCAGGCCGAGCGCCAGGAAGGCCAGGGTGAAGCCGGTGATCGCGAGATCAAGCACGGATGCGCAGCCCCGGCTTGGCCGGCTTCGGATCGACCGGCGCTTGCTCGGCCTCCGGCTCGGCCGGGTCCTCGTCAAGGTCCGCACGCCATAGCAGCTGCCAGATCGCCAGGATCAGCAGACCATGAGACAGGGCCAGGGCAAAGTAATCGACCATCGTGCTCAAGCGCTTAGCAGGGCCAAGTTGACGCCGCGTTAAGCCTTCCGCGCTTAGAAGACCGGGCCATGACCCGCGTACTACACGTCCTTGATCACTCGCTGCCGCTGCATAGCGGCTACACCTTTCGCACCCGTGCGATCCTCACTGCACAGGCGGCGATGGGGCTGGAAGTGCGCGGTATCACCGGGCTGCGCCACATTGCCGAGGGACCGGACTGCGAGGAAGCGGAAGGCCTGACCTTCCACCGCACCCGCGGCACGGCGAGCGGCCCGCCGGGGCTGCGCGAATGGCGCGAGATCAATCTGCTGGCCGATGCGATTGTCGCGCTGGCGCAGGATTGGCGGCCCGACCTGCTCCACGCCCACAGTCCGGCGCTGTGCGGCAAGGCAGCGCTGATCGCCGGGCAGAAGCTGGGCATCCCGGTCGTCTACGAAATCCGCGCCTTCTGGGAAGACGCCGCCGTCTCGAACGGTACGGGAACCGAGGGCAACCTCAAGTACCGGCTGACCCGCGCGCTCGAGAACCATGTTGTCAGCGGCGCCGAGCAGGTCGTGACGATCTGCGCGGGATTGAAGGACGATCTGGTCCAGCGCGGCGTTCCCGCCAGCAAGATCACGCAAAGTCCCAACGGTGTCGATCTGACGTTGTTCGGCGAATCAGCAGCGCGCGATCCTGCCCTTGCGAGCCAGCTTGGACTGGGCGATGGGCCCGTAATCGGCTTCATCGGCAGCTTCTACGACTATGAAGGGCTCGATGACCTGATCGCCGCATTGCCGCTGCTGCGCGAACGCCAGCCCGGCGCGCAGCTGCTGCTGGTCGGCGGTGGACCGATGGAGGCGGCACTGCGCGCCCAGGCCAAGGCCTCGCCGGCGGCCGAGGCAATCCACTTTGTCGGCCGGGTCCCGCACAGCGAGGTTGAACGCTACTACGCGCTGGTCGACGTGCTGGCCTTTCCGCGCAAGCGCAGCCGCCTGACCGATCTGGTCACGCCGATGAAGCCGCTCGAAGCCATGGCCCAGGGCCGATTGGTGGCGGCCTCCGACGTTGGCGGACACCGCGAACTGATCACCGATGGCTTAACCGGCACCCTGTTTACGCCAGACGATCCTGCTGCCTGCGCCAAGGCTCTGGCGGCGCTGCTGGAGAGCCGCAGATCTGGGACGATCGCCGGGCCGCCGGCCGCGCTCACGTCGCCGCCAACCACGACTGGTCAGCGAATATTCTTCGTTATCAGGATGTTTACCAAACCGCGCTAACTGCTTCTGCACTATACCGGTTTCCGGCTGCCGCCTGAGGTTGCCGGTTAAGGTTCGGAACGCAACAAGACGGGATATAGCGGTCGTGGCCAATACCAAACGCAAGCCGACCAAAGGTAAGCCGATCTCCAGCCATCCGCTGTTTCCAGCGGTTGTGGCGCTGTGGTTTGGCGCCCTGTTCGGCCTGGGCAGCCTGGCGATCCGCCCGACGCTGATCGAGGGCCTGGTGCTGAAGACCGGGCTGGACCTGGTGGTTCCCGCCGCCGCCCCGCCGCTGGGCGTCACCGCCCGCATCCTGATCGCGCTGATCATGGCCTCGCTTGGCGCGGCCATCGGTGCGGCGCTGGCCGTGCGCGCGACCCGGCCCAAGGCCGAGGTGCGCGAACGCAAGCGCACGGCCGCCAACCCCGGTGCCGCCGCCGAAGCCGAAGCCGCGCTGTGGAACAGCCGCAACGTCTATACCGATGGCCCCGTGTTCCGCCCGATCTCCGCGCACGAAGAACTGGGCGAAGCCCTCGACAGCCCCGGCCTGCTGGCCGGTCGCCGCCGCGCGCTGGCGGTCGAGCACGAAGAGCGCCCGTTCGAACCGCACGATTTTGCCCCGCTGCCTGGCGGTGAGCCGCAGATCTTCGATATCTCGGCAACCCGGCTGGCCCCGGTTGCCACGCTTGACCCGGCTGTGGAAACCGCCGTGGCCGACGCACCGCTCGATCTGGGTGCCTTCCCCGCACCCGCCCCGGCCCAGTCGCCGCTGGTCGAACGTGAAGTGCCCGCCCTGGCCGAAGCGCCGCGCATCTTCGGGATGCCGGTTGAAGAAGACCATGTGCCGGTCGATTTCGTCCGCGCCGCCGGATTCCGCACTTCGGTGTTCGAAACCGAACCGGCCGCGCCGCTGTTCGCCGCGCGCGAAGAAACCCGGCGACCGATGCCCAGCGGCCGCAACCTTTACGGCCGAAGCCACGTTCGTCGCAGCCCCGCAGGCTGCTGCGGCTCCCATCGCGGCCGATCCGCTGCCGGCTCCGGCACCTCAGCCCGAAGCGGCTGACCTCGGCATGACCGATCTTGCCAAGCGCCTGCAGGAATCGATGGCTCGCCGCCGCGCGGCCAAGGCTCAGTCGGCCGAAGCGTCGCCAGAAGCGCCGGTGCCAGCGCCGGTGGTTCCGGAAGCGGCCCCGGTCGCGGCTGAACCGGCCTTCGTCCCGCCGCCGCCGATTTACGATATCGCCGCGCCGCATGCCGCGCTGGCGCCCGAGATTCCGCCGGCCCCGATCCCGATGCCGGCCGCGCTGCGCCCGGTCAGCTTCGACCATCATGACGACGAGGATCACGCCGATCTCTCGGCGCTGATGCCGCGGCACCTGACCATGCCTGTGCCGGTGCAGGAGCCGATCGAGGAGGCCGTGGTCGAGGACGTTCCGGCCGAAGCCGAGATCGAAGCCGTGATCGAAGCCGAAGCCCCGCTCGAGCTTGAGGTCGAGGCTGAAGCCGAAATTCCGGCCGACGACGCCTTCGCCTCGCTGCTCAGCATCGATATGCCGCGTCAGGAATTCGTCCGCGTCGAAGAGGTCGAAGAGCCGGCCCTCGCGATCGAACCGGTGGTGATCTTCCCGGGCCAAATGGCGAGCAGCACGGTTGCACCGCTGCGGCCCTTCGATGGCCCCGCGGCCGCCATGCCCGGCGCGCCTGTGGCCCAGGCCCCGGCTGCTCCGGCTGTCGATGCCGACGAGGCCGAGCGCGCGCTGCGTCTGGCCCTTGCCAACCTGCAACGGATCAGCGGCGCGGCCTGACCCGCCGCCGATCTGCACCTGCAATCCTATTCACAGTAACGCTTGGGCGCACCCAAGCGTTTCTTGGCTTGTTCGCAGTTGCAAAAACAGCTTCCTGTCGTCATGGGAAATGCTTGCGCAATTTTCACTGCTTTGGGCGGTGGGGAAGCTTGCGCTTAATTGCCGGATTTCCGCCATTTCCGCCATTCCAGGCGCGAATCGCGGGTGTTCGGGTGACGACAGGATGGGTTTTCGATGGGTTATCCGGCGCCGCAGGGCCTCTACGATCCGCGCAATGAACATGACGCCTGTGGCGTGGGCTTTGTCGCCCATATCAAGGGCGCCAAAAGCCATGCGATCGTAAGCCAGGCGCTCGAGATTCTGAAGAATCTCGACCATCGCGGCGCTGTCGGCGCCGATCCGCTGCTGGGCGATGGCGCCGGGATTCTGATTCAGACGCCGCACGCGCTGTTCCGCAAGTGGGCGGACAAGGAAGGGCTGAAGCTCCCCGCCGCCGGCGACTATGCCGTGGCCATGTGCTTCCTGCCGCAGGATCAGGCCAGCCGCGATTTCATCGTCGGCACCTTTGAAAAGTTCATCGCCAAGGAAGGCCAGCGCCTGATCGGCTGGCGCGACGTGCCAGTCACGACCGAGGGCCTCGGCAAGACCGTGCGCGAGCAGATGCCGGTGATCCGCCAGTGCTTTGTCGAACGCGGCGACAACTGCGCCGATCAGGACGCCTTTGAGCGCAAGATCCTGGCGATCCGCAAGCAGACCCAGAACCCGCTGGCCGCCCTGGCCGAAAAGCACGGCATGCCAGGGATCGCCGATCTCTACATGCCCAGCTTCTCCAGCCGCACCGTGGTCTACAAGGGCCTGCTGCTGGCAACGCAGGTTGGCTCGTTCTACGACGATCTGCGCGATCCGGACTGCGTTTCGGCGCTCGGCCTGGTCCACCAGCGCTTTTCGACCAACACCTTCCCCAGCTGGAAGCTGGCGCACCCCTATCGGTTCATCGCCCACAACGGCGAAATCAATACGGTGCGCGGCAACGTCAACTGGATGAACGCCCGCCGCCGCACGATGGAATCTGAGCTGCTGGGCGCCGATCTCGACAAGATGTGGCCGCTGATCCCGCATGGCCAGTCGGACACCGCCTGCCTCGACAATGCGCTCGAGCTGCTGCTGGCCGGCGGCTACAGCCTGGCCCATGCGGTGATGATGCTGATCCCCGAGGCCTGGGCCGGCAACCCGCTGATGGATGCCAAGCGCCGCGCTTTCTACGAATACCACGCCGCGCTGATGGAACCGTGGGACGGCCCGGCCGCCGTGGCCTTCACCGATGGCCGCCAGATCGGCGCGACGCTCGATCGCAACGGCCTCCGCCCCGCGCGCTTCCTGGTGACCGATGACGACATCGTGGTCATGGCCTCGGAAAGCGGCGTCCTGCCGATCAAGGAAGACAATATCGTGCGCAAGTGGCGGCTCCAGCCGGGCCGCATGCTGCTGATCGATTTCGACCAGGGCCGGATCATCGAGGACGAGGAACTGAAGGCCTCGCTCGCCGCTGCCGAGCCTTACGAAGACTGGCTGGAAGCCGCGCAGTACAAGCTCAAGGACCTCGAAGTGGTCGAGCCGGAACTGGCCGCCCTGCCACAGGAGAGCACCACGCTGCTCGATCGCCAGCAGGCCTTCGGTTATACCCAGGAAGACCTCTCGCGCTTCCTCGAGCCGATGGCCCAGAACGCCGACGATCCGCTCGGCTCGATGGGCACCGACACGCCGATCGCGGTGCTCTCCAACCGCTCGCGCCTGCTCTACGATTACTTCAAGCAGAACTTCGCCCAGGTCACCAACCCGCCGATCGACCCGATCCGCGAGGAACTGGTGATGAGCCTGGTTTCGATGATCGGCCCGCGCCCCAACCTGCTCGGCATGGAAGCCGGGACGCACAAGCGCCTGGAAGTCGACCAACCGATCCTGACCAACGCCGACGTCGCCAAGATCCGCTCTGTCGAGGCTGCGCTCGATGGCGCCTTCCGCACCGAGACGATCGACACCACCTGGGACGCCGCCAGCGGCC
>JACDQK010000119.1 GCA_015657645.1 Novosphingobium sp.
CGACTGGGTGTAGCGCAGTTCCCAGTTGCGATCGTCGGTGGTGGCAACCGTACCGGTGCGCATCCGCTTCTTGAGGTTCGCGCCGGTATCGCCGCTGACCTGCTCGGCTGCTTGAGCCAGGGCGATCTGCACTTCGGCAATCGCCGGGATCGGGATTTCCGGCGGCAGGACCGGGTCGAGCACGTGATCGTCGCGCAGATAGGCGTGGGCCAGCACATAGTCCCCGATCCGCTGGGTATCGCGCAGCCCGCCGCAGTGGCCGATCATCAGCCAGGCTTCAGGGCGCAGCACGGCGAGGTGATCACAGATCGTCTTGGCGTTGGACGGTCCGACCCCGATGTTGACCAGGGTGATGCCCATCTTGTCTTCGCGGACCAGGTGATAGGCTGGCATCTGGTGGCGCCGCCAGGCCGTGTCAGACAGCAGCTCGCGCGCGCTCTCGGTCGCTTCTTCAACCAGCAGGCCGCCGGCGCCCGACAGGCGCACATATTCGTCCTTGCCCAGCTGCGTGCCAGCCCAGTCAACGAATTCATCGACATAGCGGTGATAGTTGGTGAACAGGATGAAGCGCTGGAAGTCCTCGATCGGCGTGCCGGTATAGTGCGCCAGCCGGGCCAGGCTGAAATCGGTGCGCAGGCCATCGAACAGCGCCAACGGCAGGCTGTCTTCCGGGTGAGCCAGCTCGATCCCGTCGGCCAGTTCATCGCCGATCATGGCGAGTTCAGTCGCCGGGAAGTGGCGGGCCAGATCGGGCGGGTTGAGACCGCCCAGGCCCGAGCTGGCATCGATCACGTAGGGGAAGGGGATTTCCTGCGCCGAGCGGCCAACCGTGACCTCAATGTCATAATCATCGGCCAGCAGGCTGAGCTGCTCGGCCAGGTAATCGGCGAACAGCGCAGGGCGTGTGACCGTGGTCGTGAAGGTGCCGGGCTGGGCCAGCCGGCCAAAGGCGCGGGCCAGGTCAGGCCGGGTTTCGACGCCGGTATAAGTGATCCGCAGTTCCGGATAGCACCAGGCTTTGCTGGCGCGGCGTTCGGCGGGGGGAAGGGTTCCGTCGGCAGCGAATTTCGCGATGTCGGAGCGGAGGGTGGCGACGGCTTCGTCGTAAACGCGGACCAATTCCGCGATGGTCTTTTCTGTGTTTAGCATCGCGAGCCTTTAGACAGATCGCGATGACATTTCAATTACGTTGCTGCTGAAACCGGTTTGCCAACGAAAAAGGGGGCGCCGGAGCACCCCCTTGATCGGTTGGCGAAAGCGCTGAAGCCTTAGGCTTCTTCGCCCTCGTCGGCAGCTTCGGCGGCCGGGGCCGGAGCCTCGGCTTCCAGCTCTTCGCCGTTGCCGGCTTCGAAGTCACCCGCAGCGGCAGCAGCCTCGGCGGCGTCGTCTTCGAACATGGCGGCGATCACGTCGACGCCCTTGGCCTGCTGGTCAGCTTCGTCAGGCGAACGCGCGACGTTGACCTTGACCATCACGGTCACTTCCGGGTGCAGCGCAACCTTGACGTCGAAAACGCCAATGGTCTTGATCGGGCGTTCCAGCACGACCATCGCCTTGCTGATGCCAGCGCCATCGGCGTTGAGGGCATCGACGATGTCACGCACCGAAACCGAACCATAGAGCTGGCCCGAGTTCGACGAGGCGCGGATCAGGACGACCGACTTGCCATCGACGTTGCCAGCGTGACCTTCGGCTTCCGAACGCCGCGCGCGTTGTCGGCTTCGATCTTGCCACGGTTGGCTTCGAAGACCTTGCGGTTGGCTTCGTTGGCGCGCAGCGCCTTCTTGTTGGGCAGCAGGAAGTTGCGCGCGTAACCGTCCTTGACAGTCACGACATCGCCGATGGTGCCCAGCTTCTCGATGCGTTCGAGGAGAATGATTTCCATTGTCTCGCTCCCCTTACTTCACGAGGTAGGGCAGCAAGCCCAGTTGACGGGCACGCTTGATCGCCTGGCCCAGTTCGCGCTGCTTCTTGCCAGAAACGGCGGTACTGCGGCTCGGCACGATCTTGCCACGCTCAGACATGTAGGTCTGGAGCAGGCGCGTGTCCTTGTAATCGATCGCGGGGGCGTTCTTGCCCGAGAACGGGCACGACTTGCGGCGGCGGAAAAATGCGCGGGCCATCTCTTAGAACTCCTCGCGTTCGCGGCGCTTGGTGCGCTCACGGTCCTGCTTGCGCATCTGCACCGACGGACCTTCTTCAAGGGCGTCGACGCGCACGGTCAGCCAGCGGATCACGTCTTCGTTGATCGCGGTCTGACGCTCCAGCTCGGCTACGGTGCCGGCGGGTGCATCGATGTTGAGCAGCACGAAGTGCGCCTTGCGGTTACGCTTGATCTTGTAGGCCAGGTTCTTGAGGCCCCAGGTTTCGGTCTTGGTGACCTTGCCCTGGTGGGCTTCAACGATTTCCGTGGCAGTGGCGGCCAGCGCATCGACCTGCGCCTGGCTCAGATCCTGGCGCGCCAGGAAAACATGCTCGTAAAGCGGCATGCTTGTGCCTTTCATCTATCTAACCGATCGCTGGCTGATCCGCAGGATTGCGGGGCCCCTCCGGCTTTCTTTTCCCCGGAATCGCTTCCGGAAGCGGCGGCCATTAGCGGCTTATGCCGGGAATGCAAGCCTTGCGGGGAGGGCCAAGGCTTGGCAAGCAGCAACCTGCCTGCCTTTTCGAGGAGTTACACTGCCATGCCAACCGGTCTCGTCGCCCTGCTGGACGATATCTCCGTGATCGCCAAGGCGGCAGCAGCCTCGATCGACGATGTCGGCGTTGCGGCCGCCAAGGCTGGCAGCAAGGCGGCCGGGGTGGTGATCGACGATGCCGCCGTCACCCCCAGCTATGTCACCGAATTCACGCCGGAGCGAGAACTGCCGATCATCTGGCAGATCGCCAAGGGCAGCCTCAAGAACAAGCTGTTGATCCTGTTGCCGGCCGCCCTGGCGCTGAGCGAGTTCCTGCCCTGGGCGATCACCCCGCTGCTGATGATGGGCGGGCTGTTCCTGTGCTATGAAGGCGCGGAAAAGGTGCTGGAGAAGCTGGGCGGCGCCAAGCATGGCGAGACGCTGGAAGACCGATCGAGGACATGGCAGCCTTTGAGAAGGAGCGCATTTCAGGTGCGTGCGCACCGACTTCATCCTTTCGGCCGAGATCATGGCAATTGCCTTGGCCGAAGTGGCCGATGAAACCCTGCTCAACCGCGGGATCATCTTGGCGGTGGTCGGCATTGTGATCACGGCGGCAGTCTATGGCGTGGTCGCGCTGATCGTGAAGATGGACGATATCGGGCTGCATATGGTCCAGGAACGGACCAGCGCGGCGGCTAAGGCGTTCGGGCGGGGCCTGCTCCTTGCCATGCCCAAGCTGCTCACCACACTGTCAGTCGTGGGTACGCTCGCCATGCTGTGGGTCGGCGGGCACATCATGGTCGATGGCGCCAAGAAGCTGGGCTTCAAGCCGCCTTACGAGGCGATCCACGCCACGGAACATGCTGTGCACCAGGCGACCGGAACGCTAGGCGGGGTGCTGGGCTGGCTGACCAACTCGACGCTGTCGGGCATTGTCGGACTGATCCTCGGTACGATTGTCGCCGTGCTGCTGCACAAGGTTTTCAAAGTGAATGCCGGCGCCGACGCTTGAGGCGACCTTGATCTGGTCGGCCGATCAAGCTGGCACTATTCTTCCGGTTCAACGAACTCCTGCCCGAAATCGGCGGGGTCTTCGCCATCGGCGAGCCACTCGCCAAAATTGCCCGCGCCCATATGCGGGCTGTTGAACCCTGAAAGTTCGATGTGGCGCCAAGCACGGCCCGCATCGTTGATATAGGCCGTTGCAGTCACATAGTTGTCGGCGTCGTTCGGATCATTGTAACTGATTTCGGTGCCGGCCTGACCGGCGACGGCGTTCAATTCGCGCTCGAATTCCTGTTCGGACATGTCGGTCGCCATCTGCACTCTCCTAAAAAGCGAAGCCGGCAAGCATCAAATCCGAATTAATCGAGACGCGCCAGCAATTCTTTCGCGAACAGGCTCAGCGTATCGTCTCGCGCGCCCATGATCACGATCCGGTCACCGGGCCGGGCGATCTCGGCCATGAAGCGGCCGCAGTCCTCGCGAGTCGGAATGTACTCGGCTTGGCCGCCGTGCTCGCGGATCAGGCCCACGATCCGCTCGCTGCCCTCGCTGCGGTCGACGTGCCGCCGAAATAGACCGGATCGCACAGCAGGGTGACGTCATCCGGACCGAGCAGTCGGGCGAAGACCTCGGCCAACTCGTAACCCATCTGGCGCAGCGGGCCATAGCCGTGCGGCTGGAAGAAGGCGATTACCCGGCCGGGATGGGCCTTGAGCGTTCGCAAGGTGGCGGCGCATTTTTCGGGGTTGTGGCCGAAATCGTCGATCACGGTTACGCCCGATGGGCTGGTGCCGACGATCTCGAACCGGCGGGCGAGGCCGGCGAAGCTCCCGAGAGCGGCCACAGCTTGATCCAGCGGCACTCCGGCAGCGTGAGTGGCGACGATTGCGGCCATCGCATTTGAGGCGTTGTGTTGACCGGGCATCTGCAACTGGACTTGGAGGGTCGTGCCCTTGTGGGAGACCTTGAAGCAGCAGCCTGTAGCGTTGTCTTCGAAGCCGGACGCGTGATAGTCGCTTTCGTCCAGGTCATCGCGAAAACCGAAACAATGAGCTTGATCGAGCGCCAGAAAAGGCGTGCTCTCGTCATCGTCAGCGTTGATTACGGCCACCTGCGCTTTTAGAAGGAAGTCCGAAAACAGGACATGCAGTTCCTCGAGGCTCTTATGGTCGAGGCTGATATTATTGAGTACCGCGACAGTCGGGTTGTATAGCGCGATAGACCCGTCGCTTTCGTCCACTTCGGAAATGAATGCTCGGCCGCCTCCTACCCGTGCCGAAGCAAACGGCGCGTCCGGCGCGACGAAGTTTTTCATCACCGCACCGTTCATGATTGTGGGATCGCGGCCGACGCTGGTCAGGATCCAGCCGATCATGCCGGTGACGGTGCTCTTGCCGCTGGTCCCGCCGACAGCAATGCGTAGCGGAGCGGCGTTGAACAGGCGGGCGAGCAGTTCGGCCCGGCTCATCCGCGCACAGCTCAGTTCGCGGGCGCGGACCATTTCCGGGACGCTATCCTCAACCGCGGCCGAAGCGACCAGCACTTGATCGGCGGAGGAGATCCCGCTGCCGTCTTGCGGGAACAGGGTGAAGCCCTCGCGCTCCAGCCAGGCGAACTTTTCCGGCGTACGGCCCTGGTCGCGGCTGCGGTCCGATCCGGCGATCTGCGCGCCATGGCCTTTGAGGATCAACGCCAAGGGCAGCATGCCGGATCCGCCAATGCCGCAGAAGAACCAGGGGTTGGTAGTGAGGTCGCTCATTGGCCCCCCGGTATGCGCCCTTGCCACGCCTGACAACCGGGTTAGGAAGCATCATGCCCAATGTAGCGATCTGCGCCCCGTCTGCTGTCTTCGCAAAAGCGGATGCGGAGCGGGTCATTGCCCTGGCCGCAGCGGAGTTTCCGGAGGTGAAGCTCCACGTCCATCCGCAATGCTTCCTCAGCGAAGGGCACTTTGCCGGAGCCGATGCGGCGCGGCTTGAGGCGCTGGTGGAATGTGCCAACGATCCGGCTTTCGACGCCGTCTGGTTCGCGCGCGGCGGCTATGGCGCGGCGCGGATTGCCGAAGATGCGCTGGCCCGCTTCGACCGCGCGGCACAGGACAAGCTATTCCTTGGGTACTCCGATGCGGGCACCCTGCTGGGCGGGCTCTATCGCCAGCGGATCGGCCAGCCGGTCCATGCGCCGATGCCGGCCGACATCCGCCGCGCGGGCGGCGAGACCGCGGTGCGGCGCACGCTGGCCTGGCTGGCGGGTGACAAGGGCGGCGAGGAGCCGTCGCAAGACGGGCATCCCCGCGTTGCCTTCAACCTGATGACGCTCGCCATGCTATGCGGCACGCCGCTGATGCCGGGGCTGGCCGGCCATGTCGTGCTGGTCGAGGAGGTCTGCGAGCACCTCTATGCGGTTGACCGGCTGTTCTTCCACCTGACCGCGCACCTTGGCGGGATCGCCGGGCTGCGGCTGGGGCGGGTCAGCGACGTGCCGGAAAATGACCGCCCGTTCGGCGCAGACCCCGAGGAAATCGTGCGGCACTGGTGCCAGCGTCACGCCATTCCCTATCTCGGCCGGGCGGACATTGGCCACGATATCGACAACAAGATTGTGCCCTTCGGGCTTGCCCGCTGAGGCGCCAGCCAATAGGCGCGGGGCCCGAAGCCAAGGGAGAGGACCATGCGAGCTTTCGTTTTTCCGGGTCAGGGCAGCCAGAAGGTCGGCATGGGCGCCGATCTCGCCGCCGCCAGCGCCGCCGCACGCGCGGTGTTTGAGGAAGTTGACGATGCCCTCGGCCAGAAGCTCTCCGCGATCATGCGCGACGGGCCGGAAGAGACCCTGACCCTGACCGAGAATGCCCAGCCAGCGATCATGGCCAATGCCATTGCCGTGCTGCGAGTGTTGGAACAGGAAGGCGGGATCAGCCTCGCCGACAAGGCCGATTTCGTCGCCGGGCACAGCCTGGGCGAATATACCGCGCTCTGCGCTGCCGGGGCCTTTAGCCTCGCCGATACGGCCCGCCTGCTGAAGCTGCGCGGGCAGGCGATGCAAGCCGCCGTCCCGGTCGGTGTCGGGGCGATGTGCGCGCTACTCGGTGCCGATATCGACAAGGCCCAGAAGCTGGCCGATGCCGCTGCCGAGGGTGAAGTCTGCACCGTCGCCAATGACAACGATCCCACCCAGGTGGTCCTGTCAGGCCACAAGGGCGCGATCGAGCGGGCGATTGCCCTGGTCAAGGACTTCGAGATCAAGCGCGGGATCGCCCTGCCGGTCTCGGCCCCGTTCCACTGCCCGCTGATGCAGCCGGCTGCCGATGCCATGGCCGAAGCGCTGGGCCAAACCCCGCCGGGCGCACTGCGGGTGCCGCTGTTCGCCAATGTCACCGCCGCCGTGGTCAGCGATCCGGCCGAGGTCCAGCGCCTGCTGGTCGAGCAGGTCTGCGGCCGCGTCCGTTGGCGCGAAAGCGTGATTGCCATGCAGGCCGCCGGGGTAGACACGTTTGTCGAACTGGGCGGCAAGGTGCTGGGACCGATGATCGGCCGCAGCGTCACCGATGTAACCGTGACCAGCGTGGTCGGCATAGCCGACATCGAGGCGCTGGCGAAGGAGCTGTGATCATGGACCGCATGTTCGATCTTTCCGGAATGACTGCCCTTGTCACCGGCGCTGCCGGCGGGATCGGCTCGGCGATCAGCCATGCTCTGGCCAAGCAGGGTGCGCGGCTGGCGCTGTCAGGAACCAACCCGTCCAAGCTGCGCTCGTTCCGAGAGGAGCTGAACGACACCTATGGCCACGACCATGTCGAGATCACTTGCGACCTGTCGAACACCGAACAGGTCGAGCATCTGGTCCCGGCCACGGTCGATACCCTGGGCAAGATCGATATCCTGGTGAACAACGCCGGGATTACCCGCGATAACCTGGCCATGCGGATGAAGGACGAGGAGTGGGAGCAGGTCATCAAGATCAACCTTGAAGCCGCCTTCCGCCTGATGCGCGCCGCGACCAAGCCGATGATGAAGGCCCGCTTCGGCCGGATCATCACTATCACCAGCGTGGTCGGCGCGACCGGCAATCCTGGGCAGATGAACTATGCCGCCGCCAAGGCTGGTCTGGTCGGCATGTCGAAGTCGCTCGGGCAGGAAATCGCCAGCCGCGGCGTGACGGTCAATTGCGTCGCCCCCGGCTTCATCCGCACCGCGATGACCGAGGTGCTGCCCGATGCCCAGAAGGACGCGCTCAACGCCCGGATCCCGATGGGCAGGATGGGCGAGGGTGAGGATATCGGTGCGGCCGTGGCCTATCTCGCCAGCAAGGAAGCCGGCTACATCACCGGGCAGACGCTGCACGTCAACGGCGGGATGGCGATGCTCTGATCCAGCCTGAAAGGTTGGATTTATCCCCAGTTTAGCCGGGATTCGGGTGCGCCGAACTTGCCCGCCGCACCCCCGGCGTTAAGAACGAGTGACCGAATTTCCGGCGCTGCGGCCGATTCCGGCCGTGCGCTTCCCTGGGGACGAAAGACCGACCATGAAGGCCACCATCGAACGCGCGACGCTCCTGAAGTGCCTGTCGCACGTCCAGTCCGTCGTCGAACGGCGCAACACGATCCCGATCCTCTCGAACGTGCTGATCGAAGCTGCTTCGGACGGCACGGTCAAGATCATGGCGACCGACCTCGATCTGCAAGTGGTCGAAACGCTCGGCGCCGTCTCGGTTGAAGGCGCGGGCGCTATCACGGTTTCGGCCCACCTGCTGTTCGACATCGCCCGCAAGCTGCCCGATGGCAGCCAGGTCAGCCTCGAAACCGCTGACAACCGCATGGCGGTCAAGGCCGGGCGCAGCCGCTTTTCGCTGCCGACCCTGCCGCGTGACGATTTTCCGGTGATCGTCGAGGGCGACCTGCCGACCAGCTTCGAGCTGCCGGCTGCGACCCTGGCCCAGCTGATCGACCGCACCCGTTTTGCGATCAGCACCGAGGAAACCCGCTATTACCTCAACGGCATTTTCCTGCACGTCACCGATGATGAGCTGAAGGCCGCGGCCACCGATGGCCACCGCCTGGCCCGCTTCACTCTGAAGCGCCCCGATGGCTCGGAAGGCATGCCGGACGTGATCGTGCCGCGCAAATGCGTTGCCGAACTGCGCAAGCTGCTGGAAGAGGCGCAGGACGCCAACGTGCTGGTTGATCTTTCGGCCAGCAAGATCCGCTTCACCCTGGGCGGTGAGAATGGCGTGGTGCTGACCAGCAAGCTGATCGACGGGACCTTCCCGGACTACAGCCGCGTCATCCCGACCGGCAACGACAAGCTGCTGCGGCTCGATCCCAAGAGCTTCTGGCAAGGCGTGGACCGCGTCGCCACGATCGCCACCGAAAAGACCCGCGCGGTCAAGATGGCGCTGGATAATGACCGGGTGACCCTGTCGGTCACTTCGCCGGACAACGGCACGGCTTCGGAAGAAGTCCCGGCTGATTACAAGTCCGCGGGCTTCGAGATCGGCTTCAACGCCACCTATCTCAAGGATATCCTCGGCCAGATCGAAGGCGATACGGTCGAACTGCACCTCGCCGATGCCG
>JACDQK010000120.1 GCA_015657645.1 Novosphingobium sp.
CGACGCTGATCCGTCAGGATGACAAGTCGCCCGCGCTCTATGTCCTGATGCCGATGCGGGTGTAATCCGCTTTACCTCGCCGCCAAGGCTTGATTGAATGGGCGCGCCGATGGGTGCGCCCATTTCGTTCCTGGGAGAGAACAATGACCACCACCGTCCAGGTCAAGCGCGGCGCGCTTGGTGAAACACGCATCGCCCAATACGCCGATGGGCCGCTGGGCGATGGCGAAGTGCGGCTGAAGGTCGAAAGCTTCTCGGTCACCGCCAACAACGTGACCTATGCCGTGGCGGGCGACGCCTTTGGCTATTGGAACTTCTTCCCGGGCGAGGGCGATTGGGGCGTGGTGCCGATGTGGGGCCATGCCGTGGTCACCGAGAGCCGCCACCCGGAGATTGCCGTGGGTGAGCGGGTCTATGGCTACCTGCCGATGGCCGACAGCCTTGACGTGTTGCCGACCGGGGTCAGCGCTGGCGGCTTTACCGATGCCGCTGCGCACCGCCAGCCGATGAGCCCCATCTACAACCAGTACAGCCGCCTCGCCGCCGATCCGGAGCACGATCCGGCGCGCGAGGACGAGCGGATGATCTTCGGCCCGCTGTTCAAGACCGGCTTCCTGATCGAAAGCTTCATGCGCCGCGAGAGCTGGTTCGGGGCCGAGGCTGTGGTGCTGACCTCGGCCTCGTCCAAGACCGCGATGGGGCTGGCTTCGGTGGCCAAGCACCGTTCGCCGGGGATCAAGCGGATCGGGCTGACTTCGGCCGGAAACGTCGAGTTCGTGCGGCGCGGCGGGTTTTATGATGTGGTGCTGGCATATGACGATCTAGCCAGCCTGCCTCCGGTTTCCTCGGTGCTGGTCGACTTTGCCGGCAATGCCGGGTTGATGCACGGCGTCCACACCGCGCTGGGCGATCATCTCAAGTATTCCTGCACGGTCGGTGCGACCCATGTTGGCGCCGGATTCGGGCAGGACAACGGCCCGCTGCCGGGGCCAACGCCGATCCTGTTCTTCGCCCCCGATCATGCTGTGGCCGCGATCAAGGAGCAGGGTCCCAAGGCCTTTGGTGAGGCCGTGGGTGAAAGTTGGCTGCGCTTTATCGCCGAAGCCGGCGGGGCGCTGACGATTGACGAGCGCCACGGGCTGGAAGCCGCGCGCCTGGCCTATCTGGCGACGCTGGCCGGGAAGGCTGACCCGGCGGTCGGGATCGTGATCAGGCCTTAGCCTTCAATGCCCAATCCTCGTCATCCCCGCGAAAGCGGGGATCCAGGGCCTGCTAACACTGGGTCCCCGCTTTCGCGGGGATGACGGCTCTACTCCGCCGCTTCCAGCATATCCGCGCGCTGCGGCCCGCGGATCAGGCCGCCGGGGGTGGCGCCGGTCCATTGGCCATCGCGGAAGGTGACTACGCCGGTCTTGATCGTGCAGACATAGCCCTCGGCCTTCTGCAGCAAGCGCTTGCCGCCGGCCGGCAGGTCAAAGGCCAGCCAGGGCTTGCCCAGCTTCACCGCATCGAGATCGATCACGTTGATGTCCGCCAGATAGCCGGGCGCGAGCACGCCGCGATCATCAAGGCCATAGAGCCGCGCCGTATCGCGGCATTGGCGCTTTACGGCGTTTTCCAGGCTGATCTTGTTGCCGCGCTTGCGATCGCGGACCCAGTGCTGGAGCATAAAGGTTGGACTGGCGGCATCGCAGATCGTGCCGCAGTGCGCGCCGCCATCGGACAGCGAGTTCACGGTGTCGTCGCTGTGCTGCAGCGCCTCGAGGAAATCGAGGTTGCCATCGGCATAGTTGAGGATCGGCAGGTAGATGAAGCCCGTGCCGCCATCGCGGCAGAGCAGGTCATAGGCATACTCGTCGTCCGAAACCCCGGCCGCAGCGGCGCGCGCGGCGATCGAGGCATCGGCCTGTGGTTCGTAATCGAAATCGGGGTCCATTTCGAACTGCATGCCCCAGCCGGCGCTGACCACCATCGAGATGCCGATGATGTCTTCGGGCACCTGGCTGTAATCTGCGGCTTCGGACAGGAGCTGGGCCTTGAACGCCGGGTCAAGCAGCTTGGCGCGCTGCTGGTCCCACGGTAGCTCGGCAATCGCCTGCCAGCTCGGGCGCAGGCGGAACGGGTGGACCGTGCCCTGCCAGGCCATGATGATGCCATTGCCGCGCAGCGCGATCTGGGCGACGATATTGGCGCCGTTGTCATTCTCGGCGCGCATGTTGGCGATCTGCTCGTCGAGCGGCTGCTCCTTGGCGATCGACTGGAGCGCGGCGAAGGTCACCGGCAGGCCGGTTTCGCGGCTGATCTGGCCCATCCAGCTGAACTCGTTCCATTCGCGGCGCAGGTCGCTGGCCATTTCGAACACACCGTAGCCGACTCTTCCCATCGCGCGGCCAATCTCGACCAGCTCTTCCTCGGTCGCGGTTGTGCCGGGGACCAGTTCGCCATCGATCGAGCGGTGCAGCACGGTGCGGCTGGTCGAAAAGCCCAGCGCCCCGGCGCGCACGCCTTCCTCGACGATGTCAGCCATCTTGGCGATGTCTTCGCCGGTCGGGACGGCGCCCGGCATCTCGCGGTCACCCAGCACATAGGCGCGCACTGCGCCGTGCGGCACGTGGGTGCCGATATCGATCGAGCGCGGCAGCTTTTCGAGCGCATCGAGATATTCGGGGAAGGTCTCCCAGTCCCACTTCATCCCCTCGGCCAGCGCCGTTCCGGGGATGTCTTCCACGCCCTCCATCAGCCCGATCAGCCAGTTGTGGCGATCCGGGGCGGCGGGCGCGAAGCCGACGCCGCAATTGCCCATGACTGCCGTGGTCACGCCGTGCCAGCTCGACGGGGCCATCTCCTGATCCCAAGTAGCCTGGCCATCGTAATGGGTGTGCACATCGACCCAGCCCGGAGCGACGATCTTGCCGCCGGCATCGATCTCGTCCGTGGCATCGCCGTGGACCTGCCCGACAGCAGCGATCAGCCCGTCCTTGATGGCGACATCGCCCGTGAAGCGCGGCGCGCCGGTGCCATCGACAATGGTGCCGTTGCGAATGATCAGATCGTAGGTTGCCATGGGCTCTCTCCGCTGGCCGCGACTCTCTGGGGTCGGACCTTTAACCGGGCGATTAAATCATGGCTTAGCGGTGGGGGCAAGCAGAGAAGGGCTATTCCCCCAGTGCCCGGATCATGTCGCCGACATCGACGAATTTCTCACGCGGGGCGCCATCGCGGGCGCGCTGTTCCTCGGCGGCTTCGATCTTCTTCCAGTCGCGGAAGGTCACGACGTCGAGCCCGCGCGCCTCCGCCAGAGCATCGAAGCCCGGCCGTCCGGCCTTGCCTTCGCCGTTGCCGATGTCCTCGGCGATCAGCTCGATGATGGCAAAGCCATCCGGGCGGTTAGTGCCGATCGTTCCCGAAGGACCGCGTCGGGCCCAGCCGACGCAATAGAGCCCCGGCAGGATCCGCCCTTCGTCATTGGCAAAGCGGCCGGCGCTTTCCTCGAACGGGACGCCAGGGATCGGGCTGGTCTTATAGCCGATGCAGGTGACGACCAAGCCGCAAGGAATGGTATAGGTCTCGCCCGTGCCGCTGGCGCGGCCATTGGCGTCGAGCACGGTGCGTTCCACTTCGATCCCGCTGACCTGCCCATCGCCCAGAATGCTGCGCGGGCTGGCGAAGAAATCGAACTCGATCTCGACCGGTTTGTCGGCGCGAAATTCCTCGGGGATGGCGGCAAAGCTGCGCAGGTGACCGACCGACTTGCGCTGGCCGGGCTCAAGGAACAGGTCCTCGTCTTCGGCCGGCAGGTCGGCGGGATCGACCCGCGGGCAGGCGCGGTTCAGGTGGGCCAGTTCGCCCAGTTCCTTGGGCGTCATCGCGATCTGGTGCGGCCCGCGCCGGCCCAGGATCACGATCCGCGAAACCTTTGACTTTTCAAGCGCATGGAGCGCGTGGGCGACAATATCGCTACCAGTAAACTCGCTCGCGGTCTTGGCCATGATCCGCGCCACGTCGAGCGCGACATTGCCATTGCCGATCACCACGGCGGTGCTGCCAGAGAGGTCAGGATTGAGCTTCGCGAACTGCGGATGGCCGTTGTACCAGCCGACGAAAGCCGCGCTGCCGAAGACGTTGTCCAGCCCTTCGCCCGGCACGCCGGCCGGCTTGTCGTTGGGCGCGCCGGTGGCGAGCACCACGGCGTCGTACAGCTCCTGCAATTCGGCAATGGTCACGTCCTCGCCGATCGTGACATTGCCAACAAAGCGGACGTTGTCGGACAGGGCGGTACCTTCGTAGCGGCGCGAGACGCCCTTGATCGACTGGTGGTCGGGGGCAACGCCGGTTCGGATCAGACCATAGGGGACCGGCAGCATGTCGAAGATGTCGACCCGGACATCCTCGCCCCACTGCTTCTGCGCGGCTTCCGCGGTGTAGTAACCAGCCGGACCGGACCCGATAATCGCGATATGGCGCATGAACCGCTTGGCCTCCCCTTCGCTGCGGAAGGCCACTTTCAGCCGCTCCGCTCGCGTTTTCCGAAGGGCAAGGATGCCTCGCCCGCCAAGGCTTGGCAACCCGGCTGGCAAAAGTCGCAGGGTCGTGGGCGACGATCACGCAAATGCAGGAAATTAACTGTTTTTCAAAAGCATTTGGCTAGTGCCGTCCACGATGGTCGCGAAGCAAGTCAGGAAGGGGCAGACAGCCGCGCCGAAGGCGCGCGCCCATGCTCGTCCGCGCGAGGCGGCCCGGGCGCAGGAGCTCGTTGCCGACAACTGGAGGCTGATGGCCCCGATCATGGCCGTGATCACGGTCGTCACGGCTGCCTCGACCCAGACCATCCCCGGGATTGCAGCGCTGAGCCTGATCGCCGCAGCGATCTGGCTGACCTGGCCGATCGCCCGCGTCAACCGCCGCGAGAAGCTGCGCCGCCACGACGAGACCCGCCGCCAGATCCTGCAGGGCCTGCACATCAGCGGGCCGATGCTGCTGTTTGGGTTGGCGATCGGCTGCTGGACCGAGGGTATCCCCTCGATGAACTGGCGCGAGACGATTGGCGGGCCGGTGATTGCCTCGTCGCTGGCAGCGGTGATCCTCAATCGGCGGATCGCCAGCATCATCGGCGCGATCATCGCGACCTGGCTGGGGGTGGCGTTGGTCGCCGGCAATATCGATACCCTGCTGATCCTGGCTGGCGGCGCCGCGATTGGCGTCCACGCGGCAGTCCAGCAGGCCCGTGACGACCGCGCCGAATTCGCCGCCGAGCGCGAGCGTCGGCGCAACCAGAAGCGCGCTGAACAATTGCTCAACGAGTTCGAGGAGAGCGGGCAGGGCTGGTTCTTTGAAACCGACCGGCGCGCCGCGCTGCTCTATGTTTCGCCAACGGTTGGCAAGGTGCTCGAGCGCCAGCCGCGCGAACTGGTCGGCAAGCCGCTGTCCGTGCTGTTCCAGCCCGATGCGGAGGAGGGGGAGCGGACGCTGGCCTTCCACCTGACCGCCCGCTCGGCCTTCAATGATCTCGCGCTGCGAGCCGCGGTGCCAGGGGAAGAACGCTGGTGGTCAATCTCAGCCCGGCCGCTCTACGATGAATTCGGCAACTTCCTGGGGTTCCGGGGGTCGGGCCATGATCTGACCGAGAAGCGCCGCTCGCAGGAACATGCCTCGCGTCTGGCGCATTATGACTCGCTGACCGGCCTCGCCAACCGGCTGCAAATGGCCCAGACACTGGAGCGCCTACTCGCGACGCCAAACGCCGGGCAGCGCGCCTGCGCGATCTTCCTGCTCGATCTCGACCGGTTCAAGCAGGTCAACGATACGATGGGCCACCCGGTCGGCGATGCGCTGCTGACCCAGGTGGCCGAGCGGCTTAAGCACACAGTCGGCGAACTGGGCCGGGTCGGGCGGCTCGGCGGTGACGAATTCGAAGTGGTCCTGCCCGGCCAGCATAAGCGCGAAGACCTTGCCGCGCTGGCGGAGCGGGTGATCCGCAACCTGTCGCTGCCTTACCAGCTTGATGGCCACCGCGTGGTGATTGGCGCCTCGATCGGGATCGCGCTTTCCCCGGATGATGGCGTGACCTCCGAAGCGCTGATCCGCAACGCCGACCTGGCGCTCTACGCCGCCAAGGATGGCGGGCGCGGACGGCACCATTTCTACGCGGCCGATCTGCACAGCGATGCCGAGGAGCGCCGCCAGCTTGAAGCCGATCTGCGCGAAGCTGTCGCGACCGGCGGGCTGGAGCTGGCCTATCAGCCCGTGGTCCAGACCACGACCGAACGGATCACCGGGTTCGAGGCGCTGCTGCGCTGGAACCACCCGGTCCATGGGCCGATGTCGCCGACCAAGTTCATCCCGATCGCCGAGGATGTAGGCCTGATTGCCCAGATCGGCGAATGGGCCTTGCGAACGGCCTGCATGGAGCTGGCCAAGTGGCCGGAATCGGTACGCGTGGCTGTCAATGTGTCCCCATTGCAGTTTGCCAACCCCGGATTGCCGGCCGTCGTGACCCAGGCGCTGGCCAATGCTCAGGTCAGCCCGGACCGGCTGGAGCTGGAAATCACCGAAAGCGTCTTCCTCAACGAGGATGAAGGGGTGGAGAAGATGTTCTCCGCCTAAGCGGATCGGGGTGCGGCTGGTGCTCGACGATTTCGGCACCGGCTATTCCTCGCTCGGCTATCTCAAGCGCGCGCCGTTCAACAAGATCAAGATCGACCAGTCATTCGTGCGCGGCGCGACTCAGGCCGGCAGCCCGAACGGCGCGATCATCAGCTCGATCGTCAGCCTGGCCGAAGCGCTCGACATGGAAACGACCGCCGAGGGCGTCGAGACCTTTGATGAGCTGGACCTGGTTCGCCACCTGGGTTGCAGCCACGTTCAGGGCTTTATCTATGACAAGCCGCTGACCTTTACCCAGGCAAGCGAGCGGCTTGCCTCAGGCCTTACTGCGATCCCCAGCGGGCCGCGATCGGCCCGGGCGACACGCCACACCATGCTGCGCAAGATCACGCTGGAGCATGGCGATCAGCGCTATCAGGCAACCATCCGCAACCTTTCGGCCACCGGAGCGCTGATCGAAGGGCTGTGGAACGTGCCGGCTGGTACGCTGTTCCGGCTGCATTGGGGCGATGGCCAGGTGCTGACGGCGACGGCGCGCTGGTCGCAGCAGGACCGGATGGGCGTCGAATTCGCCACGCCGCTGGCGGGTCAGCCAGGTGCAGGACAGGCTGCCCTGCGCAGCACCGACCTGGCGATCGAACGCCGCCACGCGACTGGATGACACCGTTGAAATGCCGTCATTCGCGGCCTTTTGTTAGGCATTTCGCAACCATGTTCGCTTAGAAAAGTTCAAGTCAAACAACCGAGCGAGAACTGATGAGCGGAGGCAACGCCTCTCCCCTTGGCCGTTTCAAGAACCTGCTGGGCAGCCGGCGGCACGGCGGTTCCTCGCCTGAAATCAGCAAGTCTGGCCGCGAGCGCCTGTTTGAGTTGGCCCACGATTACGAAAAGTCCGGCCACGGCTGGTTCTGGTCGACAAACGCCGAAGGGCGGCTCACTTACGTTTCCGATTGCGTTGCGCAAGTCCTTGGCATTCCTGGAGAGGAGCTGGTCGGCCAGCCGGTGCAATCGCTGTTCATCCTCGAACGGGACGAGGACGATGCGGTCGAGCGCACGCTCCCGCTGATCCTTAGCGCCCGCAAGACCTTTGCCGATCTGCCGGTCAAGGCGGCCAGCGAGAACGTCGAATTGTGGTGGTCGATTGCCGGCCGCCCACAGTTTGACGCTGGCGGTCATTTCATCGGCTATTACGGCAATGCCGTTGATGTGACGGCGACGCGCCAGTCGCACAAGGATGCCTCGCGCCTGGCCCAGTATGATTCGCTGACCGGCCTGGCCAACCGCCACCGCATCGGCAAGCGGCTCAACGCGATCCTCACCGCTTACAAGACCGCCAAGCGCGCCTGCGCGATCTTCATGCTCGATCTGGACCGCTTCAAGCAGGTCAACGATACGCTGGGCCACCCGGCTGGCGACGAGCTGCTCAAACAGGTTGCTCAGCGCCTGCAGCGGGTCCTGGGTGAAAAGAGCTTCGAGATCGGCCGCCTGGGCGGCGACGAGTTCCAGGTCATCCTGCCCGATATCGACGATCGCGGCCGGCTTGGCGAAATCGCCATGACCGTGATCACCATGCTGTCGCAGCCCTACCAGATCGATGGCAGCCGCTGCGTCATTGGTGCATCGGTCGGGATCGCGATTGCGCCCTATGACGGGATCACCAGCGAAGAGCTGGTCCGTTCGGCCGACCTTGCGCTCTATGCCTCCAAGGGCGGCGGGCGCGGGCAGTTCCGGTTCTACTCCAGCGACCTCCACAGCGAGGCCGAGCGCCGCAAGCAGATTGAGGATGACCTGCGCGATGCCCTGGCCAGCGGTCAGATGCGCGCGGTCTACCAGCCGATCGTTGATGCCACGACCAACAAGGTCGTGTCACTCGAAGCCCTGGCGCGGTGGGAGCATCCTGAACTGGGCGATATCTCGCCCTCCATCTTCATCCCGATTGCCGAAGAAGCCAACCTAATCGGCCAGCTGGGCGACTGGATGCTGAAACAGGCCTGCTCCGAAGCTGCGGACTGGCCCGGCAGCGTCAAGATTTCGGTCAACGTGTCGGCTGCGCAATTTGCCAATGTCGGGTTCCCCACGCTCGTCGCCCAGGCACTCGCGCATTCGGGTCTGGCGCCAGAGCGGCTCGAGTTGGAACTGACTGAGTCGGTCTTCCTTGGTGACAAATCGAGCACCGAAGAGATGTTTACCGCGCTCAAGATGCTGGGCGTGCGGCTCGCGCTCGACGACTTCGGCACCGGCTATTCCTCGCTCAGCTATCTGCAGCATGCGCCGTTCGACAAGATCAAGATCGACAAGAGCTTCATCAGCGAGGTGACCCAGCCGGGCAGCCGCAACGCCGCGATCATTGCCTCGATCGTCAGCCTGGCCAAGGCGCTGAACATGGATACCACCGCCGAGGGGATCGAAGCCCACGACGAGCTGGAAGCCATGCGCAAGCTGGGGGTCAACCAGATCCAAGGCTTCATCTACGCCTCGGCCGTGCCGGGTGACGAAGTCACCGAAGCCCTGCTGAGCGGCGACTGGGTGATCGAGCCCGATGGCCCGAGCCGCTATCGCCCGGACCGCCGCACCGTGCTGCGCCGCGTCGGCCTGATCCACGAGGATCACCGCTATGATGCGATGATGCGCAACCTCTCGCGCAGTGGCTGCATGGTTGAAGGCCTGCTCGATGTGCCGGTTGGCACGCCGTTCGTGGTCGACTTCGGCGAAGGCCAGCTGGCCGTCGCTCACGTCCGCCGCAGCGCTGGGGCGATGCAGGGGCTGGAGTTCGAACAGCAGCTGGTCGACGATGGGGCTGGTGGCCTCTGTACCCGCCACCGCGTCTCGCCGTATGTCCTGGCGCAGGCTGGGATGCCGCTGCAGGCTCTGCCTAAGGGCGAATATCCGATGCAGCTGATGCAGCAGCCGGGCGCTGCGCTCAGCCTGCCCAAGTTCGGCACGGCCGAAATCAAGCACCGCGGGGTCAAGGTCGCCTAAGTCGATTCTGGGCTTGTTGCCCACTCCGCCCAATTGCGGTGGACCGCATCCAAGGTTTGGTTCCATCGGCGCATGCGCCACTCCGGATCAGGCCGCCACCTGCGATCGCCGCTCCATGCAAATGTCCTTGCCAGCGCGCTCCTTTATATTATCATGATCATATAAAGGAGCGTCGATGCGTTACGGACCCGATCACAAGGCGCAATCGCGAGAGCGGATTCTGCACGCGGCCGCGCGCGAACTGCGGGCCAAGGGGCCAGACGGGCTGGGCGTGGCCGATGTCATGCGCGGTGCGGGCCTGACGCATGGCGGGTTCTATGCCCACTTCGCCTCAAAAGAGGCGCTGGTGGCCGAAACGCTGGACTCGATGTTCGCCGAAGCCGCTGCCAGCAGCCGGCGACTGGACGCAGCGCTGGCTGATTCGCAAGCAGACCTGCGCAAGGCCTTGCGTGGCTTTCTGGCGGGCTATCTTTCGCCTGCGCACCGCGATGGCTCGCAGCCCGGCTGTCCGCTTCCCGCGCTGGCCGGCGATATGGCGCGCGGCGATGTGGCGGCGCGCAGCAAGTTCGAACGCGGCCTGGCGCGCACCGCCGGGCGGATCGCAGCGGCGCTGACCCGGCTTGGTATCGCTGAGCCTGAGGCCGCCGCGCGCGCCGCGCTGGCCCAGCTCGTCGGCGCAGTCGCTCTGGCCCGCGCCCTAGGTAAGGGGGCAGAATCCGACGCAATTCTGCATGATGCCCTGCAAGCCTTGCAGCACAGGTTCGGCCTGTGACCGCAACGACAGCCAATGATGCCCGCGGCGCCATGCTGCGCAGCGGGCCGATCCTGCCGACGCTGACCCGGCTGAGCCTGCCCAACCTGATCGCGCTGTGCTCGGCCACGATCGTTTCGATTGCCGAGACGGCCTATGTCGGCCGGCTCGGCGTGGCCTCGCTCGGCGGGATCGCGCTGGCCTTTCCGATTTTCATGCTGATGCAGATGCTTTCCGCCGGAGCGATGGGCGGCACCGTATCCGGCGCGATCAGCCGCGCATTGGGGGGTGGGGATCTGGCGGCCGCAAGGCGCTGGCGCTCAATGCCCTGGCGATCGGCCTGGGGCTGGGGCTGTTGCTTAGCGCCACGGTGCTGATGCTGGGTGAGACGGTTTTTCGCCTGCTGGGCGGTTCGGGCGCGGTGCTGGCTGAAGCCGTCGCCTTTTCGCACGTGGCTGCCTTTGGGATTGTCGGGATCTGGGCTTCCAACACGCTGGCCTCGATCGCGCGCGGATCGGGCAATATGGCTATCCCGGCCAGCATCCAGCTGGTCGCCGGGCTGGTGCAGGTGGTGGTGGGCGGCGCGCTGGGGCTGGGACTTGGGCCGGCGCCGCGCCTTGGCATCGCCGGGGTTGCCCTGGGCCAGCTGGTTGCCTTTACCGGCGCCGCTTTGGCCCTGCTGGTTTATCTCCAGTCACCGCGTTCGCGGCTGCGGCTGACCTTTTCGGCTGGCTTGCTGTCGGCCGCCCATTTCCGCGAGATCATGCGGATCGGCTGGATCGCGATGCTTTCGCCGCTGCTGTCGGTCTCGACTGTGCTGGTCCTGACCGCGCTGGTTGCCCGGTTCGGACCGGAAGCCCTGGCCGGATACGGGATCGGCGTGCGGCTCGAGTTCCTGCTGATCCCGATCGCCTTCTCGGTCGGCGTCGCTTCGGTGCCCATGGTCGGGACGGCGATGGGCGCGGGCGACGTGCCGCGCGCGCGGGCCGTAGCCTGGACTGCCGGGGCGATGGCCGCCGCGGCGCTCGGCCTGCTCGGCGCGATTGCCGCGCTGGCGCCGTGGCTGTGGGTCGATCTGTTCACTGGCGATCCGGCGGTGCGGCAGACGGCCTACACCTATCTGACGATCGCCGGGGTCGGCTTCCCGTTCTTCGGCCTCGGCCTGTGTCTCTACTTCGGCTCGCAAGGCGCGGGGCGGGTCGGCGGCGCGATCGGGGCCCAAGCGATCCGGCTGGGCGTAGTCGTGATCGGCGGCTGGCTGCTCGCTCAGGCCGGACTGCCGCTTTGGAGCGTCTTCGCGCTCTCACTCGGCGCGATGATCGCCATGGGCCTGGCCACCGCCTTGTTCGTCAAGCTGACCCGCTGGTAGCCAATCGACTTATGGCCTTCCGGGCCGGTGACAGTGCCTGCACTTGCTGCTAACGGCGGTGCAAAGCTACCGGAAGTATCATGACAGATCTTGCAAGTATCCGTAATTTCAGCATTATTGCCCATATCGACCATGGCAAGTCGACCTCGCTGACCGGCTGATCCAGTTCACTGGGGCCTGTCCGAGCGTGAGATGTCGGCGCAAGTCCTGATAACATGGACATTGAGCGCGAACGCGGGATCACGATC
>JACDQK010000121.1 GCA_015657645.1 Novosphingobium sp.
CATGACGACTGAACAGACCGGTGGCTGCCTGTGCGGCGCGGTGCGCTACAAGATTACGGCCGAACCCTTCATGCAGGCGGTGTGCCACTGCAAGAACTGCCAGCGCCAGGCCGGCAGCGGCTGGTCGATGATCCTGGGCCTGCCCGAAAGCGGCGTGGAGATCACCGGGACTGTCCAGACCTATGTCGATCACGGCACCAGCGGCGGCGAAGTGCACCGCCAGTTCTGCCCGACCTGCGGATCGCCGGTCTTCACCCGCGTGCCGGCCCAGGTTGGCGGGATTTTCGTGAAGGCGGGGTCGCTCGACGATACCAGCAGCTTCAACCCGCAGATCCAGTTCTGGACGGCGAGCAAGCAGCACTGGATCGAGATTCCGGACGTGCCGGGCGTGCCGGGTAATCCGGGTTAGGCCCGCGCCAGCCGGACCAGCGCTTCGTCGAGCGCCTGGAGAAAGCGCGAGCGGTCAGTCTTGGCGAAGGGGGCCGGGCCGCCGATCGCCTCGCCCCCGGCGCGCAGATCGGCCATGATCGCGCGGGTGGCAATCGCGCTGCCGATCGAGGCGTGGGTAAAGGGCTTGCCGGTGCCGGAGAGCACCGTCGCCCCGGCCTTGAGGCAGCGGTCGGCCAGCAGGATGTCGCTGGTGATCACCACGGCCCTGGCATCGGCCTGGTCGGCGATCCAGTCATCCGCCGCGTCGAAGGCATCGGAGACGGTGACGCGGGCGATCAAGGGGTGATCGGGCACGCGCAGCCGCATGTTGCTGACCACGTGGACCGGAACCTGGCGGCGGAAGGCGACCTTGTAGATCTCTTCCTTGACCGGGCAGGCATCGGCATCGACCAGGATGCGGAGCGGTTGGACAGTCATCGGCGGGCGGCGGTCAGCGCTTCATATGCTCCAGCCCGGGCAGAACGCCGGGCTTGAGGCTGGGGTTGGAAGCGTTCGGCTTGGGCGGCTTCTCCGCCTTGGGCTTGCGCACTTCGCGGTTCGATTTCTTCTGGCTCTTGGCCATGGCACGTTCCTTCGCGGGCAGATGCCCCGCCGCCAACCCTAGGCGCTTTCGGCCCAATCGCGGCACGAAATCGGCCCTAGCGCTTGCGGACAAATTCGGCGCGGAGGACCAGGCCCTTGATGCCGGGATAGCGGCAGTCGATCTCCTGGGCGTCGCCGGTCAGGCGGATCGAGGGGATGACGGTGCCCTGCTTCAGCGTCTGGCCGGCACCTTTGACGGTCAGGTCCTTGATCAGGGTGACGGAATCGCCGTCGGCCAGGACATTGCCGACCGCATCGCGCACTTCAATCGCGCTTTCGGCGGCGCGCTTGGCGGCGAGTTCGGACGCGGGCAGCCATTCGCCGCTGTCCTCGTCATAGGCGTAGTCTTCGTCGTCGCCGGCCATGTGCTGTCTCCCATCGGGGTCAGTCCATGGCAGGCATGGGTCTCTGGCGCAACGAACGTTGACAAGGGCGCCGCCCCGGCCAAGTCTCCGACCTCGGGAACAGGAGGGACGGCGATGGCAAGGGGTTGGTCATGGATGCTGTGGGCGGCGGCGGCCTATAACTGGCTGATCAGCCTGCCGGTGCTGCTGAATGGCAGCATTACCGCAGCCGACAAGGTTTCGGCCGTGTTGGTCGCGGGGTTCGGGGTGCTGTACGCGCTGGTTGCCAGCAACCCGGTCCGGCTGGCCCCGGCACTTTGGGCCGGCGTGGTCGGCAAGCTCGGGCTGGTCGTGCTGCTCGCGCCGTCGATCGCGGCGGGGACGGCGGCTCCCGGTACCGGGCCGCTCCTGGCCGGAGACTTGCTGTTCACTGCCGCCTTCCTGGCGCTGCTGCTGGGTCCGGCGCGCATGAAAGGGGGTGCAGAATGAACCAGGATGATGTCGCGCGGCGGCTGGCCGTGCTGGGTGTGGCCCTGCTGCTGGCGGGGATGGTGACCGGGCTGCTCATCGCGCTGATGCCGAACCCGCGCCTGGGGCTGTCGGCCCATCTGGCCGGGGCCATGGGCGGGATCATGCTGATCGCGCTGGCAGCGATCTGGCCGCGGGTTGCTCTGGGCCGGCGCGGCCAGGCCTGGGCCTTTGGCCTGCTCGCCTTCGGCAATGTCGCCAACTGGGCGACGGTGCTGGTCGCGGCGAGCTGGGGCGCGGGTGCCACTTCGATGCCCCTCGCCGGCAAGGGCATGGCCAGCGCGCCGTGGCAGGAGAACTTGATCGCGGCGGCCCTGCTGGCGCTGTCCGTGGCGGTGCTGGCCGGACTGGCACTGACCTTGCGCGGGCTGCTCGCTCAGCCTGACAAGGCGGACTGACGTGACCGAGCGCACCATCATCCGTCTGGGCCCGCAGCACCGCGATGCGGCCGTGGCGACGCTCGCCGCCGCCTTTCAGAACGATCCGGCGATCAGCTGGATGATCCCCGACGCGGCCGAGCGGGCGCGGCGGCTGCCGAAGATGTTCGCCTGGTTGTGGGACGATCACCAGCGCCACGGCATCGCACTGGGCACGCCGGGCTGCGAGGCGGTGACGCTGTGGCGGCTGCCCGGCAAGGTCCACCACCACGATCCGCTCTGGCCGCCGGAGATCCTGCGCCTGCTCGGGATCTTCGGTCAGCGGATCCTGCGCGCCAGCACGCTCGGCGATGCGATCGGCGCGCACGTGGCCAAGGGCGAGGACTGGTACTACCTGCGCTATGCCGGGGTGCGGCCGGACTGCCAGGGCCAGGGCCTGGGCGGTCTCACCATCCGCGCCGGGATTGCCGAGGCAACCGCGGCGGGCAAGCCGGCGCTGCTGGAGACCGCGACCGAGGGCAATGTCGGCATCTACCTGCGGCTGGGCTTTGTGGTGCACGAGGAGTGGGACATACCGGCGAAAGACGGCCCGCACTTCTGGTCGATGTCGCGGCCTATCTAGAAGCCGCTCGCCAGGAACTCCTCGGCGAGACCTGCGAGCAGCGCCGTGCCGCGCGGGAGGACGGCTTCATCGACCATCATGCGCGGTGAGTGGATCCCGCAGCAGGAATGCCAGTCGGCCCCATCCTCGGCCACGCCCAGGAAGAACATCGCGCCCGGCACCTTCTCCAGCACGTAGGAGAAGTCCTCTGCGCCCATGATCGGGGCGGGCAGGGTCTGCCAGGCGCCGGCGCCAAACAGGCCGTCCGTCACGCGTTCGCCAAAAGCGACGGCCTGCGCATCGCAGATCGTCACCGGGAAGCCCTCGATGATCCGGACCTCGGCGCTGAGGCCGTGCGCGGCGGCGATCCCGCTGGCGAGCTGCTGCAAGGCCGCATGAAGCTTGACGCGGTGGCGCGGGGAGAGCGTGCGCATCGTCCCCTTCAGCGTGGCGAAATCGGCGATGACATTGTGCGCCGTGCCGCCCTCGATCCGCGCGACGGTGACCACCACCGGATCGTGGGCGTTGAACTGGCGCGTGACCATGGTCTGGATCGCCAGCACGATCTCGCAGGCGACCGGGACCGGGTCCTGCGTCTGGTGCGGCATCGAGGCATGGCCGCCCGCGCCCTTGACCGTGATCTCGAACTGGTCAGCCGCCGCCATCAGCGCCCCGGCGCGGCCCGCCACCAGGCCATGCCTGGCGTTGGGCATGACATGGAGTGCAAAGGCGGCATCGGGCAGGGGATCGATCAGGCCATCGTCGAGCATGAAACGCGCCCCGTGGTGGCCTTCCTCGCCCGGCTGGAACATGAAGGAGACCGTGCCCTTGAGCTCCGCCTGCCGTGCGGCGAGTACCCGTGCCGCACCGGCCAGCATCGCGGTGTGGGCATCGTGTCCGCAGGCGTGCATCGCCCCCTGGATCTGCGAGGCGAAGGGCAGCCCGGTCTCCTCGGGCATTGGCAGCGCATCCATATCGCCGCGCAGCAGGACATGGCGGCCAGGGGCGGCGCCCTGGAGTGTGGCGACCATGCCCGTGGTCGAAGGCCCCTCGCGCCAGGTCAGCGGCAGATCGGCCAGCGCGGCGCGGACCTTGTCGCGGGTGCGGGGGGTGTGGAGGCCGAGTTCCGGCTCGGCATGGATCGCGCGGCGCAGCGCGACGACCTCGTCCGAGATCGCGCGCGCGGCTTCAAGCAGATGACTGTGGAGCATAGGCGGATGATAGCCGCCCGATTGCCAACGTCTAGGCCTGCGAAGGCCTAGACACCAATCTTCGCCGCGATCCGCCGCGCGGCGGCGTTATGCATCAGCACCGAGACCACCAGCAGCACATTCAGCACCACTGCCTGATAGATCATGTAATAAAGCGGCGTCCCCGCAAACATCGACAGGCCCAGCACAATCGCCCGCGGATTGGGGCCCAGCACCTTGCACATCAAGAGCAGCGGCGGGGCCTCGGCGCGGACAGCCGCGGCGATCTCGGCCAGACGGGCGGGATCGCCCTTGGCCGCATCGACTGCGGTATCGATCTGCAGCGCATGCGGGGTCATCCCGCTGGCGGCATTAAGGTAGGCTGAGACGAAGACCCCAAACAGGCTCTTGCTGGTCGCCGAATCCGCCTGGCCATGGCTGTGGCGGATCCACGGGGTGCCATAGACCCACCACTGGTATTGCCGGCGCTGGACCTCGACATGGTTCGATTGCACGGCATGGCTGACCCCGGCAATCACCAGCAGGATCCAGCCGGTGCTGCCGCTGAAGAACCCGGTCTCGTTCGACAGGACCCAGCCCAGGATCAGGTAGAGCACGATATGGCTGGCATAATCGCAGACGCCGTCGACCATTTCGCCGATCGGGCTGGACCGGCCGGTCATCCGCGCCAGGTCGCCATCGGCGCCATCGACCACGTGCCAGCCCATGTGCAGCGCCATGCCCAGCGCTGCGCCGACCGGCCAGGCCAGGCCCGCATAAACGATGCCCGCCGCGACCACCATCAGCCCGCCAAAGACCGAGACCATGTTGGGGGTGATCGGCGTATGGGCCAGGCCGCGCGCCAGTTGCCAGGCCAGCGGATGATAGAGGTAGTAATTGAGCGGATCCTGCAGCTCGCGCGGGCGCTGCGGCTTTGCCGGTTTGCCCTGCTTCGTGCCCGCCATGGCCTGTTCCACCAATCGACCCCGCTCGTTGTATCCGGCCTGCTAGCCCGGTCTTGCTTTAGTCTTTTCCCTTAGCGGCGTGAGGGGGCGCCTAACAAGGCCCTGACGGCGGATTTGCCACGCGCAGGAATGGTGCTATGCTAGTAAGCCTGCATTGCGCAGGTGCATTCACCGGATGTGGCGCCATTCCAACAGGAAAGCGCCGGATTCGGGGTCGAATTGGGAGAGGTCGCGGTGGCCAAGGCACGCCGCTCAATCCCGCTATTCGGCTTGACCTGCGCCAAACTTCTTGCATTTGGCGCGCGATTTTACAATGGGGCGGCCTTTCATTGAGGCCGCACTGCGCCGCTCGAGAAGGATTGAGACATAATGAAGCCCATCAAGGTCGCCATGATTGGCGTTGGGAATTGCGCCAGCTCGCTGGTTCAGGGGGTTGAGTACTATCGCCAGAACAATTCCGCGCAGGGCCTGATCCACGACAAGATCGGCGGCTATGGCGCGAGCGACGTCGCCTTCGTGCTCGGCATCGATGTCGATGCCCGCAAGGTCGGTAAGGATATCGCCGAAGCGATCTTCGCCAAGCCGAACAACACCGCCGTGTTCCAGGCCGAAGTGCCGCTGACCGGCGCCAAGGTGATCATGGGCAAGATTTCGGACGGCGTTGCCCCGCACATGACCACTGTCGGCGAAAAGGGCTTCATCGTCTCCGACGAGGCCGAGGCTGACCATGCCCGCATCGTTCAGGCGATCAAGGATTCGGGCGCCGAAGTGCTGATCAACTTCCTCCCCGTCGGGTCGCAGGAAGCCACCGAGTTCTACATGAACTGCGCGCTGGAAGCCGGCGTGGCCGTGGTCAACTGCATGCCGGTGTTCATCGCCAGCAACCCGGAATGGGAAGCCAAGTTCCGCGCCAAGAACATCCCGATCGTGGGCGACGACATCAAGGCCCAGGTTGGCGCCACGATCGTTCACCGCGTGCTGTCCAGCCTGTTCGCCGCCCGCGGCGTGACGGTGGAGCGGACCTACCAGCTCAACACCGGCGGCAACACCGACTTCATGAACATGCTGGACCGTCAGCGTCTGGGTTCGAAGAAGGAATCGAAGACCGAAGCCGTTCAGGCCATGCTGGCCCAGCGCCTCGAAGACGAAAACATCCACGTCGGCCCGTCGGACTATGTTCCGTGGCAGAAGGACAACAAGCTGTGCTTCCTGCGCCTCGAAGGCCTGCAGTGGGGCAACGTGCCGATGGAACTGGAACTCCGCCTCTCGGTGGAAGACAGCCCGAACTCGGCCGCTTGCGTCATGGACGCGATCCGCTGCGCCAAGCTGGCGCTGGACCGCGGTGAAGGCGGCGCCGTGATCGGTGCCTCGGCCTACTTCTGCAAGCACCCGCCGCAGCAGTTCAACGATGACCTCGCCGCCCAGATGGTCGAGGAATATATCGCTGACACCGCGCTGGCCGCTGAATAAGCAGAGCCAACTGGTTCAAGGAGCGGCGCCGGGCATTTCCGGCGCCGTTTCTGTTTGTGAGGATAGCTAGATGGACGCCCTGATCATTGCCGCCGGTTTCGGTAGCCGCCTGCGGGATGTTTCGGATTCCAAGCCGCTCACCCCGATTGCGGGCATCCCGCTGCTGGAACTTGGCGCGCGGCAGGCCAAGGCTGCGGGCGTGAAGCGCGTCGTCGTGGTCACCGGCCATGAGGCGGAGCGGATCGAAGCGGCGCTACCTGCCATCTCAGAACGCGTCGGCATCCCCGTCGTCGCCCAGCGGGTCGAGGACTGGTCCAAGCCCAATGGCTGGTCGGTGATCGCCGGGGCGGACGTGATCGACGGCAACTATCTGCTGATGATGTCGGACCACATCTTTTCCGCCCCGATCCTGACGCAGCTGGCGAGGCAGGACGCGAGCGACCGCGGGGTGACCCTGGCGGTCGACTATGCGTGCGACAACCCGCTGGTCGATCCCGATGACGCGACCTGGGTCAAGCTTGACGAGCGCGGCTTCATCACCGCAATCGGCAAGACGATCCCGCACTACGATGCGGTCGATTGCGGGGCCTTCCTCGCCACGCCCGAACTCGCCGCAGCGATCCGTGCCGCGATTGCCGAAGGCAAGGCGGGAAGCCTGTCCGAAGGGATGCAGCGGCTGGCTGACGCCGGGCGCGTCGCGACGATGGACATCGGCACGGCCTGGTGGCTCGATGTCGACGATCCGCGCGCCTACGAACTCGCCGAGGCCCAGACCCCGCGCGAACTGCCGGAAATCTACGGCTAAGCCTTAGGGATACTTCATCGAGATCCGGCTGGTCAGCCCGGGCTTCGGCACATTGAGCCGGACCGAGCGGAACTGCGGCAGGCCGGCGAGCGTCGCCGGGTTGTTCGAGAAGCCATAGCCTTCGGCCGGAAGACCCAGCCCGGTCCGGTCAAACCGGCCATCGCGGTTCTCGTCATGATAGAGCGCCAGGGCATAGACGCCGGGCTTGGGCACGAAGATGCAGCCGCGGGTCGTCCCGCCTGGGCATCGACCCGGCCGACATAGAGCGAGCCGCGCTTGACCAGGAACTTCGACGAATCGTCGGCATAGAGCGTGATTGCCACCACGCCGTTGCCGTTGCGCACACCATCGACCACGACGTTGAGCCAGGTACCACTGGCCGGGCCAGTGCAACCGGTCGGCGCCGGCGCCGGGGCGCTGGCGGCAGTGGGGGGCCGCTGCAGCGGAAAGCGCGGTCAAGGCAGCAAGGGTGAAGGCCGCGGCGCGGATACGTCGGGGCTGGATCATCGCTTCGTCATCCTGTCTGTTGGGGGAACCTGGCATACCGATCTGGCACCTTCCTGCGGTGCGCTGCCTGCCAGTTGTTACCCCCCCGATTACGATTCGCCCGCTGAATAGTGGGTGAATTGGGCAACAATTGGGTAAGTGCTCAGGATTCGTCAACCATGCGCCCGTTTTCGAGGCGGATCACCTGGTCGGCCAGATCGAGCAGGGCACCGCGATGGGCAATCAGCACCACGGTCATCCGCCCGCGCAGCTGGGCCAGCGCGGCGGCAATCGCCGCCTCGTTCTCGGCATCGAGCGCCGAAGTCGCCTCATCCAGGATCAGCAGCTGCGGATCGCGCAGCAGCGCCCGCGCCAGCATCAGCCGCTGGCGTTCCCCGCCGGACAGCCGCCGCCCGCCATCACCGAGCCGCGTCTCAAGGCCTTCCGGCAGGGCGCGGACGAAGCCGGCCGCCGCTGCCTGCTCCAGCGCCGCCCAAAGCTGCGCATCGCTCGCCTCGGGCGCGGCCCAGCGCAGGTTGTCACGCAGGGTCGCAGCCAGCAGCAACGGATCCTGATCGATATAGGCCACCTGCCCGCGCCAGGCCCGCTGGGCGGCGGCATCGAGCGCGGTGCCATCAATAGAGACCGTACCGCGATCGGGGCCGAGCAGGCCGGCCAGCAGATCGGCGACCGAGCTCTTGCCCGCCCCCGATGGCCCGACCAACGCGGTGATCTGCCCGGCCGGAATCGTCAGGGTGACATCGCTGAGCGCCGGTTCGGCCTGTCCGGCATAGTGCAGGGTCACCCGATCGAGCCGTGCCTCACGCGCCAGCTTCGGGGCAGTGGCCGCAGCCAGTGGAGCTTCGGCCGCGGCGGACAGTGCTGCAATCTGCGCTTCGGCCGCAACCAGCGCCGGGGCGGCATGGCGCCATTGCTGCCAGGCTTCCTGCAAGGTGCCGAGCAGCGGCAGGGCGCGCGCGAAGACCGCGACCAGCGGCAGCACGGTTGCGACTGCAAAGTGCCCCTGCGCCAGGGCCAGCCAGACCAGCAACGCCAGCGCGGCCGCGCCGCCGGTCTGGAGCAGAAACTGCCCGAGCGCCTGCCCGGTCTGATAGGCCTGCCGCGCCGCGCCGAGCTCGGCAAAGCCGGCCATGACGGCGGCCTCGGCTTCGGCCTCGCGCCCAAGGATCTTGATCGAGCGCAGCGCACCGAGCGCCTGGTCGAGCGCGCCGTGAACCCGGTCCCAGATCGCCCCAAGCGCCTCACCCAGCAACGCCGCCTGCCGCCGCAGCCCGCGATAGGCCAGCAGCACCAACGCGCCTGCCAGCAGCGCGCCGAGCGCAAAGCGCGGATAGATCGCCAGCGCCGCCAGCCCCAGCGCCAGCAGCGTTACCACGGTGGTCGTCGCCAGCAGCAGCTGGTTTACGCCCTGGCCGACCCGGTCGAGGTTGGTGATCAGCAGGCTGGCCTGATCAGAGCGGCGCAGCCCCTGGAGCAGCCGCCACTCGGCCCCCAGCAGCGCCTGCCAGGCCCGCTGACGCAGCCCGTCGACCAGCGCCAGCTCGAGCGTCAGCGCCGCCCGGCTGCGCGCCAGCACCAGCGCCGAACGCGCCGCGACCAGCAGGACGAAGAGGGCGAGCAAGGCCGGCAGGTTCTGGCTCAGGCCAGCGGCAGCACGCGCCAGCGGTCCGGCATCGGCGCCGGTCGGCCCGGCCAGGGCCGAGAGCAGCGGCACCAGCAGCACCAGCCCGACGCCCTCGGTCAGCGCTGCGGCGATCTGCAACAGCGCCAGCCCCAGGACCAGTCGGCGAAAGCGCGGATCGCGCAGCCCGGCGTTCACTGGTTGCGCCCTTCGAAGTGGTTGACGTAGCGCGCCAGCATTACCGCGCGCGGGATCGCCCCTTCGCGCAGCAGCCGTTCCTCCACCGGGATCGCCCCGGATGCAGGCCAGTCTTCCAGTGCGCGGCGGATCTTGGGGAAGTCGATCATTGCGCTCAGCCGCTCGCTTTGCGCCAGCCGCTCGACCTCGGCCAGCAGCTCAGGGCGGCGGCGAGTCAGCTTGAGATGCCAGTCCGCCCCGTGGCGACCATGGCGCAGCTCAAGCCGCTGCGCCTCGGGCATGATCCCGCGCGCCATTTCGCGCGCCAGCCAGCGGGTCTGGCCATCGCGCAGGAACAGCTCGGTCGGCAGGCCCACGCAGAACTCGACGAAGGGGCGGTAAGCGGTCGGATCGCGCTGGGGCAGGCCATAGATCTGCTCGAAGCCGTGCATCATGTCGCAGTGGTCATTGCGCTGGAACAGTTCGAATTCGGAGCTGCGGCTCAGTTCCGGCCAACGCCGCACTGGTTGTCCGGCCCGGCGGGCGCGTTCGCTGGCGCCCGAA
>JACDQK010000122.1 GCA_015657645.1 Novosphingobium sp.
GGGGGGCGGGGCAAGGGCAGCCTTCGGTGCTCTATTTCACCATCGGCACCGGGATTGGCGGCGGCGCGGTGATCGGCGGCAAGCCGCTGGCCGGGATCTCGCATCCCGAGATGGGCCACCTGCGTCCGCCGCTGCATCCGGCCGATGCGGACTTTGCCGGGGTCTGCCCGTTCCACGGGACGTGCCTGGAAGGTCTGGCGAGCGGCCCGGCGGTGCTGGCGCGTTATGGCGCCTCGCTATCGGACCTGCCGGCCGATCATGAGGGCCACGCGGTGATCGCCTGGTATCTCGCCCATGCCGTGACTACTGCGCAGGCGATGTTCGAGCCCGGCCGGATCGTGCTGGGCGGCGGGGTGATGGGTACGCCCGGATTGCTGGAGCGCGTTCAGGCCGAGGCCGAACGGCTGGGCAATGGCTATTTCCGGGGCAAGGCGACCGAGATCGTGGTCCGCCCGGGTCTGGGTGACCGCTCAGGCCTGCTTGGCGCGCTGGCGCTGGCCGAGGCCGCGCTCAGGTAGAGAGGCGCACCACCAGTTCGGGCATCATCACGACCGAGCTGGTCTCTTCCCCGGCGATCCGCCGCAGCAGCAGATCGACCAGATTGCGTGCACCGGTGGTCAGGTCCTGCCGGACGGTCGAAAGCCGCGGCACGGTGTGCTCGCCCAGCGCCAGGCCGTCATAGCCGATCACCTTGACCTTACCCGGCACGGCCAGGCCCAGCTCTGACAAGGCGCGCAGCGCGCTCATCGCGATTACGTCGGAAGCGGCGAAGATCCCGTCGGGGCGCTGCTGCGCATTGGCAAGGTAGGCGGTGATGTCACTGTCATCGAGGCTTGCTGCGAGGTGTGCCGGGAAGACGGTCAGCGCATCGGCCAGACCCGCCCGGGCCAGCGCCTGACGGCAGCCTTCGAGTCGCTGGGCGATTTCGAGCGGGGTCGGATCGCCGAAGAAGGTGATCTGCTTGCAGCCGCGCTCGATCAGGTGCGTGGTGGCGAGATCGCCGCCGGCGACGTTGTCCGAGCCAACCGAGCAATGGACCTGCCCGCGCGAATGGCCGCCCCAGACCACCAGCGGGCGATAGCGTTCCGCCACCCGGTCCAGCACGGCCGACTGATCCGACTGGCCGATCACAATGATCCCGTCGACCCGGCCCGAATCGGCATAGCGTTCCAGCCAGTCATCAGTGGTCGGGATTACCCGGCTCAGCACCAGGTCATAGCCGCGCTCGGTCAGGGCATCGGCCAGCAGGCCCAGCATGGTGATGAAGAAGGGATCGGAAATGTGCTGCCCGGTCTCATGTCCCAGCGGAATCAGCACGCCGATCGCGCCGGTGCGCTGGATCCGCAGGTTGCGGGCCATAATGTTGGGACGGAAATCGTGCTCGCGGGCCAGGGCCTGGATCCGGTCGCGGGTTTCTGGCTGATCAGCCCGGCTCCCGAGAGCGCGCGGGACACAGTTCCAGGGGAAACACCAGCAATCTTAGCTAGATCGGCAATATTGCGAACGCGGGGCCGGTCGGTCATTGCGCCATGTTCCTGCAAACCGCCGCAAAGGCAATGCTGAATAGGTAGTGGAGTGTGAAGCACTGCTATTTGCACTTGCAATTGCAATCGATTGCCGTATGACTGCAATCGATTGTCGGGGTAGAGCTACAGCTTGCCCGCGGCGAATGTGCCCCGCAAAGGGGTGTTCGAGGGGAGGATACCCATGAAGAAGTCGCAGTTGCGTAGCGTTGCCTCGGTTCTGGCCATTGTCGCCGGTGCCAGCTTCGCCGCTCCCGCCCTGGCGCAAGACGCCCCTGCGGAAGAGGCGAGCGGGCTTGATGAAATCGTCGTCACGGCTTCGGGCCGCGACAAGGCCCAGATCGACAGCTCGATCTCGGTCACCTCGGTGAGCGCCGACCTGATCCAGGATTTCAAGCCGAGCTCGGAAGCCGAACTGTTCCGCATGCTGCCGGGGATCCAGGTGGCCGGGACTTCGGGTCCGGGCGGTAACTCGAACATCGCGGTGCGCGGTCTGCCGGTTGCGACCGGCGGTGCGCCCTTCGTTCAGCTGCAGGAAGATGGCCTGCCGACCGTGCTGTTCGGCGACATCCAATTCGGCAACAACGACTACTGGACCCGCTTCGATGCCTCGACCCAGAAGGTCGAAGCCGTGCGCGGCGGTACCGCTGCCACCTTTGCCTCGCAGGCACCGGGCGCGGTCATCAACTACATCAGCCACACCGGCAAGCAGGAAGGTGGCTTCATCCAGCTCAACAAGGGTCTGGGCTACAACGAAACCAAGGTCGATTTCCGCTATGGCGGCGCGCTGAACGAGACGATGTATTTCCATGTCGGCGGCTTCTACAAGGTCGGCAAGGGCCCGCTGCGCGCCGGCTTCAACGTCTCGGACTCGGTCCAGATCAAGGCCAACGTCACCAAGGAATTTGACGAAGGCAAGGGCTACATCCGCTTCCTGTTCAAGTATGCCGACACGCGTGAGCCGAACTACACCGGCGCCCCGGCGCTGGGCACCGTGGCTGGCGGCAAGGTCTCGAACCTGACGCCTTTCCCGGGCTTCGACGGGCGTGACCAGTCGAACTATTCGACGCTCAACCAGTCGTTCCTGATCTACAACCGTAACGGCAACCTCGAGCGCGTCTCGATGTCCGGCATCACGACCAATTCGAAGGCGATCCAGAACCAGTTCCACTACGAGTTCTCGGACGCCATCACGGTCGACAACAACATGCGCTGGACCGACATGAGCGGTGCCTTCACTGCGCCGTTCCTCGGCGTCGGGCGCACCTCGTCGGTGATCGGCTCAACCGTCAATGGCGGCGTCGTGGCTCAGGCTCGCTATGCCAGCGGTCCGAAGGCCGGCCAGGTCTATACCGGCACTTACATCGACACGAACACCAATGTCCGCACCAACATCCGCGACATCGGCAGCTTCGCGAACGACCTGGCGCTGACCGGCAAGTTCGAAGGCGGCTTCGCGACGATCACGGCCCGCGCCGGCTGGTTCTACATGAACCAGAAGATCAACATGGATTGGCACACCAACAAGTCCTACCGCGAAGTCAGCGGCGACAACCCCGCGCAGCTTGACCTGTTCACTGCTGCCGGTGCGCGCCTGACCGCCGAAGGCATTGCCGGGTTCAACAACAACTGGGGCAACTGCTGCGCCCGCGATTACGAACTGTCCTATACCGACAACGCGCCTTACGTCGGGCTCGATCTGGATAACGACACCTTCGCGATCGACGGTTCGGTCCGCTTCGAAATGCTGCGCGCTTCGGGCTGGACGATTGCCGGTAGCGCGGTGGAGTTCAACACGCCGGTTACCTTCAATGGCGTGACCACCCAGATCCCGACGATCACCGCCAACGGTGCCCGCGAAGTGCTCGACTATGGCCGCAACTACACCAGCTGGACTGCCGGTGCGCTGTGGAAGGTCAATCCGGATACCTCGCTGTTCATCCGTGCCTCGCGCGGCGGCCGCTTCAACTCGGACCGCCAGACGGTTTCGGGCAAGTTCACCGCCTCGGGCCAGCTCAACCAGAGCGGTCTGGTGCCTTCGGTTGACTTCGTGAAGCAGTACGAGCTCGGCCTGAAGAACCGCGGCGGCCTGGCTGGCGGGCGCTACTCGGTCGAGCTGACCCTGCTCAAGGGCAGCTTCAGCCGCAGCGACTATGAGCCCACCGTGACGGCGCAGTGCCCGACCGGCGGCTGCATCATCGACACCAAGTACAAGTCGTCGGGTGCCGAACTGTTCGTGACCTACCAGAACGGCGGGTTCAACCTCGTCGGTACGGCCACCTACACCAAGGCCAAGCGCGCTGCGGCGGCTTCGACCGTCTACACCCGCGCCGATGGTATCCCGGATCTGTCGTACACGGTCTCGGCCAACTACGACATCAACGACATCGCCACGATCGGCCTGTCGACCACCGGCCAGACCAACTCGATCGACGGGGCGGGCCTGGAATACCCGGGCAAGGCCGTGTTCAACGGCGTGCTGCGGATCCGTCCGGTCAGCAACCTCGAGCTGGGTCTGCAGGTTTACAACCTGTTCGACACCTTCGACTTCCGCGGCAACGGCGGCGTGTTCGACAGCTCGACCAACCCGGCCGCGCTGAGCGGTGCTCCGGCGCTGGGCCGCACCTTTACCGCTTCGGTGCGTTACAGCTTCTAAGCTGGTTCTCCTCGGGGTCCGCCATCTCCCTGGACGGACCCCGACACTTACCGGGCGGGAACGGCCAAGGCCGCTTCCCGCCCGTGTTCTTTCATGGCAAGCGAGCAGGCAATGGCTTCACCCGCGCAACCCATCCGCAAGATCCTGATCGTCGGCGGCGGCTCGGCCGGCTGGATGACGGCGGCGGCGCTTGCCGCCAACCTGGCCCAGGGCTGCGAGATCGCGCTGATCGAAAGCGAGGAAATCGGCACAGTCGGGGTGGGCGAGGCGACCATCCCGCCGATCCGCACCTTCAACCAGATGCTGGGGATCGACGAAGCCGAATTCATGAAGCGCACCCAGGCGAGCTATAAGCTGGGGATCGAATTCGTGAACTGGGGCCGCCAGGGCCACAGCTATTTCCATCCCTTCGGCCCGCATGGCCGCGCGTTTGATGTGGTGCCGGTGCACCAGCACTGGCTGCTGGCCAGGGCCGCGGGGGAAACCGCCGAGTTCGACGAGCATTCGATGGCCTGGCACCTCGCCAAGGGGAACCGCTTCGTCCGGCCGAGCGGCGATCCGCGCTCGGTGCTTTCGACCTTTGACTATGCCTATCACTTCGATGCCGGGCTCTATGCCCGCTTCCTGCGCGCCTATTCAGAGCAGCGCGGGGTGGTGCGGCACGAAGGCAAGATCGGCTCGGTCCAGCAGCATGGCGAGACCGGCTTTGTCACCGGGGTTACGCTGGAAGATGGCCGCAGCCTGGAGGCTGAGCTTTTCATCGACTGCTCGGGCTTCCGCGGCCTGCTGATCGAGGGCGCTCTCAAGGCGGGCTTTGCCGACTGGACCCACTGGCTGCCCTGCGACCGGGCCGTGGCGATCCCCTGCGAGAAGGCCGGCGATTTCACCCCCTATACCCGCTCGACCGCGCGCGAGGCCGGGTGGCAGTGGCGCATCCCGCTGCAACACCGCACCGGCAATGGCCACGTCTATTCCAGCCAGTTCACCAGCGATGAGGCGGCGCTTGACGTGCTGCTGGCGAACCTCGACGGCAAGCCGCTGGCCGATCCCAACAAGCTGCGCTTCACGACTGGCATGCGCCGCAAGTTCTGGGACAGGAACGTCGTCGCCATCGGCCTCTCCAGCGGGTTCCTTGAACCGCTCGAATCGACGAGTCTGCACCTGATCCAGGCCGGGATTTCCAAGCTCCTCGCACTGTTCCCGGACACCAGCTTCGATCCAGCGGTGATTGCCGAATACAATCAAATTGCGACCACCGAGATGGAGCGGATCCGCGACTTCATCGTCCTGCACTACAAGCTGATGGAACGCGCCGAGCCGATGTGGCGGCACACCGCAGCGATGGATATTCCGGATAGCCTGGCCTTCAAGATCGACCACTTCCGCCGCTATGGCCGCCATATCCCGCGCGACATGGACCTGTTTGCCCCGCCGAGCTGGCATGCGGTCCACATCGGCCAGTTCAACCTGCCCGAAGGCACCGACCCGCTCGGCGCATACCGACCAAGCGGGCGCGAATGGCTCGGCAAGCTGCGCAGCGCCATGGCCAATGAGGCGGCGCGTCAGCCGAGCCATCAGGCCTTCATCGATCAGCACTGCAAGGCATGACCGAGACGGCGCAGCGCGTCAGCCGGGCGGCCGCGCTGTTGGCCGAGCAGGATATTGACGCTGCGCTGGAGACGATTGCCGAGGCGGCGCGGCTTGATCCGGCCAGCCCGCAAGCTGCCTTCGGCCATGCCCAGATCGCCTTCGAGGCCTGGCGGCCCGCCGCCGCGCTGTTCGAACGCGCCGCCGCGCTGCTCCCCGGCCAGCCCGACCTGATCCGCAATCGTGCCCTGGCGCTGGCGGCGGAGGGTGAGGGGACTTCTGCCGAGGCCTTGCTGGAAAGCGTGCTGGCCCAGCATTCCGGCTGGCTCGACGGGCACCGTACGCTCAGCGCGATGCGGATTACCGGTGGCGAGGCGCAAGGTTGGGACCGCTCCTTCGCCGAAGCCACGGCAGCCAAACCGACCAACACTGCGCTATGGCTCGGCTGGTTTCAGCAGCATGCCACGCGCAAGGACTGGGCGGCAGCGCGGGTCGTGCTGGCGGCGGCGAAGCTGGCCTGCGCACCGTCACAGGGTCTCGCCCTGTCCGAACTGTTCCTGTCCGCCGAGAGCGGCGAGGGCGCGCCTGACTTCGCGCCCTTCACCGCGCTGGCCGACCCGGGGACTGACCTCTGCCATGTCCGCACCCTGCTGCGGACCGGCCAGCCGGAAGCGGCGCTGGCGATTGCTCAGCGCCATCTCAAGGGACCGCAGGCGCGGATGTTCTGGCCCTATGCCGGGCTGTGCTGGCGCTTGCTGGATGATCCGCAGGCGCGCTGGCTCGATGGCGATCCGCTCCACGCCGCAGCAATCGATCTGGATTTCACTCCGCAGGAATTGGCCGACCTCGCCGCCGCCTTGCGCCGCCTGCACCGGATGAAGGCACCCTATCCGGAGCAGTCGGTGCGCGGCGGCACGCAGACGGACCGGCAGCTGTTTTTCCATCCTGATCCAGCGATCCGGCTGGCCCGCGACAAGGTGCTGGCGGCGGTGGCCAGCTTTGCCACCGACCTGCCGCACCATGCGGGCCATCCGCTGCTGGAGCGCGGCACCGGGCCGCTGCGCTTTGCCGGCAGCTGGTCAGTGCGGCTGGCGGGCGCGGGCTTCCATGCCAGCCACACCCATGTGCGCGGGTGGATCAGTTCGGCCTGCTATGTCAGCCTGCCCGAGCCGGACCAGCTGGGCGCACCGCCCGCCGGCTGGCTCTCGCTCGGCAGCCCGCCGCCGGAGCTGGGGCTGGACCTGCCGCCGCTCCGCCAGATTGAGCCAAAGCCGGGCCGGCTTGCGCTGTTCGGCTCAACCTTGTGGCACGCCACCGAACCCTTCGCCGCCGGCGAGCGGCTGACCTTTGCCTTTGACGTGGCCCCGCCGTCCTAACCCTTTGAATTGGCGCGCAGCCTGCCATAGTGGCGCGATGGACGAGGACGAGCTGGACCTTACCCCGCCGCGCCGGGTCAAGCTGGGCGTGATCGTGCTGGTGGCGCTGCTGCATGTGCTGGCGATCCTCGCGCTGATCCGCGCCTTCGCGCCGGACTTCACGGCGCAGGTGACCCAGACAATCGCCCGCACCCTGACCGTCACGATCACCGCACCGCCCTCGCCAGAGCCAAAGCCGGAACCCGAACCGGCCGGTGCCGCGGGTGAAGCAGGCAAGAAGGCCGTGCCGCGCGAAGTCAAAGCCGAGAAGCCCAAGGTGGAGATCGCCAAGGTCCCCGCACCGCGCGCTTCCAGCACGGGCAGCGCCGACACCTCCGGCGCGCGCGATGTCGGCAGCGGCACCGGCGCGGGCGGGGCCGGATCGGGCACGGGCAGCGGCGCCGGGGGCAGCGGGCAGGGCGGCGGAGCGAGCAAGCCGGTCCATATCTCCGGCCGGATCGACAAGGCCGCGGACTTTCCGGTTCCTGCGGGTGGGCGCGAGGCGCGGATCGGTAAGGCGGTGATCCTGGCGCTGACGATCAGCCCCGAAGGCCGCGCGACCGCCTGCCGGATCTACAAGTCGAGCGGCCTGCCCGAGTCTGACGAATTGACCTGCCGTCTCGCCAAGGAGCGGCTGCGCTTCAAGCCCGCGCTCAATGCCGCGGGTGAGCCGGTGACCGGGACCTTCTACTGGCAGCAGAAATTCTTCTGACCCGCTTGATCGCGGCCTCTGGCGGCGGCAAGGATGGGGCAAAGGGAGAGTAATTGATGGCCACCGTCCACCCCGTTCCCGCCGAATGGGCCGCCCGCGCGCAGATCACGGCGGAGGTCTATGCCGAGAAGTATCGCAAGTCGCTCGAAGCGCCTGAGGCCTTTTGGCGTCAGGAATCGGCGCGGATCGACTGGATCAAGCCGTGGTCGAAGCTCAGCCAGTGTTCCTATGACGAAGCCGACTTCGGGATCGAATGGTTCTCTGACGGTACGCTCAATGTCTCGGCCAATTGCCTCGACGCCATCTGGCGGAGCGCGGCGATGTCACCGCGATCATCTGGGAGGTGACGACGCCGACCAGCAGCGCAAGCTGACTTACCGCGAGCTCCACGAAGAAGTCTGCCGCATGGCCAATGCGCTGAAGGCGCTGGGGGCCAGCAAGGGCGACCGGATCACCATCTATATGCCGATGATCCCCGAAGCGGCGATGGCGATGCTCGCCTGCAGCCGGATCGGGGCGATCCATTCGGTGGTGTTCGGCGGCTTCAGTCCCGAGGCGCTGGCGGGCCGGATCCAGGACTGTGACAGCAACGTGGTCATCACCGCCGATGCCGGGATGCGCGGCGGCAAGCTGGTGCCGCTCAAGGCCAACGTCGACGAGGCGCTGAACCAGTGCCCGGGGGTCGAGGCGGTGCTGGTCGTGCGCCATGTCGGCAATGCGATCACCATGGCGGACGGCCGCGATCACTGGTGGCACGAGCAGCGCGCGGGGGTCTCGGCCGATTGCCCCTATGAAGAAATGGGCGCGGAAGACCCGCTGTTCATCCTCTATACCTCAGGCTCGACCGGCAAGCCCAAGGGCGTGCTGCACACGACTGGCGGCTACCTGACCTGGGCGGCGATGACGCACCAGTACGTGTTCGACTACCGCCCCGGTGAAATCTACTGGTGCGCGGCGGACGTGGGCTGGGTCACGGGCCACAGCTACGTCGTCTATGGCCCGCTCGCCAATGGCGCGACCACGGTGATGTTCGAAGGTGTGCCGAACTATCCCACGCACAGCCGTTTCTGGGAGATCGTCGACCGCCACAAGGTCGAGATCTTCTACGGCGCCCCCACGGCGCTCCGTGCGCTGATGCGCGAAGGCGATGACTGGGTGAAGGCAACCAGCCGCAAGACGTTGCGCCTGCTGGGTTCGGTTGGCGAGCCGATCAATCCCGAAGCCTGGGAATGGTACTGGCGCGTGGTTGGCGAGGGGCGCTGTCCGATCGTCGACACTTATTGGCAGACCGAAACCGGCGCCTGCATGATGACGCCGCTGCCCGGTGCACATGCACTCAAGCCGGGCGCGGCGAGCTTCCCGATGTTCGGCGTCGTCCCGCAGATCGTCGATGGCGAGGGCGCGGTGCTGGAAGGGGCGACCGAAGGCAACCTCTGCATCACCCAGTCCTGGCCGGGTCAGATGCGCACCGTCTGGGGCGATCACGAGCGGTTCTTCCAGACCTATTTCACCACCTATCGCGGCAAGTACTTCACCGGCGATGGCTGCAAGCGCGATGCCGATGGCTATTACTGGATCACCGGCCGGTCGATGACGTGATCAACGTCTCGGGCCACCGGATGGGCACGGCTGAGGTCGAGTCCGCACTGGTCGCCCATGCCAAGGTCGCCGAAGCCGCCGTGGTCGGCATGCCGCACGAGATCAAGGGGCAGGGCATCTATGCCTATGTCACGCTCAATGCCGGAGAAGAGCCGGACGATGCGGTGCGCAAGGAGCTGGTGCAGTGGGTCCGGCATGAGATCGGCCCGATCGCCACGCCCGACGTAATCCACTTCGCCCCCGCCCTGCCCAAGACCCGCAGCGGCAAGATCATGCGCCGGATCCTGCGCAAGATCGCCGAAGGGGACGTCTCCAACCTGGGCGATACCTCGACCCTGGCCGATCCTGGCGTGGTCGACAGCCTGCTGACGTCCGGCCGGGGATGATCGCCCAGACCATCCAGCTCGCCCTCGCGCCGGTCTTTGTGCTGGTGGCAATCGGCAACATCTTGAACCTGCTATCGACCCGGCTCGGCCGGATTGTCGACCGCTCACGCCATTTGCAGGAACGCCACACCGCCACCAGCGGCGCGGATCACGATGCCGTGGTGATCGAGATGCGGGCGATTGCCCAGCGTATCCACCTGATCACCCGGGCTATCTTCGTGATGGTGCTGAGCGGCCTGACCATCGGGGTAACGGTCGCCGTGCTATTCCTCGAAGAGATGGTGGCCGTGCGCCTGCAATTCGTGGCGGCGGCGCTGTTCCTCGTTGCCATCGGCCTCTTGATGTGGGGGCTGCTGCTGTTCCTGCGCGAGACGCGGGTCGCCTCAGCGCAGCTGCGCATTCCCAAAAGCCTGCTGGAACTGGAACGCGAGCTCTAGCTCAGCAGCTTGCGGCCCTTGGCTTCGATCTGGCTGCGGATCATCGGTTCGACGAAGCTCAGCGCGGCTGGCAGTTCGACGGTGAAGGCCACTTCGCTTTCCCCCACCTCGATCGCGCCGGTCATTTCCTGACCCATGGCGCCGACGGTCAGGTTCATCTTGTCATCGCTCGCCCAGGCGGTGCTGACCGAGGCGAAGCCGGGGACGAAGTTGGCGATCTCACCCGAGCGTTCGCGCACCCGGCGGCGGGCTTCGTCCTTGCCGATCGAATGCGGGATCGCGATCCTCACTGGGAACTCTCCCCTTCAGGGCCCGCGCCGTACTTGTAATCGAGGTAGCGGGTCTTGATCGCCAGGTTGTCGATCGCGCCGCTGGCGAGCTGGCGGGTCACGCTGTCGATCTCGGTGCTGATCTTGCCCAGGCTGTCGACCAGGTGCTGGTCAGGGCTGCCGCCGCCCTGGCCTTCGCCGCGCAGATGGCGCGGGATCGAGGTATAGGTGGAAATCAGTTCGGGCAGGTGATCGCCCACCAGCTTGCGCACTTCGAGCGCAGCCGGGGCATTGTCGGTCAGCCCGTCAAGCTGGCTGCCCAGCGCATCAAGCTGCAGCCCGATCGTATCGACCAGCTGGACCGCCGGGGCGGGGAGCGCGGGGCGCTGGCTTTCGAGCCACAGCTCGGTCCGCCCGACCAGTGATTTGACGTCACTGCCGCGCAGCACGTCGCGGGTCGGGACCTTGACCCGCGAGAAGGCGATGAAGGCCGACATGGTTGCGAAAATTGCCAGCATGGTCACCAGCACGCCGGTCACCCCGATCCCGTCCAGAATCAAGCCGGCGGTTGCTGCGGCGAGCACAATCGCCCCAACGGTTGCCACCGCCCGTTTGGTCTGGCGAATGGCATGTTCACGCTTGAGTGCGGCCGAGCGCCGTCCGATCGAATTGCGCCGCCCGCCGAAATCGCGGTTGTTGACCAGCGATCGCTTGGCGTCTCGCAGGATCAGGTCCGAATTGTGGGCCTCGCCGGGCAAATCAGCCCTCCAGGCTCAGCAGGCTGGGCGCATCCGCCGCCTTGGCGGCCTGGGCGGCCCCTTCGGCGCGGGCGATATAGCCCTTGGACTTTTCGACCTCGGCGGTCAGCGTGGTGACCGTCTGCTTCATGTTTTCCAGCGCCTTCACCTTGAAGGTGTCGATGTTGTCCATCGTGTCGTAGATGTTCTGGAAGGCGCGCTGTAGCGTCTCGAGCGGGATCGTGCTCGATGCCGCCATCTCATGGATCTTGCCGGTCTGGTCGCGCAGCAGCGTGCCAGTCGAATCGATCAGGCCCGCGGTCGTTTCGTTGAGCGCGGTGACCTGCTGCAGCACCAGCCGCTGGTTGGCCATGGCCTGGGCCACGGTCACAGCCGTGCGCAGCGCGGCGACGGTGGTGGTGCTGGCGCGGTCGACGCCCTTGACCAGTTCGACGTTGTTCTTCTTGACCAGGTCGAGCGCGAGGTAGCCTTGCACCGACACGGCCATTTGCGTCAGCAGGTCCTGGGTGCGCTGGCGGACGTAGAACAGCGCGGTTTCGCGGATCGCCTTGGCCTTGGTGGGATCGGTCGCGTCGAGATCTGCGGCCTTTTCCTCCAGCTTGGTGTCAAGCGCGCGGCTGATGTGGATCATCTGCTCCAGCGCGCCCATCGCTTCCCACAGCTTCTGGCGCTCCACGTCGATCGCGGCATTGTCCATCAGCAGCTCGTCCTTGCCGGACGAGAGGTGGCCAAGCACCGCCTGGATATGGCCCTGCGCGCTCTCATAGGACTGGAAGTAGCGCTTCATCGAATTGCCGAAGGGAATGATGCCCAGGATTTTGCGGCCCTTGGACAGCTTGCCCTGCTTGCCGGGATCGAGCGCTTCGACCGTGCGGCGCAGCTCGGCCAGATTGGCGCCGACGCCCGAATCCTTGTCCATTGCGCGGACCGGACGATCGAGGAAGCGGTTGCTCATCCCCGATGCGGTCATGATTTCCTTGCGGCCCATGTTGGTGATCTGATCGACCTTCTTGCCGAACTCGGGCGAATTGGCGTCAGAGGCGAGCAGATCGTTCACGAAGGCATCGACCCGCTGATCCAGCTTGGACTTGGCGTCCTCGGCCACCGGGACCAGCCCGACCGCTTGCTCGGGGGCAACCACCGGCACCGGATCGGGCGGGGTCAGGGTGATCGTGGGGGCAGCAGTCTCGGTCGTGGTCGGCGTGGTGGCCATGGGGCTAATCCCGTGTTTGCAAAAGCTATGGCCAACATGGGATGTATTGCCGCACAGTTCAAGCTGTGTTGTGATGCTAATACAGAAGCGCGGATTTCCGCCACGCAGCAACCGTTTGGGACGGATCAGCCCCCCAGCAGACGCGCCAATCGGCCCGGCTTCTTGGTCGGCGGGGTCTGACCGGTGATCTGGAACAGGTAATTTGCCAGCAGCACGGCCTGGCTGGCCGTCATCACGATATGATGGTTGTCGAGCTCATCGCTCTTGAGCTGGCGGGTCGATTGCACGGTCTGAAGCTTGAGATCGAGCTTGTCGGCAAAGCTGGCGTGTGACCAGCCCACCAGGATACCATAGTCATTCCGATCGTCCGGATCGCGATTCATCGCGGCGTTCCCCTGTTCCCCCTCTGCGACCTTGTCCTTAGCCTAATCAGCTAACCGCGAAATGCAAAGCGCCGCGCCGCCCCGAAACGGGACAGCGCGGCACTGGAATGCGTGAGCGGTCAGGCGGCGAGCTGGATCGGCGCGATTTCGCCCGACAGGTACTGCTTCTTCGCCTTGGCGCGGCTGAGCTTGCCCGAGCTGGTGCGCGGCAGGGTGCGCGGCGGGACCAGTTCGACAATCGCAGGGTGGCCCAGGATCGCGCGGACCTTGTCGCGGATCGTGTCGTGCAGCTTCTGCCGCTCGACCGGATCGGACACGCGGCAGTGGACCAGCACGGCCACTTCTTCCTCGCCCGTCTCACTCTCGACCGAGAAGGCGGCGATGTCGCCATGGTTGAAGCCGGGCAGCTGTTCCACGGCCCATTCGATATCCTGGGGCCAGTGGTTCTTGCCGTTGATGATGATCATGTCCTTGGCGCGGCCGACAATGAACAGATAGCCATCGACCATGTAGCCCATGTCGCCAGTATCGAGCCAGCCATCGACCAGACAGGCGGCAGTCGATTCCGGATCGCGGAAGTAGGAGTGCATGACCGAGGGGCCTTGCACCACACCTTGCCGATGTGGTGATCGGGCAGGGCCTCGCCGCGCTCGTTGCGGACCGCCAGGTCCATGTCCTTCACGGCCTTGCCGCAGTTGACGATAGCGCGGTAGCGGGCCGGGCGGCTGAGATCGCGCGGGGTGCCCGACAGGCGCTCTTCCTCGACCAGTTCGACGCGGATTCCTTCGCCCGGCGGCATGATCGTGACCGCCAGGGTCGCTTCGGCGAGGCCATAGGAGGGCAGGAACGCGCTGGCCTTGAACCCGGCGGGGGCAAAGGCGTTGACGAAGTTCTGCATCACGTCCGGGCGGATCATGTCGGCCCCGTTGCCGGCGATGCGCCAGCGCGACAGGTCGAAGCGCTCGGTCACGTTGCTCTGGCTCGAGATGCGGCGGGCGCAGATGTCATAGCCGAAGGTCGGCGAATAGCTGCAGGACATGCCCTTGTTGCGGGTGATCAGGTCCAGCCAGGCCAGCGGACGGCGGGCGAAATCCTCGGTCTTGAGGTAGTCGGCCGAAACCTGGTTGGCGATCATCGACAGGAAGCAGCCGACCAGGCCCATGTCGTGATACCACGGCAACCAGCTGATGCAGCGATCGTCCTGGGTGAACTGCATGCCGTGGGCATGGCCGCTGAGGTTGTTGAGCAGCGCTTCGTGGGTCACCGCCACGCCATGCGGGAAGCGGGTCGAGCCGCTGGAATACTGCAGATAGCAGATGTCGTCCGGGCTGGCCTTGGTCAGCTCGCACGGCACGGCGGGCGCTTGCGCAAAGTCTTCCCAGGCGATGCCGTCGCAGCGCCCGGTCCGGGCTTCCTGCCGCTTGGCGGCGGCGCCGGCCATCTCGGCGATCTCACCCGGGTAGAACAGCACCTTGGGGTCAGAGCTTTGCAGCTGAACCGCCAGCTGATCGATATAGCCTTCCTTGCCGCCAAAGCTGGTCGGCAGCGGCAGCGGCACTGGCCAGGCGCCGGCATAGACCGCGCCGCAGAACAGTGCGGCAAAGTCCGGCCCGGTTTCGGCGACCAGCGCGACCCGGTCACCCTTGCCGATCCCCATCGCGATCAGGCGGTAGGCCATATCAATCGCGTCGCGGCGCAGTTCGCTGAACGGATAGACCCGGATCAGCGTGCCGCGCGGATCGTGAAAGTTCAGGCCGCGCGCGCCTTGCGCGGCATAATCGATCGCATCGCCGAAAGTGGCAAAGTTCGAATAGCGGCGCGGGTGCGCGTCATAATTGGGCGTCGGCACAAGGCCTTCAGCCGTCGCGGCACTCGCCAGGGTGGCGGCATCAGTCATTCAAAATAACCCGTCTTTCCAACCGGATGCGCCGTTTTTCGGCGTCAAACGCGTCCCCAATTGTCTGGGCGGGTCCCTGATAGCCCACCCGCACCCTTTCCCAATCGCCCGACAGTGTGGCACGAATAGGGCAATGTCGTTCCAGCCCGCCTCGCAATCGGCCCGCGGACCACGCGAACGCCGCGTGCCGCGCCCGCTCGATACGGTGCGGCTGAACGAGCTGGCGCTGTCCTATCTCGCCCGGTTTGCGACCTCCGCCGCCAAGCTCGAGGCCTATCTGCGCCGCAAGCTGCGCGAACGCGGCTGGGAGGGTGAGGGCGATCCGCCGGTCGCCGCCGTGGTCGAACGCTGCGTTGCGGCCGGCTATGTCGATGATGAAGTCTATGCCCGCGCGAAAGCCGGCAGCCTGCGCCGTCGCGGCTATGGTGAGCGGCGGGTCGACCAGTCGCTCAGCGCCGCCGGGATCGCGGCCGATCTGCGCGAGGATGTCCGCGGCTCGGCACAGGAGGCCCGGCAGGCGGCAGCTGCGCTGGCGCGCAAGCGGCGGCTGGGCCCTTACGGCGCGCCGCCAGCCGATCGCGCGGCCCGCGAGAAACAGATTGCCGTGCTGCTGCGCGCCGGGCACCGGCTGGACATCGCCCGGCAGGTGGTGGAAACCGGGACGATCGCCGGGCTGGAGGCCTGGGCCGAGGAGGAAGATTGATGCGCCACCTGCTGTTCGCCGTGCTCGCCGCCACGCTGGTTGCCTGTTCGCCCGGGGCCGGCGGCGCGGCACCGGCTGCCAGCAAGGCGGCTCATCCCGAATCCGGGCTGGAGGTCATTCCGCTGACCGTCACCAGCGCCAGCGGCGTCCATCGCTTCAAGGTCGAAGTGGCCGGCTCGGCGATGGAGCAGGCCAAGGGGCTGATGTTCCGCACCAAGCTGGGCCCGGACGAAGGCATGATCTTCCCGATGAGCCCGCCGCGCGGGGCCAGCTTCTGGATGAAGAACACGGTCATCTCGCTCGACCTGATCTTCATCGCGCCGGACGGGCGGATCAGCAACATTGCCGCCAATGCCGTGCCCTACAACCTGGCGCCGCTGACCTCGATCGGCCCGGTCAAGGGCGTGCTCGAGATCCCCGGCGGCCGCGCCGCCGAACTTGGCATCGCCCCGGGGGACAAGGTGGCATGGTAGTGCTTGCCCGCCCCGCCAACCAAGGCTAACGCGCGCCCATGGGAATCCTTGGCAAGATCTTCACCTGGTGGGACGGCGCGACGATCGGGACGCTGTTCAATTCCGCGCTGACCGGCGAGCAGGTCGGTACCGATGCGCAGGGCAACAAGTATTACCGCGCGAAGAAGGTCCGCACGGACGGGCCGTTTGCGGGGACCGAGCGCCGCTGGGTGATCTACAATGGTGCCAACGATGCCAGCCGCGTGCCGGCCGAATGGCACGGCTGGCTGCATCATTCCTATGATGGCGTGCCCGAAAGCCACCTGCCGCCGGCGCGGATCTGGGAAGTGGATTACACCCCCAACGCCACCGGCACGGCCCAGGCCTATCGTCCGCAGGCGCGCTGGAACGCGGCGGCAAGCGGGCGGCAGCGACCGGCGATTACGAGGCCTGGAGCCCGGACGCCTGATCATGCGGCGCCTGCTTGCGCCCGGCCTGGTCCTCTTGCTGGCCGCCTGCGGCAGCAGCGATGAGCCCGATGCTGCGGCGACCGACATTCCCGACGCTGTCGCTGCCCAGGCCAGCGTGCCGGCGGTAGAAAGCGAATATGGCACCCCGGTCAAGGACCGCGTTGCCACGCTCGGCCTGCTCAACAAGCGCAATAACATCACCCAGGACATCGTGCTCAAGTCCGGCGAAGCCCGCCGGATTGGCAACGTCGTGGTGCGGCTCGCCACTTGCGAGCGGACCCTGCCGTGGGAACGCCCGGCCGAGACCGGGGCCTTCGTTCAGGTCTTCGTCGAGGAACGGGCCAATGCCGACAGCCAGCTGGCCTGGCGCAAGGTGTTCTCGGGCTGGCTATTCAAGAACGCGCCCTCGCTCAACGTGGTCGAGCACCCGGTCTATGACGTCTGGGTCAAGGACTGCGCAATGAAGTTCCCGGGCGAGGAAGACAGCCCCGCCGCTGCGGCATCGCCCAGCAGCGCGCAGAAAGCCGCAGGTAGCGCCAGCCCGGCGCCGTCGCCCTCGGCCACGCCCTCGGCCGCGCCATCGCCGGCACCCAAGGCGGCCGCCCCTTCGGTCGATCTCTGAGCCGCCTGCAGTAGGGTCAGATAGCGGGCCTGGCTGATCTCGATCGCGCCCATTGAGGCGAGGTGGTCGGTCATGAACTGGCAGTCGAGCAGCTCTGCCCCACCGCGCCGCAGCGCCGCGACCAACCAGGCCAGCGCCACTTTGAGGCATCGGGCACCCGGCTGAACATCGATTCGCCGCAGAACACCCGGTCGAACCCGACGCCATAGAGCCCGCCAACCAGCGCTCCGTCCTGCCAGCACTCGATCGAGTGGGCCCGGCCCAGTTCGTGCAGGCGGTGATAGCTTGCCTCGATCCGGGCGCTGATCCAGGTCTCACCCGATTCGCGGCGCGGGGCGGCGCAGGCCAGCATGACCGCGCCGAAATCGGCATTGCAGGTGACTTTAAAACGCCCACGGCGCAGCGTTCGGGCCAGTGAGCGCGAGCAGTTGAAGCCATCGAGCGGCAGGATCGCGCGGCGGCGCGGCTCGACCCAGAAGATCTCCGGATCGTCGCGCGCATCGGCCATCGGGAAGATCCCGCTGCGATAGGCCATCATCAGCAGGTCCGGCTCGATGATCTGGGCCACGGGTGCGTGCATGGTGCGGGTTATAGCAGATAGCGCGGCCGGCGGGGACAAGTTCCTTGCCAACCGGCTTCGCCTGACCTAAGGGCCAGCGCGCCTGCAGGAGCGTAGCTCAGTTGGTAGAGCATCGGTCTCCAAAACCGAGGGCCGTGGGTTCGAGTCCCTCCGCTCCTGCCAGCCTCTTCCGCCATCAAACTGAGCCGCTGATAGCTTGTCGATGTCCGCCGAATTGACCTTCGCGCAATCCGCTCCGCGCCGCACCGGGCTTGCCGCCTGGCTGGGCGCGCGTCCGACTGCGCGTGAAGGCTTGCTGCTTGGCCTGGCCCTGGCGCTGCTGACCTGTTTGCCGGTGCTGGTCGCGAAGTATCCGCAGATGGTGGACTATGCCGCGCACCTGGCACGCTACTATGTGATGCTGGAGCGCGGCGATAACGGCTTCCTGCAGCGCTATTACGAGTTCGACTGGAAGTGGTCGGGCAACCTCGGCGCAGACCTGCTGGTCCAGCCGCTGGCCGCGCTGTTCGGGCTGGAGACAGCGGGGCGAATCATCGCTGGCCTGGTCCCGCTGCTGACCGCGCTGGGCATCGTCGCAGTCGAATGGAGCCTGCGCCGCCGGATCGGCATCGGCGCGCTGCTGGCGCTTTGCTTCGTCTGGTCACCGGGCCTGATCCTGGGTTTCCTCAACTTCGGGCTGGCCCAGGCCGCCGCGCTGTTCGCCTTCGCCGCCTGGGTGCGGCTGGAGGGCAAGGCCTGGCGGCCGCTGCTGTTCATGCCGGTCGGCGTGGCAGTGTGGGTCATGCACGTTTCGGGCTGGGGGATGCTTGGCATCCTGGTCTTCGGGTATGAATGGAGCCGCCATAAGGGCCTGTCCGCCTTCCTCGCGCCCTGGCCGCTGTTCCTGCCCTTCGCCTCGCTGGTCATGGGCGACAATCCCAGCGGCCTGCCGAGCTATGGCCCCAACATGTGGGTCTTCAAATGGGCGATCTGGAAGCAGGCGATGCGCGACGGGATCGTCTGGCTCGATCATGCCAGCCTGATGCTGGTCGGCGCGGTGCTCTTCTGCTCGCTGCTGCTGCGCCGGATCGACGGGCGGCTCGGCTGGGCGGCGGCGATCCTGCTGATCGGCTCGATCGCCATCCCGCGCCACATCTTCGGCGGCGACCTGGCCGATGCGCGGATGATCTATTCGGGCCTGCTGGTCGGCTGCCTGGCCTTGAGCTGGCAGGTCCCGCGCTGGCTGCTGTGGCTGGCCCCGGCGCTGTTCCTGGCCCGGATCAGCGTGACGATCGACAACTGGCAGCGCGGCTCGGCCGAGACCGAACGACTGCTGGCCGCGCTCGATCACCTGCCGCAAGGCGCGCGCGTCGCCAACCTGGTCGTCACTAACAGCGCCGTCTGGGGCTATAACACGCAGGAGCACATTGGCGGCTATGCCGTGCTGCACCGCAATGTGCTGATCAACGCCCACTTCGCCGTGCCGGGGATCCACATGATCCGCCTGAAGGACGGCGGGCCGAACTTCCGCGATCCCAGCCAGCGGCTGCTGTGGCGGCCGGGCCGGCCGATCGATCTGGCGAACTGGGCACCGGCCAAGGACATGGACTGGCTATGGTACGTGGGCCCGCGCGAACCCGATGCCCTGCCGGCCGGAGCCGTGGTCGTTTACCGCGCGCCCGGCACCCTCGTGGCGCGACTTGCAAAAGTTCCGGGCGATAGCTAAGTGCGGCGGTGTCTTCCGACATAGGAGAACACATCGCCCCTCCCGGTCACCACGATCGGGGCGGCGATGAGCCCTTGGCGGAAGACAGGAACGAAACTCAAGTGACAGGCTAGGAAGCCATGGCCAAGATCAATCCCGGCGAATTCATGCGTCAGGTCCAGGCGGAAGCACGCAAGGTTGTGTGGCCGACCCGCCAGGAAACCACGACCACCGCGATCTTCGTGGGAATCATGATGCTGGTCCTGGCGCTGTTTTTCCTCGGCGTGGACACGGTCTTCGGTGCGATCGTCAGCTGGCTGCTGTCGCTGGCCTGATCCGAAGCTAACCCAGATACGGAAATTTCAACATGGCTCGCTGGTACATCATCCACGCCTACTCGGGTTTCGAGAACAAGGTGCGCGAATCGATCCTGTCCGAGGCTGAACGCCTGGGCCTGTCGGCGCTGGTCGAAGCGGTCGAGGTTCCGGCCGAAACCGTGACCGAAGTAAAGCGCGGCAAGAAGGTCCAGGTCGAACGCAAGACCATGCCGGGCTATGTCCTGGCCAAGCTGGCGATGAACGACGACGTCTATCACCTCGTCAAGAACACCGCGAAGGTCACCGGCTTCCTCGGCAACAACAACAAGCCGCAGCCGATCTCTGACCGCGAAGCCGCCCGCTATTTCGGCGCGCGCGATGCCGCCGCGGCCGAACCCAAGAAGCACATCAGCGTCGATTACGAGATCGGCGATTCGGTCAAGGTGCTCGACGGCCCGTTCAACTCGTTCACCGGCATCGTCGAAGAGCTCGATTTCGACAAGAACCGGGTCAAGGTTTCGGTCTCGATCTTCGGCCGCGCCACCCCGGTGGAGCTGGACTTCGAGCACGTCGAACTGGTCAAGTAAGGCGGCTGTTTTCGCTTTGCATTCAAGCTCTCGAGCCTGCTAAGATCAACGGTGCTATGGGAGTCCAAGACGACAGGCGGGAGATAGAACAGATCGAACTCTTTGAGCTCGATCTGCCGACCGGAAAGAGTCGCGCTGGGACCGATGCGATTTTGACTGTGGGCTCGGTCACGGTCGAGTTCGAACTGAAGAGCACCACCAAAGATACCGTTACTACCGTTCGAGACTTTGGGATGGAGCACATCGAGAAGTGGTCCAACAAGCACTGGCTCTTTGGATTCTACACTCCGAAAGGGAATGCGCTTCGGTATACTCGCTACGCTTCGCCCGGCATGATGGCGCCTTGGATCGAAGGTCGGCGCCAATACATTGAAGCCGATTTTCGATTGGCCCAGCTCGCGCCCGAAAGGCTTGTCCTCGAAGACCTCTATCAATTGCTTGGTCATCAGGAAATCTACTCGCTTGACCAAGCGAGAACGCTCCAGAAATTGCAGCTTCGTGAAGAAGAGTACCGGAGCTTTCAGGATCTGGAGGCGGGCTTTTCGGCCCAAGCTATGCTCGATTTATTGAAAATGCGGTGTGCCTATGTCATCCGACGCGGCAGCACTCTCAATAATCCGCATATCCCCAAGGCGGTTCTCGAAGCATTCCCTAAGATCACGTCAAATCATGCGTCTGAGCTTCGGGAGCTTGTGGCTCAATCGCTGAACAGCTGATCATGAATGCTGCTCCCAAGTGAATAAGCTACCGGAGGGCAAACAGAATTCCCGATTAGCCCAAGCCGCTGGTAAACCGCCCCTTGGAATTCCCAGCTCAGGGGAAAACCCTGGAGTACTTGGCATTCCTCGACGCAAAGTCGGTACGTCCCGTCTCGAGTAGGGAATGAAGCTGCGAGGGAGCGACTTGGGGAAACGCCATGCGGCCAAATTCCCAGCTCTGCCCACTTCGCAACCGATGCAGTGCTATTGGCGATCGAAGTGGTTTGTCTTGGCCCGGTCAATGTGCATCGAAGCGTCGGTGCCAAGCCATCAAAGCCTGCTTCATTCAAGCCAAGCGCAGACCGTACACCGCGCTTGATCGTACTCGTTGGGATTAGCGCGGCATCAAAACTTCTTTTGGATTTGCGGAGCGAGCCGACAATTATGGCTCGACGTCGATCCTGAGGAACGCCAAAATCCTTTGCGGATAGCACGAAGCTCGTGAGGCTGTATTCAGCGCTCAGTTCCTGGAGAATCCGATCACGATATCCGGAAAACTTCTGGGACAGGAACCCCAAGACGTTTTCGATTACAAACGCCCTTGGCTGGATGGCGTGCACTGCTCGCAGGAATTCTGGAAACATGTCACGTCCATCAAGCTGACCGTTACGGCGTCCCGCGATGGAAAATGGCTGGCACGGCGGTCCGCCATGCAAAAGGTCAACTTTGCCCTTGTACTTGCGCCAGTCCACGCGCGTGACATCGCCGTCTTTGCCGGAATAGACAGTCCAATCAGGCTTGTTGTGGCGAAGCGTGTCCCCAGCAAAGTCCAAGACATCGTATGAAGCAACGTGCTCAAAACCAGATCGGTCAAAACCAAGGTCTAGTCCGCCACCGCCGCTGAACAGCGACAAAACCCGGACGCCATTCGAGTTGAGCCGAGGCATTTCCTCGTTCGGGTCATAGCGAACTGAAAGGGTAGCTTGGGGGCGCTCGGATGCACGCCGCTCAGCCTGCTTTCTCGCGAGCTGGGAAAGCCGGGACGAAACTGCATATGCTTCGCGCCGCTCATCAGTGATGTCCCATGGAATGTGGTTGCTTTCGAGCATGGCGGGAGTTTGATTCATTCGCTGTCGTTCCGCAAGTGTTCTGGGCCAATTTTCTGTGGCAGAAAGCTCCGCAATCGAGGTTTCAAGCGCTAAATGCCACGCCTAGCGGCTGCAGACGGCCGTGTTGCCCTTGTCGGCGCCGATCCGGCTGCTGGCGCGCTGGGTGTTGATCGTGATCCCCTGCGCGGCGCAGCTGCGCAGCTGGAAGCGGACCTTGCGGGCCTTGAAGTCCAGGCTGACCTTGCGGAAGTTTTCCATCAGATCAGTGCCGAGCAGCAGCGCCGGCTTGCTATCCAGCCCGAACACTTCAAACGGCGGCACGTCGGCAAAGGCCACCGGCACGTTGCTCATGATCACGCCGCCGACGCGCAGCTCGCGCACCGTCGCCATTTCCAGCTTGATCGCCTTGCCGGTCACCCCGATCACTTCGATCGGCTCGAGCGTAGCCTGACGGCGGCGGATAATCTGGTTGCGCAGCGCCATGTTGCCGATTGTGATTTCCGAGCCGGTATCGACCACGGCATCAAGCGGCAGGCGGTTGGCGCTGACCTGGGTGAGGATCAGCTGGCCGCGCTTGAGCCGCGCGGTCACCACGATTTCCCCATCCATCCGCGGGGCCGGCTTCTTGGCATCGTCGACGCTGATCCGGCGCTTCTCGAAATCGAGCATCAGCCGCTGTTCAACCAGGGCATCGAGCCCGATCATCCCGGTCGCGCCAATGTCACGCTCGTCCAGCCGGGGCAGTTCCAGGTCACGGAAGGCCGAGGGGCCAAGCTGCAACGCATCGACCAGCACCCGTTCGACCCGGCGACTTTCGGTTATGCCGTTGAGCAGGGCCGGCCGCCCCGGCGGCAGGCGCAGGGCCGAGGCGAGGCGCGAGCCGATCACCGAGGTATCGGCCCCGCTATCGACCACGAAGCGATAGGGCCCGGTGCCGTTGACGCCGACCGCGACCGTCAGGCGCGAGCGCAGCTTGCGCGCGGCCAGTTCCTCACCGCCGATCGCCAGGCTGTCGTCGATCACGGCCGGGGTCAGCGGGGGCATCTTGAAGGCCGGATCGATCGGCTTGCGCTTTGGCGCGGCGCTGGCCGGGACCAGCAGCAGTGCCGCGCCAAGGGCGAGCGCAAAGGGAATCGTGCGGGCAGGCAGCTGGGGCATGACCCTCTCTTCATCGGCCATCCGCGCCGGAAGGGCCAGCCAGGTTCGACGAAGGTTGCATTTGCGGCGACTTTCGCCTAGGCGCGCGCCTTCGCTTGGGTTCCCCGAGTGATTCCGTGCGGGAGAAGGGCCTGGCCCTTCGTTTGACCGCTTACTCTGAAGCCCGCGCGTCCAACGAAGTTGGGCAGGGCTGACAGGAAGAAAGGAGGCCCATCGTGGCCAAGAAGATTGAAGGCTATATCAAGCTGCAGGTTCCTGCAGGCAAGGCGACCCCGTCGCCGCCGATCGGTCCGGCCCTGGGCCAGCGCGGCGTCAACATCATGGAATTCTGCAAGGCGTTCAACGCCGCGACGCAGGACCTTGAGCCCGCCATGCCGATCCCGACCATCATCACGGTCTATGCCGATCGCAGCTTCACTTTCGTCACCAAGACCCCGCCTGCTACCTTCCTGATCAAGAAGGCGCTGGGGCTGAAGTCGGGCTCGAAGGAGCCGGGCAAGGTTTCCGCCGGAACGATCAAGCGCTCGCAGCTGGCCGAGATTGCCCAGACCAAGATGGTCGATCTCAACGCCAACGACATCGAAGCAGCAACGAAGATCATCGAAGGCTCCGCTCGCGCGATGGGCCTGCAGGTTGTGGAGGGCTAAGATCATGGCACAGACCAAGAAGGCCAAGATGCTGGCCGAAAAGCTGGGCGACAACCAGGCCGTGCACGGCTTTGACGATGCGCTGAAGCTGCTGCGCGAACTCAAGACCACCAAGTTTGACGAAACCCTCGAAGTTTCGCTCAACCTCGGCGTCGATCCCCGCCACGCCGACCAGATGGTCCGCGGCATGGTGACGCTGCCTTCGGGCACCGGCAAGGACGTCAAGGTTGCGGTCTTCGCCCGCGGTGACAAGGCCGAAGCCGCTCTGGCTGCCGGGGCTGACAAGGTTGGCGCCGAAGACCTGCTGGAAGACATGCAGAACGGCAATCTCGACTATGGCCGCGTGATCGCCACGCCTGACCTGATGGGTCTGGTCGGCCGTCTCGGCAAGGTGCTGGGTCCCAAGGGCCTGATGCCGAACCCGAAGCTGGGCACCGTCACCCCGAACGTCGCCGAAGCGGTCAAGGCTGCCAAGGGCGGCCAGATCGAATTCCGCGTCGAAAAGGCCGGGATCATCCACGGCGGCATCGGCAAGATGAGCTTCAGCGATGATGCGCTGAAGGCCAACTTCGAAGCTTTCGTCGATGCCGTGGTCAAGGCCAAGCCGTCGGGCGCCAAGGGCAAGTACCTGCGCAAGGCCGGTCTGTCCTCGTCGATGGGCCCGGGCCTCAAGCTCGACGTGGCGCAGGTTCACAGCGCCTAAGCTGACCTGAGCCAACCAAACAAAGGGGCCGGGAGGGGAAACCTTCCCGGCCCTTTTGCTTTGTGCCATCCTGCCCGGCGATAGGGAGGATGGGATGCGACTAGCGATGATATTGGCCCTGGCCGCTGGCACGGCCGCCGCGCCGCCCGCTTCGGTGCCGCAGACTCACGCCCAGATCGACGTGCCGCGCGCCCGGGCGCAGCAGGTGATCGTGCAGAGCCGCGACTTTCCGCCGGGCGGGGAAAGCGGCTGGCATGTCCACCCGGGAACCGAGGTGGCCTATGTCACTGCCGGGCGCCTCGAACTGCGGATCAAGGGCAAGACCACGGTGCTGGAGCCGGGTGACAGCTTCACCATGCCGCGCGGGGTGCCCCATAACGGCGCAAACCACGGCGCGGAGCCCGCGCACGTGGTCATCACCCTGGTGGTCGATAAGGGCGTACCGCCGCGCCAGAGCGTGGCGGCACCCTGACGCCGCTTACTCGGCGTCGAACAGCTCGATCGTTTGCGGGGGCAGGCTGAGCCCCAGCTCGGTCTGATTCATCCAGACGATCCGACCCTTGATCGGCTCGAAGCCTTCGAACTCGACCGCGACCTTGTCGCCGATCTCGCGGTCAAGGGCATGCGGCATGAAGGCGCGGAGCCCGCTGGCCGAGACATTGCGGACCGAACCCGATTCGGCATCGATGACCACCTTGCTCGGCCCCTGGTGCAGATTGTCGCCATAGCGCGGCTCGTTGCGGTGGTCGGCCTTGCGAACGGTCGTGCGGTTGATCTTGCCGAACATGCCAAGCCCGCTCGGCTTCTTGCGGCGCTGCAGCGGCGAGGAGTCTGACGCGGCGATCCCGGCCATGATCTGCTCGCGGCGCGACATCAGGCGATCGTTCGCAGCAGGATTGTTGGCGGCATAATTGGCGGCATGGCTGCCGGCCGCAGGCAGATAGCGCGCAGCCACGCTGGGATGCAGCGGGCGTTCGAATTCGACGCCGATGCACTGACCGTTGTTCCAGATCAGGGTCACCGCCTGGCTTTCGAGGCCGGGCAGCTTGAGCCAGGCCTGGCCGTCGGAGGTGGTGGGGAGAAAGCCCGCGACCTGGCAACCGAAGGCCGAGAAGGTCAGCACCTTGACATCGAAGGCGGTCCGCCCGCGCTCACGCATTGACGCGTCGATGCCCAGCGGCGCGCGCGGCGCGCGGCGCTTCTCGACGATACCGGAGTTGCGAGCGAAATTGATGGTCACGGTGAAAGCTCCTTGCTCAGGCGAAACAGGTGCGACCCCGAACGCGTTACCGGTTATCACCTGCGTGCAGCAGCTCAACGGCGCATTCGGCGCTGTCCCATCGTGGGGTTAAGGAGCGTGGTTAAGTTAACGTGAAGGCGGAAGCGCGCTGGCCGCATAGCATTCCAGCACGTGGGCCAAGGGGCGGCCATCGGGCAGGCGCAGCAGTGCGCGCTGGAACAGTACCGTCCCGGCCGGACAATCCGGGCCAGCCCCCTGGCGGGTCTCGATCAATTCCCGCTTGAAGCCCAGCGGCGCGGCAACCTTGCCGAACGGCGTGGTGGTGCTGGCGAGGACCGCGTTCATTTCGCCCGTCAGGCGGCTGGGCACATACCAGTTCTGCGCCTGGCTCAGCAGTCGGCCGCCACAGGTCAGCCGGACATGACGGCTGCCGAGCGGCTCTTCGGCGGCGATGCCCAGCAGCGCGCGCAGGTCGGCCGGTTCGCTGACCAGTTGCCCGGGCGCCTGTTCGGCAATTACCCGCGCCGGATTGGCCAGGCCCTGCTGCTCGCACCATTGCTCAAGCGCTGCGGTGGCGCTGTCGTGACTGGCCAGCATCCGCTCCAGCCCCTCGACCGGAGCGGCCGGCTGGACCGCGCAGGCGCTCAGCCCGGCCAGCGCCGCCGAAGGCAGGATACGGTTCATTGGCTCAGATCCCGCCGGGCACGGCCTCGCGGCCCGTCGCAGCCAGCCCCGCCGCCAGCGCGGCCGAGCAGGTTTCGAGCAAGGCCGCATCGGTGCTGCGGATCACGAAATTGGCGCCGACCCGGCCTTCGCGGAAGAAGGGGTAGGAACCGATGGCGACGCCCTCATGGTCCTTCTCGGTCTGGCGCAGCAGGTCGGCAATCTCGCTTTCCGGGACCCAGCAACCGACCGTGGCCGAAAGCACCGGCAGTCCGCCTTCGAGCGTCCCGGTCAGCGCATCGAGCATGCCGGCGGTGATCGAGGGGACCCCGGCCATGATGAACACGTTGTCGATCTTGATCCCCGGCGCGCCCGACATGCGGTTGGGGATCAGATCGGCCCCGGCCGGCACGCGCGCCATGCGCAGCCGCGCTTCATTGAGCCCGCCGCGCGTCTCGTAATAGCGCTCCAGGATCGCGCGGGCATCGGGGTGGATCTCCACCGCCACGCCCAGCGCCGCCGCGATCGCATCGACGGTGATATCGTCATGCGTCGGGCCGATCCCGCCGGTGGTGAAGAGGTAATCGTTGCGGGTGCGCAGGATGTTGACGGCCTCGACGATCGCCGCCTCGTCATCGGCGACGACGCGCACTTCCTTGAGGCGAATGCCCTGGACGTTCAGCCAGGCGGCAACCTGCGCCACGTTCTTGTCCTGGGTCCGGCCAGAGAGAATCTCGTCGCCGATTACCAGCAGGGCGGCGGTCCAGGTACGCGAAGTGTCAGCCATGGCGGCGGGTTAGGCGAAAGCCAGCCGCCGCGCAATCCAGACCCTGCTTCCACCTGGCTGAAGCAGGGTCTCGCCTTTGGTCCGATCAGGCGTCAACCGTCTCGCGCACGCGGCGGAACTGCAGGATCCCGTCATCCAGCGGCGCCTGCCGCATGTCGATCTTGTCCTTGCGGTATTCCTGGTTGAGCCGCCACGGCAGGCTGGGTGCGTTCTTGGGCAGGATGTGCTTGCTGCGCTGGAAATAGCCAGAGGAGAACTCGGCGAAGATATCTTCCGCTTCAGGTTCGTCTTCCTTGGCGAGGACCGGCACGGCGACCTGGGCCTGAATGGCATCCAGTTGCTTGACCAGCCGGGTCACGAATTCACCAACGATATCGACCCGCAGGGTCCAGCTGGCGTTGACATAGCCAAACACCGAAATGAGGTTCGGCACGTTTGAGAACATGCAGTTGCGGTAGTAGAACTGCTTGGAAAAATCGACCGGTGCGCCATCGACTGCGACCGCAATCTTGCCGGCCATCGCCAGCTTCAGCCCGGTGGCAGTGACGATGATATCGGCATCGAGATGCTCGCCCGACTTGAGCTTCACCCCGGTCTTGTCAAACTTCTCGATCTGGTCGGTCACAATGCTGGCCTTGCCGGCCTTGATCGCCTCGAAGAAATCGGCATCAGGCACCAGGCACAGCCGCTGCTCCCACGGGTTGTAGGGCGGCGTGAAATCGGCGGCGTTGTAGCTGGAGCCGAGATGCTCCTTGAGCTGCTTCTCGATGAATCCCTTGACCTTTTCAGGTTGGGTCCGGGCCGCTTGAACACCAGGTCCTGCATGAAGATGTTCTTGGCGCGGGTGATCGCATAGGCGACCTTCTCGGGCAGGAACTTGCGCAGGGTATTGGCGAAGCGGTCCTTGGCCGGGCGGCTGACCATCCAGGTCGGCGTGCGCTGCAGCATGGTGACATGACCAGCGCCAGACTTGGCCATGGCCGGCACGATCGTCACGGCGGTCGCGCCAGAGCCGATCACCACCACCTTCTTGCCCTGAAAGTCCATATCGTCGGGCCAGAACTGCGGATGGACAATCTGCCCCTTGAAGTCCTTCCGGCCGGGGAAATTGGCATCAAAGGGCTCGTCGTAATCGTAATAGCCGGCGCCCAGGAACAGGAAGCGGGTGAGGACGCGGCCCTGCTTGCCGGCCTGATCCTCGGTCACCACGGTCCAGCGCGCGGTCGCGCTGTCCCAATCGGCGCTGACCACCTTCTGGCCAAAGCGCATGTTGGGGCGCAGGCTGAATTCGTCGCTGATGTCGTTGAGGTATTCGAGGATCGCCGGGGCATCGGCGATCGACTTCTCATGCTTCCACGGGGCGAAGGAGAAGCCCAGCGTGTGCATGTCGCTGTCCGAACGGATGCCGGGATAGCGGAACAGGTCCCAGGTGCCGCCGAGCTGGTCGCGCCGGTCTAGAATCGCATAACGCTTGCCTGGGCAGTCCCTGGTCAGGTGCACGGCCATACCGATGCCGGAAATCCCGGCGCCGACGATCAGGAAATCAAGCACTTCTTCAACCAGCGACCCAATTGGCGTAAAGGCGTTCATCGGTCTGGTCTCCCACCAGCAATTGACATGTTTGTCAGTATTAACCGCCCGCTTAACTCAAGCAAGGCGGGATTGCCAGTATCATGCCGCTTTGGCAGAGCATGGCAATGATCATCGCATCGCGTCGTTATGCCGGGGGCCGGGTCGCCCTCTCCGATCTGCCGCTTGACGGCAAGCCGCGCGGTGAACTGCCGGCCGGGACCTTTGACTGGGTCGGGCTCTATGCCCCCAGCGCTGAGGAAATGGCCCTGCTCCAGGCCCAGTTCGGGCTCCACCCGCTGGCGGTGGAAGATGCGCTCAACCCGATGCAGATGCCCAAGATCGACGCCTATGGGCAGCAACTGTTCATCGTGGCCCGCACCGCCACGATCGAAGAGGGTGACAAGATTGCCTATGGCCAGACCGCCGTGTTCCTGGGCCGCGATTTCATCGCCACGGTGCGGTTCGGTTCGGAGCGCGATCATGGAACGGTCCGGAGCCGATTGGAAGCAGCGGCCGATCGTCTGATCGAAGGGCCGGACTATGTTGCCCATGCGATCCTCGATTTCGTGGTCGATGGCTATCAGCCGATCATGGAGCGGCTGGAAGAAGCGGTCCAGACGATCGAGGAACGGGCGATCGATGCCTTCCCCGAACCCTCGACGATCCGCCGGATCTTCCGCCTGCGCCGCCAGCTGCGCCGCTTCGTCCGGATTGTCGGGCCGATGGAGGAAGTCTGCGAGCGGCTTTCCACCACCGAACTGCCGGTGATCGATGACAGCGCGCGGGTCTGGTATCGCGACGTGCTCGATCACATGCGGCGGACGATGCGGCGGATCGCGGGGCTGAACGAAACGCTGGCCTCGGTGGTCGAAACCGCCAGCCTGCTTGAGCAGCACCGCCAGGGCATGATGACCCGGCAGCTCGCCGCCTGGGCCGCAATCCTGGCCGTGCCGACGGCGATTGCCGGGATCTATGGCATGAACTTCGAATACATGCCCGAGCTACGCCAGCCCTGGGGCTATCCGGCAGTCATGGCAATGATCGCCGCGATCTGCGGCGGCTTGTGGCTGCGCTTCAAACGGATCGACTGGCTTTGATCGCGCCCTAACTGGCCAGAGTCTTGCCCAGCAGGGTTTGCTGCCAATAGGTGGTGAAGAACACATTGTCCGGATCGCGCTGGGCCCGCAGGTCGAGGAAGTCCTGGAACTTGGGCAGGACCGTCGCGTAGTAGTTCGCCCACCAAGCGAAATTGTAATAGGGCACGAACTTGCCCCAGTGGAACCGGAACGGGACATTGTTCTTCAGCAGCAGGTCCCAGTACTGTTCGAAGAAGCCATGGGCCTGATCCGGGCTGCCTTCGTTGTCGCGGTACCAATAGGCATCGAACCGCACGACCCCGTCCTTGTACTCGTCGGTCCCGTCGCTGTAGCTGGGATTGAGCCAGCCGGGTGACGGCGCGGCGGCATAGATTTCCTGCGCGAAGTACCCGGTGGCCTGGTAGCCGCCATTGTCGAACATCCCCTTGAACAGGGTCATGGCCTGCTGGGTGTACTGGATCGGCACCCAGATCTCGACGAATTCGGTGCTCAGCAGCACGTCGTCGGCGGTGTTGTCCATCGGCAGGCTGCGCCAGTACCAGTCATGGAACGGATCGCCCGCTTCCTTTTTCGTGGTAACCGGCGTGAAGAATGGGAGGGCCTTGGGATAAAGCAGCCGCATCGCCCCCTTGATACTGCCGATTACACCACCCACGGCCAGCACGAGCCAGCCGACCACCTGGGATTTGAGCTTGGTCCACGCCCAGCCTGGCTGGTCGCTGAAGATCCGGGCAATATTGGCATTGTACCGCGCCACCTTGGTCTTCAGCAGCGCGTTGATCCGTGTCGAGTCGGAGTTGCCGACCAGCACCAGCAGCAGGGCGGCCAGCAGCATTTGGGTCTGTGCGAAAAAGGTCGGCGGGAATTGCTGGTAGGGAATCAGATTGGTGTTCGAGGCCGGCACTCGGCTCGCCCGCCAGATCTGGGCCACCGAATGCCCTTTCTGCGGGTACCAGGTCATCCGGCTATAGTCCGTGTCGGTCAGGAACTTCTGGAGTGATGGACGATCATCATCGCCGGGCCCGAACAGGTCGATCGGACAGGGCAGATCGTTTGGTCCGCCTTCATCGGGAGTGGGCGGGTAGGCTGTTTCCGTGCCCTGGATATTGTACATCGGCGCAAGTTTGAACCGCATCCGGGTGACGATTCCCAGCAGCCCCATGGCGGTCAGGAAGGCGGGAAAGATCGCGTTGTCCTGCTCGATCCATTCGGCATTGCCGAGCCCATCGACCACCCGGAAGGCAATGACATTGTCGAAGGCATATTTGACCGACCCCCCGGCCGAGCCGGTGCCGACGAAGCCGGCCACGGTCTGGTGGGTAATGCCGCCGGTGATGTTCACCGCCCAGCCCTTCTGCGCGATTTGATAGAGCATCGAGTTTTCGAGCGTCGACTGCCCGAACGGGTCGAGTGGGTCCTGGCCCAGATGGCAACCTGGTCCGACCTCGACGATTCCGTTCGTCTCGTCGATCCAGGCGAGATCGGCCATCTTGTCGAAGGCGATGTTGATATTGGGGCCGGTCGGCGGGCTTTCTTCCAGGGTCTTGTCTGGCTGATTGGGGCCGCCGGCCGCATCGGCATAGATCGACCAGGCGATCGAATGGGTCGCGCCGCGGGCGCGGACCTGCAGCTTGTTGGCGCGGGCATATTGCACCAGCGCGATCACGTCTGCCTCGGATGTTGGATGATAGAATCCGTCAGCGGCGGGTGAAATCGGTGGTGCCATGGTCTTGCCCCTTGTTGGTCAGCTCAGGTCGCAGTCTCGCTCATCGTGTCTGGCACGGCATTTTCTGCCGCCAGATGCCAGATCCGTTCAAACACTTCGCCGTTGCGCTGCCGCACAGGATCGGCCTGGCGCGAGGTGCGGATCGTCCCCAGGAACAGCTCCAGCTTCTCGTCCGGATAGACCCGGCGCAATTCGCGCATGTCGGCCACGGCTGCCGCGTCATCGCCCAGTTCGGCATGGAAAACGGGCCGCAGCATCAGCCCGGTGTGATCGCCCGGCATGATCTTCAGGATCTTGCTGGCGGTATCGCGCGCCTCTTCGAGGCGGCCGGCGCCATAAAGCGCCCAGCAGCGGTTGATCAGCGAGATGGTCAGGCTGAACCCGCTCGGGGCCTGGTGATCGGCCTTGTCGAGCAGGGCGATCGCCTCGTCATAGCGTTCGATCCGGGTATAGGCCCCGGCGAGGGCCTGGAGCGCGTCAGCCTGGTCCGGGTTCAGCTCAACCGCCCGCTCGGACAATTGCAGCGATGACGCCCAGTCCTGGTTGTAATAGCGCACCAGCGAGGCCTGGACGAGCACCAGCGGGTGGTTGGGGTTGAGCTGAAGCGCCCGGTCGACGCGTTGCAGGGCTTCCTCGAGCAGTTCGGGATTGAGGCTGCCGAGCCGCTGGTAAAGCAGCCCCAGCAGCAGGCCCAGGTTGGCCTCGGTCAGGGCGAGGTTGGGCGCGAGTTCGACCGCACGGCGGGCATGGACAATCGCCTCGCGCAGGCCCTCTGGGAGCATCCGCGGGATCAGCATCCAGCCGCGCTTCATTGCATCCCAGGGCGAGTCGGCCTCACCCTTCTTGCTGGCCCGGTCCATTTCGATGTTCTGGATCTGCACGCCGATATGGCGGACCACATCGTCGACCAGATCGTCGAGCAGTTCAATCTGCTCGCCCGCGGCGCGATCGAATCGCTCGGTCCACAGGATCGCGCCGGTCTTGGCTTCGAGCAATTGGGCAGAGAGCCGCAAGGTGCCGCCAATCCGGCGGACGTTGCCTTCCATCAGGTAATCCGCCCCCAGCGTTGCGCCGATCCGGCGGACGTCGCTGTCCTGGGCGCAGGCGCTGACAATGGCGCCGTGGGTAATCACGCTCAGCCCGCGGCCGCGCGACAGGGCAAACGAGATATCCTCGGCGATCAGCTCGCCGAAATCGTCGTCTTCGGGCCGACCGCTGCGATTGGTGAAGGGCATGACCGCCATGGTCGGCCGCTTGCTGACCTTGCGGCGCGGCGCGGGCGGCTGGGCCGTGGCCCGCAGCAGATCGCCGCCGCTCGCTTCGGCGCGGTGTTCGGCCGGGCGCCCCACGGCGATCTGGCGACGCACATCGTCGACCAGTCCGCGCCAGGCCGGATCGGATGTGTCGCCATGCCAATGGGTCAGGTCGGCGGTCTGAGTCAGTTCGAACATGACCGGCCGCTCGCAGGCCTCGATCGTGACCGGCACCATGGTCTTGTTGCGATCGGCGATGGTTGCCTCGGCCCGGACCCAGCGCGACACAACCGAGCGCGGCGACCACAACACCACGACGGCCTTGGCCTGCCGCAGCGCCCGCTCGGTCACCTCGTCATAGGTTTCGCCCGAGCGCAGGGTAACGTCCCACCACACCGACAAGCCTTCGGCGGCGAACCCCTCGGCAAAGAGCCGGGCCCGCGACTGGTCTTCCCGATTGTACGACAGGAAGATGTCGTCCATTTCGTCCTCAGTTAGCGGTGAATGGGCGGAAGGCTAACGCTTTGGTGATGCTAAGTCAAAGCCCGTAAATCCGGGGCTTGCAGCCTGGTGGCGAACTATTCTGGCGAGCCCTGAGAGTGTTGCCCTAGGCGCTGATCGGCAAGGTCGGCCAAGTTCCGGCCACATCGCCGCCGTTGTAAAGCACGATATCGCCAAACTGCAGGAACAGCGCCTCGCTTTGATCGGGGCGGAGGAAGACGTGATCGTCGACTTTCAGTTCGACTTGGCGCGAGCCGGTCAGCAATTCCTGGTTCGATGAGCGGCCGAACAGCTTTGAATATTCCAGCCCCGGCGGCGAGGCGGGCCTCGCCAGCCAATGCCCGCCGTGGATGAAGAACCCGCGCTGGGTGTTTGGGTCCCACCAGTGCATTGGGCCGGACAGCGCCTCGACCCCCGGCAGCTGCTGGTCCGAACCGGCCTTGAGTACGGGCGTGGCGATGAAGGCAACGGCCTGCAATGCGCCAAGGTCTTCGTAGTCGAAGTCCCCTGGCTTGACGAAGGCCGAGCCAACCGAGACCTCGTTGGCCACGGTCCCGGCGCAGTGGCGCACGAACGTCGGGCTGCCGGCGGTGTTGAGGGTGAGTTTGGCCGGATCGAGCCCGGCTTCCTGCACTGCGCCGATCATCGCGCGATAGGCGTCCTGCGCGGCGGCAAAGGCGCCATCGGGGCTGGGCATCTTGGGCACGTGCGGGTCATAGCCCATCAAGCCGGCGATGGTGGCGCCGTGGCTCGCCGCAGCCTTGGCCGCCGCAGTCAGCGCTGCCGGATCCGTGAATCCGCCGCGATGGAGTCCGACATCGATTTCCAGGCTGGCGCGCCAGGTCAGGTTGCGCGCCTTGGCAATCGCGCCATAGGCCGCCAGCCGTTCGGGCGTATCGATCAGCCATTGGATGCCACCAATCGCCTCGGCCCCGGCCCGATCGATCACGCGGGCGAATTCGGACGCGGGCAGCGGCTTGCCCAGCAGGTAGTCAGCCAGCGGGTGGAGCGGCAGCAGTTGCAGCAGCATTTCGGCGCTGAACACCATCAGCCGCTCGGTGCCCATTCCCGCCATCACCGCACCGAGCAGGCCGGGTGCGGGCAGCGATTTGGCCACCACGCGCAAGGGCAGCTTGCCTGCCGTGACCCGGCTGCGGATCGCGGCAATGTTGGCAGACAGGCGCTGCTGGTCGATCACCAGCACCGGGTGCATCAGCCCGGCCCGTTTCAGTGCGGCAGAGAGGCCCGCGAAGTAGGGATCGTGCATTCCGCCTCCTTCCGCCGGGCGCAGTGCAATCAGGCCTGCCCCGGCCAGGGCCGCGCCGCCGATCAGGACCGTGCGCCGCCTCACCCGAAAATCTTCTTGAGGAAGGGGTTCAACATCCGCCCCTCAGGATCAAGGCTGCGGCGCAGGGCATTGGCCTCGGCAAATTGCGGGTAGAGTGCCGCCAGCTCCGCTGCGCCGAGCGAATGGAGCTTGCCCCAGTGGGGCCGCCCGCCCGCCTCGCGCAGCACCGGTTCGGCCAGCCGTGCCATCCAGTCATGCGGTTCCTTGTAATAGGCATGGATCGCGATCGAGCCGCTCTCGCGCTGGTAGAAGGGGGAGAGCCAGGCATCGTCGGGTGCAATGATCCGCGCCTCGATCGGGAAGAACACGTCCGTCGCCTCGCGCTCGATCCGGGCGATGATCTCGCGCAGCGCATCGACCTGCTCCGCGATCGGCAGGTGGTATTCCATCTCCTTGAACCGCACCGGGCGCTCGTTGGACAGCAGCTTCCAGCCCTCGTCGATGGCAATCTCGGGCGGAATGTCTTCCAGCGCCGCGCTCGCCAGCTGCTTGCGCAGGCCCGGCGTGAACTCGAAGACATCGCGCAGGGTCTTGAGGCTCATCAGCGTGTCGGCGTCCTGGTCCGGCCGCGCGGCGGACCGGTTCGTCAGTCACGTCATGGGTGATCAGCGCCGACTTGCCGGTGAAGGGCAGGACCAGGAATTCGGCGTTGCGGTGCCGCGCGGCGAGTGCTGGCCAGTCCTTGAGCAGGGCTTCGGTATCGACCAGCCGCACCTCCTTGCGCACGCGGGTCAGCGGCCGGTTGGCCAGCGTGACTTCGCTCAGCACGCCGAACGCTCCCAGGCCGACGCGGGCCGAATGGAACAGCTCGGGCCGCACATCGCGGCTGCATTCCACCACCTCGCCCGCCGGGGTGACAAGCTTCAGCGCCGTCACCTGACCATGCAGCGCGGTAATGCCCTTGCCGGTGCCATGGGTCCCGGTCGCCATGGCGCCGCCCAGCGTCTGCTTGTTGATGTCAGGCAGATTGGGCATTTCCTGCCCGATTGCGGCCAGCGCCGGCCCAAGCGCGGACAGACGGGTCCCGGCGCGGACCGTGGCGGTCATCGCCGCGGCATCGTGGCTGACCAGGCCGGTCATCCGGTCAAGCGAGAGCAGGGTCCCATCGGTCGGCACCAGCGCGGTAAAGCTGTGGCCCGCGCCGACCGGGCGGATCGGCATTGGCGCGCTGCGCAGCACCTGCGCCAGTTCGGCCTCGCTGGCCGGCGCAGCGCGCTGCGCCGGGTAGGAATGCTCCAGCCCCGACCAGTTCTGCCAGACCACGCGGCCCTGCGCATCAGTGGCGGGCAGGGCGGCGGGTTCACGGTCAAGCCAGATGCGCCGTCCGGCGAGACCGCCTGCGCCCAGGGCCAGCACACCCACACCGCCCAGCAGGACTTTGCGCCGCGTCGTCATTGTTCGCGTCCCGCCATGAAGCGGATCAGCGCTGCCGTATCCGCTGGAGTGCAGGTAAAGCACTGCCCGCCCGCCGGCATAGCCCCGAAGCCGACCAAGGCGTGTTGCAGCAGCACTGCCTCACCCTTGGCCCAGCGGGCGTCCCACTGGGTGCGGTCACCGGTCAATGGCGCCCCCGAGTCCGCGACCACATGGCAAGCCTTGCACGAGCTGTCGTAAAGCGCGGCCAGCTTGGCATCGGCCGGCCTCAGCGCGGCGCTCTGCTCGGGCGTCAGTGGTTGGGGCGGAGCCTCACAGGCCGCCAGGGCCAAAGGCAGTGCAAAAGCCAGGCGTCGCATGATTCTCCCCTTCCTTCGCGTCGAAACCTAGCTATAGCTATATTTCTGTCAAGGAGGCAGTGCCGTGATCCGCAAACCCACGCAAAAGCGCGCCCTGGCGACTTACGAGCGGCTGCTCGATGCGGCGGGGGAACTGCTGGCGGAAGTCGGGGTGGAGCGGATCAGCACCAATCTGGTCGCGGCGCGCGCCGGCGTCAGCCCGCCGACGCTCTATCATTACTTCGCTGACAAGTACGCGCTGCTGGCGGCGCTGGGTGAGCGGCTGATGGCCGCCCAGAACGCATTGGTCGGATTGGGCGCAGCGGCGGATGAGGCGGAGATTGCCGAAGTCCTGCTGGCCCATGTCGCCCTGACCGAAGCCTGTCCCGGCGGGCCGTGGATCATGCGGATGCTGCGCGCCGTGCCGCAATTGGCCGAGGTCCGCCTCGCCTCGCACCGCGCGCTGACCGCGCAACTGGTCGAGCAGGCGCTGGCGGCTGAGCCGGGGCAGGACCGCGCCGCGCTGGAACGCCGGGCGCGGCTGGCGGTCGACCTGGGCTATTGCGCGATCGAGCTGGTGTTCGACGAACCGGGCCTTGAGCCGCGCGCGGTCATGCAGGACGCCGCCCGCGCGATTGAGGCGGTACTGGCCGGTTAAGCGATCGCGCCAAACAGGTCGTGCTCGTCAGCGTCCTCGATGGTCACCTGAACGATATCGCCGGGCTGCAGGCTGGACGGGACTTCGCGCAGGTGGACCGCGCCGTCGATCTCGGGCGCATCGGCCTGTGACCGGCCGGTCGCGCCGATGTCGCCGTCTTCGTCCGGCTCACCCACCAGATCGATGATCACAGGCAGGGTCCGGCCGATCTTGGCCTGGAGCTTGGCCGCGCTGATTGCCTCGGTCTTGGCCATGATCCGGGCGTAGCGTTCTTCCTTGACCTCTTCCGGCACGGCGCCGGGCAGGTCGTTGGCGGCAGCGCCAGCAACGGGTTCGAAGCGGAAGGCGCCAACGCGGTCGAGCTGGGCTTCATCCAGCCAATCGAGCAGGTACTGGAAATCCGCCTCGGTCTCACCGGGGAAGCCGACCACGAAGGACGAGCGCACCGCGATATCAGGGCAGATCTCGCGCCAGGACTTCAGCCGTTCGAGCACCTTGGCTTCGTTGGCCGGGCGCTTCATCGCCTTAAGCACATTGGGGCTGGCGTGCTGGAAGGGGATGTCGAGATAGGGCGTCAGCAGCCCTTCGGCTATCAGCGGGATCACCGCATCGACGTGCGGATAGGGATAGACATAGTGCAGCCGCACCCACGGCGCCTGGCCTTCGGGCGTGCGCAGCTGGCCGAGTTCGCGGGCCAGATCGGTCATGTGGGCGCGGACCTCGCGGTCCTTCCAAGTGCGGCTTTCATGCCGGATATCGACGCCATAGGCCGAGGTATCCTGGCTGATCACCAGCAGTTCCTTGGTCCCCGCCGCAACCAGCTTTTCGGCCTCGCGCAGCACGGCATCGACCCGGCGGCTGGCGAGCTTGCCGCGCAGCTGCGGGATGATGCAGAAGGCGCAGGCGTGGTTGCAGCCTTCGGAAATCTTCAGATAGCTGTAGTGGCGCGGGGTCAGCTTCACGTCCGGCTGGGGGATCAGGTCGATGAACGGGCCTTGGCTGGGCGGCGCGGCTTCATGCACTGCCTCAACCACCGCTTCGTACTGGTGCGCGCCGGTGACGGCGAGGACCTGCGGGAAGCGGGCGCGGATCGTCTCGGCCTCTTCGCCCATGCAGCCGGTGACGATCACGCGGCCATTTTCGGCAATCGCCTCGCCAATCGCGGCCAGGCTTTCTTCCTTGGCGGAATCGAGGAAACCGCAGGTGTTGACCAGCACGACGTCGGCCCCGGCATAGTCGGGGCTCATCGCATAGCCATCGGCGCGCAGCCGGGTGAGGATCCGTTCGGAATCGACCAGCGCCTTCGGGCAGCCAAGGCTGACCATGCCCACGCGCTTCTGATCGGGAAGTTCGATTGCCATGGCCGCGCCCCCTACACGCGAAGCGCCGTGTGCGCTACCTCTGCGCGAAAGGAGACGGAAATGGGCGCGATGGACTGGCTGGGCGTGGTCCTGGCAGCATTGGCGGCAAGCGCGGTGATGGCGTTGGCCTTCCGGCAGGAACGGACCGGCTGGCTATACGCCGCCGTGCCGCTGGGGCTGGTCTCGGCGCTGATGCTGGGCCACGCGCTCGCCCGGATCGGGCCGGAGAAGCTCGCCGCCAAGCCGCAGCTGTTCTTCATGCAGTCAGGCGGGCTGGCGCTGGCCTTCGTGGTCCCGGCGCTGTGGCTGACGCAGCTGCGCGATGGCGCGCCGCGCCGCCGAACCGTGATCGACAGTCTGGCCTTCCTTGCCGCCTATCTCGCGATGGGCGCGGTGTTCTGGATCCGCGCCTAGCCGACGATCTCGCTGATGCGGTGGTGCGGCAGCAGGCGCCAGGCGGCATAGGCCAGCGCCACCTGCACGGCCTCAATCGCCATCGGCACGGCAAAGCCGGGGGCGGTGCCGTCCATGGCTGCGCTGACCAGCCGGCCAGTGAAGGCGATCCCCATCAGCAGGCCGGGGACCAGCAGCAGATCGCCATTGCGCCGCCAGCCGCCCCACAATTGGCAGCCGCCGGCGACGAGGAAGAAGGCAGTCAGGTCGGCGCGCAGCACGGCCATTCCGGCGGGACCGCTCGCCGTAACGGGGAAATTCGCCTGCATCGATGTCGGATCGATCAGAAAGCCGATCCCCAGCATAAGATTGAACAGGCCGAACAGGAACAGCAGGGCGGTCAGGATCAGGCGCATGGCGGTAACTTTCCCCGTTTTGACGATCTTAACCTCTGTGCCCCACGGAAATCCGGAAAGCAAAGCCTGTTGCGCAAGGGGATTGGGCATTGCACAAGCTGGTCACCATGAATGGTCCACGAATTCTTCTGATCGTTGGCGGCGGGATTGCCGCCTACAAGTCGTGCGAGCTCGTCCGGCTGATCCGCAAGCATGGCGGCGAGGTGACCTGCGTCCTGACCAATGGCGGGGCGCAGTTCGTTACCCCGATGACGCTGGCCGCGCTTAGCGAGAACCCGGTCTATACCTCGCTCTGGGACCTCAAGAACGAGGTCGAGATGGGGCATATCCAGCTCTCGCGCCAGGCTGACCTGATCGTGGTCTGCCCGGCGACGGCGGACCTGATGGCCAAGATGACGCACGGCATTGCCGACGATCTGGCCACAACCCTGCTGCTGGCGACCGACACGCCGGTCATGGCAATCCCGGCGATGAACGTGCGGATGTGGGAAAACGCCGCGACTCAGGCCAATGTCACCGCGCTGCGCGAACGCGGAATCGCGGTGATGGAGCCGGACGAAGGCCCGATGGCCTGCGGCGAGTTCGGCCCCGGCCGTCTGCCCGAACCGATCCAGATCATGGCCGCGATCTGCGAAACGCTCTCGCTCGATCCGCCGATCGTGGCCATGCCCGAACTGACCTGGGAACCGGAAGATCCGCTGGCCGGTGTCGGCGATCTGGGCGGCCTGTCGAGCAGCCTGATCCAGCGCAGCACGACCTCGCGGATCGTCTTCGATGACGAGCTCCTGCCCGAGGACGCCGTGGTCGAAGACGTGGTGCCCGATCCGGACTTCGTGGACGGTCCTGCGCCCTTCGTCGAACTGCCCGAACCCGTGCCGGGCGATGCCGGGCCGATCCTGGTCAAGAAGGGCAAGGCCCGCGCCGCTCCGCCGACCGATGCCGAGGCGATCAATCACCTGGTGATGAACCAGGTCCCGCCCGAACCGCTGAAGGGCGATGCCCCGGCCGAAGCGACACCGGAGGCCGAGGTTGCGGCCGATCCGCTGGCCGGTCAGCCCGATTTCGAGGAAGCGCCCGAGCACCGCCCGCTCTACGGCAAGCATGTGCTGATCACTGCCGGCCCGACGCACGAGCCGATCGATCCGGTGCGCTACATCGCCAACCGCTCCTCCGGCAAGCAGGGCTATGCCATTGCCGCCGCCGCCGCCGCGCGGCGCGCGAGTCACGCTGGTCTCCGGCCCGGTCGCCTGCCGACCCGCCGGGGGTGGACCGCATCGATGTCGTCACGCGCGCGAAATGGCCGAAGCGGTGCGCCGCTCGCTGCCTGCCGATGTCGGCCGTCGATGGTCGCCTGCCGTGGCTGACTGGCGGACCGAGGA
>JACDQK010000123.1 GCA_015657645.1 Novosphingobium sp.
CGACTCGATCAACTCGGCCCGTGCTGGCCTCGGTGCCGGGCAGAACCGTCTGGAATCGGTGGTCAACAACCTGACCAGCACCTCGACCAACCTGGCCGATGCCCGCAGCCGGATCGAAGACGCCGACTATTCGGCCGAACGACCGCCATGGCTAAGGCCCAGATCCTTTCGCAGGCTTCGACCGCGATGATCGCCCAGGCCAACCAGAGCCAGCAGAACGTCCTCTCGCTGCTGCGCTAAGCCTTCGGGCAACAGGGGGAGGGGGTCGTGCCATCCGGCGCGGCCCCTTTCGCTTGCCCCGCGCAAATCGGAGGGTTAAGGGCCGCCGCATCATGCTCAGCACGCTCACGCCCCAGCCCGCCGATGCGCTACTTGCGCTGATCAAGCTCTATGCCGCCGACCCGCGCGCCGATAAGATCGACCTTGGCGTTGGCGTCTACCGCACTGGCCAGGGCGGAACACCGGTGTTCGGCGCGATCAAGGCGGCCGAGCAGAAGCTGGTCGATACCCAGGAATCGAAGAGCTACCTCGGGCCGGAAGGTGACATGGGCTTTGTCCATGCGCTGATGCCTTATGTCTTTGGCGCCGATAACCCGACCATGGACGGCCGGATCGAAGGCATGCAGACCCCCGGCGGCACGGGCGGGGTGCGCCTCGCTGCGGCGCTGGCCAAGCGGGCCGGTTCGCCCAAGATCTGGATGGGCACGCCCAGCTGGCCCAACCACGCCCAGATCTTGGCCGACCTGGGGCTGGAGCTGAAGACCTTCACCCACTCCACTCCGGACGGCGTGATCGACATGGCTTCGCTGCGCGCCGCGATTGCTGCGGCTGACGCGGGCGACGCGATCCTGCTGCACGGCTGCTGCCACAACCCCAGCGGCATCGATTACAGCGAAGCCCAGTGGGACGAGATTGCCGGGCTGGTTGCCGAAGCCAAGCTGCTGCCGGTGCTGGACCTGGCCTATCAGGGCCTGGGTCAGGGCATGGAAGCCGATGCCTATGGCCTGCGCCGCGTCCTCGCCGCGGTGCCGGAAGCGCTGATTGCCTATTCCTGCGACAAGAACTTCGGGATGTACCGGGACCGCGTCGGCGCGGTCTATGTGATGGTTTCCGATCCGGCCCACCTGGGTGCTGTGCTCTCGCACGGCTATGCCCTGGCCCGCGCAGCCTGGTCGATGCCGCCCGATCATGGTGCCGCAGCCGTCCGCCTGATCCTGGAAGACCCCGCGCTGGTGAAGCTGTGGCTCGACGAGCTCGATACTATGCGCACCCGCATGCGCCAGGTCCGCGCGCGGCTGGCCGAAGCCGGCATGGCCGGCAGTGTCAACCTGGCCCCGTTGGGTTCGCAGAACGGCCTGTTCTCGATGCTGCCGCTTTCGGGCGAGCAGATCCTGAAGCTGCGCGACGACCATGCAATCTACATGGCCGGTTCGGGCCGGATCAACGTCGCCGGCCTGACCATGGGCAATATCGACAAGTTCATCGCTGCGGTTGCAGCGGTCAGCGCCTGAGATGGCCAAGAAGCTGTGAATCGCCAGCCGGTCCTCGAAGGGGAGCGGCTGCTGCTTCGCCCGCTCGTTCCGGATGACTGGGACGCGCTGTTTGCGGTCGCCAGCGATCCGGAAGTCTGGGCGATCCACCCGCAGCACGATCGCTGGCAAGAACCGGTGTTCCGCCGCTTCTTCGCCGATGCCCTGGCACGCGGCGGGGCGCTGGTCGTGATCGACAAGGCCAGCGGCACGGTGGTCGGCTCATCGCAATACAAGGAACCATCCGGCGGGACGGTCGAGATCGGCTGGACCTTTCTGGCGACCAGCCATTGGGGCGGCAGCTATAACCGCGAGATGAAGCGGCTGATGCTGGTTCATGCTTTCCAGTTCGTCGACTGCGTCGAATTCCGCGTTGGCGAATGCAACTTGCGCTCGCAGCGCGCCATGGAAAAGATCGGCGGACGCCTGACCGGCCGCTTCGACATGGTCGAAACGCCCGGCGAGCCAATGCGTCACGTCATCTTCGAGATCACCCGCGACAGCTTCGCGAGCGGACCGCTCAGCCTTTGAGCGCCTGCATCCGCTGGAGATAGCGGGCCAGCACGTCGATCTCCAGGTTCACGGCATCGCCGGCCTGCAGCTCACCCAGCGTGGTCACTTCCCAGGTGTGGGGGATGATGTTGAGCATGAAGCGGCAGGTGCCATCGGCCTCGTCGGTCACTTCGTTGACCGTCAGCGAGACGCCATCGACAGTGATCGAACCCTTGGGCGCGACATAGGGCGCAAGGTCCTTGGGCGTCGCGATCCAGAACCGGATCGAGCCACCAGCATCCTCGCGGCTGACGACCCGGCCGACGGCATCGACATGGCCGGTCACGATATGCCCGCCCAGCTCGTCGCCCAGCTTGAGTGCCTGTTCGAGGTTGAGCTTGCGCCCTGCGGTCCACTGGTCCGTCGCGGTGCGGCTGACCGTCTCGCCCGACACATCGACCGCAAACCAGGCGTCCCCGGCCACGCCGCCGCGTTCGACCACGGTCAGGCAGACGCCCGAGCAGGCGATCGAGGCGCCGATCGCGATTCCCGCAGGATCATAGGGGCAGGCAATGACGATCCGCAGGTCGCCCTGCTGGCGCACTTCGCGGATCGTGCCGACGGCGGTGATAATTCCGGTAAACATCACCTGCGCTCGTAGACATCGAGACGGTCGTTGCCAAGCGGGCGGCTGTCGGCTCGCTGCCATTCAGGCGAAGCGGCCAGAATGTCGGTCGCGAGTTCGGGCAGGGCTGCACCTTGGCCGCCGACCGTCTGCGGCGCGCGGTAGAGCATCATGCGGTCGACCAGTCCGGCTTCGAGGAACGCCCGAGCTGTTGCAGCACCGCCTTCGACCATCAGGTATTGCGCCGGGGCCAGCAGCGCAATGTCCTGCGGCGAGGGCAGGGCGCGCCACCCTTCCGGAGCGGTCCCGCGCGTTAGCAGCCAGCGCTCCGGACTGCGTTCCGCCAGACCCGGCAGCCGGACGTCGAGGCGGGGCTTGTCCGCTTCCAGCGTTCCGCGCCCGACCAGGATCGCGTCCATTTTCGCCCGCCAGGCGTGGGTATGGGCGCGGGCGATCTCGCCGGTCAGCCACTGGCCTCGCGGCGGGGCGAGGCGGCAATCGGCGGAGAGCGCCAGTTTCAGCGTTACTTCCGGTCGGCCATGCTCGCAGCGGGTGAGGAAGCCGGACAGGCTGGCACGGCAAGCCGGGTGGTCGATCAGTTCGACCGGCACGCCCGCTGCCCGGATGCGCTCGATCCCGGCGCCAGCCGTGCGGGGATCGGGATCATGGCAGCCCACCACAACCCGCGCGAGATCGGCGCTTGCAACCAGATCGGCGCAGGCCGGGCCGCGCGGGCTCTGATGCGCGCAGGGTTCGAGGGTGACGTAGAGCGTTGCGCCTTGGGCGGCTTCGCCCGCAGCAGCCAAGGCAACAGCTTCGGCGTGGGGGCGGCCACCGGCCTGCGTCCACCCGCGCCCTATGACTTTGCCATCCTTGACCAGGATCGCCCCGACCGCCGGATTGGGCCGGCTCAGCGGCCGTCCGCGCCCCGCCAGGGCGGCGGCAGCGGTCAGCCAGCGATTGTCGGTATCAGCGCTCAACCGGCGACTTCGCGGGTTCGACCAGGGCTTCGGCCTTGGCCTTGGCGGCGGCTTCGGCCTTGGCGCGGTCAGCTTCCGCCTGGGCAGCGATCTTGTCGACGTCCATGCCCGAGACCTTGCCGAGCGTCTTCCAGACGTCCTGTCCGATCTTCTGCTGCTCGGCGATCAGCTTGGCTTCCTCATCCTTGCGGCGCTGGTTGGCGGCGATGAAGGCCTGGGTTTCGGCATCGGTCCGGTCAGCCGGCCAGGAGCTGATGTAAATGATATCGGGCCGGGCGCGCGGCTTCTTCCAGCTTTCCTGGGCCATGATCGAAAAGATGCCGATGGTGACCGCGGCGGAGGCAAGGGCAATGGGCCAGCGGTTGCTGCCAGCTTCCTGGAAGACGGTGCGGAAATCGGCGATCGCCCCGGCTGGATTGACGTTGCGCAGAAAGTTCATGGCCCAAAGATAGGGCCTCGGGTGACTTTGCGCCAGTCGTCAGTTGTAATCGACCGTGATCGGGATGCGTCCACGATAATTGCCGCCGCGTCCGCTGCGTAGCACCAGCTTGGCGCCGAAGCTGAAGGTTAGCTCACCATTGGCGTCGAGGGTCGGCCGGCTGGGGAGATCGGTGGTAAAACCGGTCAGCTCGGCCGAGCCGCCGTCTGGTGCGGTCATCGGCACCGATTGCGGCAGGTCGATCCGTACTTCCTTCAAGGGCTCGCCGGTCACGCGGCCGCGTCCGGTCACGGTCATTCCGCCAAGGCTCATCACCGATCCACCGGTGCTCTTCGACCCGCTGGCAGCATCGACTTCCGCGCTGCCGCCGTCGCGACCGGTCAGGGCCAGCTTGGCGAAATTGAGATCGGCAAAGATTTCCAGCGTCAGCGGCCGCTCACCCGGCTTGCCGCTGTCGCTATAGCACAGCCGGCAGTCGCTCTGCGCCGCAGCCGGGGCCGCCAGCGCCAGCGCCAGGATCATGAGCATGGGTCGCACCATGCTGCGCTTGTCCGCCTGTCATGGTTAAGATCGGGTTACGGGCTTACCCGAAGTGCGCGTAGAGGCTGCGGCCCTCGCGCTTGAGCCAGCGGTTGGCAGCGGGCAGGTCGCCTTCGAACAAGGCCTCCAAATGGGCATGGAAAGCCGGCGAATGATCGAAGTGCGTCAGGTGCGCCACTTCATGCGCCACGACCGAACGGCGCACCGCATCGGGGGCCATGACCAGCCGCCAGTTGATCCGGATCGTCCCGTCCGCCGCGCACGAGCCCCAGCGGCGCTGGGCGCGGCTCAAGGACAGCGCCGGGGCGCGGCGGCTGTCGCGCAGGCAGTAATAGGCCAGGTCATCAGCCAGCAGCTGCAGCGCCTCGCCCTCCAGCCAGCGCTGCAGGCGGCGGTTCAGGCTGTCGGCGGGGCCGCCGGCATGAATCGCGGACTCGCCCAACCGCACCTTGCGCGGTGCAGCGGGATCGTGGCTGAGGGCGAGCGTCTGCCCGCGATAGGGCACCACGGAACCGTGAGCCAGGTCCGCCGCCTGCGGCACCTTGGCCAGCTGCGCGGCCAGCCAATCGGCCTTGGAGCGGGCAAATTCCAGCGCTTCGGCGCTGCGGCCCCAGCGCGGCAGGGTGACGCGGATCTCGCTGCCATCGGGGGCGAGGCGCATGGTCATCCGCTTGGCCCCGGCATTGCGGCGCAGCGCGAGCGGCAGCAGGCGCCCGTCAATCTCGACCTGCGGGACTTCGTCGGGGCGGCGGCGGAGCCAGTCAATCATCGGCCAGCTCCACGCCCGGCGGCAGGATGATATGCTGTTCGAGCGGCCCGGCAAATTCCTCGCCGATCACCTTGCCGCGCACCGAAACGCCCGCCGTGTGGACCGCCTCGGCATCGCCGCTGGTCAGGTAATGCCAATCCGGCAAGGGCTCGCCATCGGCGCGCAGGCGATAGGCGCAGGTTTCGGGCAGCCAGGATAGCGTGAGGGCCAGCTTCGGCGTCAGCTTGACGCAATCGGGCACCTGGCGCTTGCGGTTTGGATAGTCGCGGCAGCGGGCCGTCTGCAGGTCAAGCAGCTTGCAGCCGACATTGGTCATGTAGATCTGGCCGGTGTCTTCATCTTCGGCCTTGTGGACGCAGCACTGGCCGCAGCCATCGCACAGCGCTTCCCACTCGGCGCGGTTCAGCGTCTCGATGCTGCGTTCCCAGAAACGGTCCCTGAGGCCGCTCATCGCACCGAGGCAGCCAGGTCGGAAGCGACCGCATCGGGCCCCTTGTCGACCGGCAGGATCACCAGCGGCTTGCCCTCCGGATCCATCAGATAGGCAAAGCGGCTGTGGTCCATCAGGTAATTGCCCTGGCCCAGATCCTTGCCGCGCGCGGCATAGACGCGAAAGGCCTTGGCGGCCGTATCGACCTCGGCCTGAGTGCCGGTCAGCCCCAGCAGCCGGGGGTGGAAGCTGTCGGTGAATTCCTTCACCACCTTCACCGTGTCGCGCGCCGGGTCGATCGTGACGAACAGCGGCTGGACCTTGGCGGCGAGATCGGCGTGTTCCTTCTCGAACTTCTGGAAGCCGCGCATCATCACGGCTACGTCAGTCGGGCAGGCATCGGGGCAGAAGGCATAGCCGAAGTAGACCATGCGGTACTTGCCCTTGAACTGGTCCCAGGCATAGCGCTTGCCGTCTTCGCCGGTCAGAGTGAAGGGACCGCCAAAGGGCGTGCCCTTGATATCGGTTCCGATCAGCTCGGCCGGCGGCGCGGCTGCCGGCTGCTGGCAGGCGGAGAGGGCGAGGGCGGCGGACAGTACAAAGACGAGGGGCTTGATCATGGCGCGGCGGTTAATGCTCTGCTAAAGCGCGCCGCGCAAGACGGGCTTGGGGCGATTCCCGCCGCAACAGGAGGATTTCGGGTGCGCAGGTTCATCATGACGCTGGCAGCGCTGGCTACCATATCGACTGCTACTCCGGCGCTCGCGCAGTTTTCGGAAAGCTACAAGTTCCTCGAAGCCATCCGCAAGAAGGATGGCGAGAAGGTGACTCAAGCGCTGGCCGATCCGGCCTCGACCGTGATCAACACCCGCGATGTCACCTCGGGCGAGACCGCGCTGCACATCGTCACCAACCGCCGCGACCTGACCTGGATGCAGTTCCTGATCGCCAAGGGCGCCAATGTGAACGCCCGCGACGTGAAGGGCGTGACCCCCCTGGTCTCGGCGGTGAATGCCAATTTCGTCGAAGGCGTGGAGCTGCTGGTCGGCAAGGGTGCGCGGCTCGATGAAAGCAACAATTCCGGCGAAACGCCGCTGATCACTGCAGTCCACAATCGCAATGTCGCGGTGATGCGGCTGCTGCTGAAGGCCGGCGCCAATCCCGACCGGGCCGACAATTCGGGCCGTACTGCCAAGGACTATGCCAAGCTGGGCGGCGGTAATCTGCTGACCGAGATCGAGAACAACGCCAAGCCCAAGGGTGATGCCAAGGCCAAGTCCTATGGGCCAAAGTTCTGACATCATGACCACCGACGCGACCTCGCTCGACGAACTGCGCCGCCAGCTGGCCCCGGCCATCGCCGATGCGGCGGTGTTCGATGGCTGGAGCGAGGCAGCCGTTACAGCTGCGGCTGAGCAGCACGGGGTCGATCCGGCGGTTGCTGCCTTTGCCTTTTCGGGCGGGGCCATGGCGATGATCGCCGCCTGGATCGACGCCTGCGACGCCGCGATGGCGGAGGAATGGCCGGCCGAGCGGCTGGCCGAGCTCAAGATTCGTGAGCGGATTCGCGTGCTCGTCCAGTTCCGGCTCGATTATGCTACCCCGCAGCAGGAAGCCCTGGCGCGGGCGCTGGCGATCATGGCCATGCCGCAGAATGCGCCGCAGGCGCTCAGGCTTGGCTGGCACAGCGCCGATCTGATGTGGCGGCTGGCCGGCGATACGGCGACTGATTACAACCACTATACCAAGCGCACGATCCTGTCGGGCATCTATGCCGCGACCCTGGCCGTGCTGGCCCATGACCGCAGCGAAGGGCAGGCTGATACGCGCGCTTTCCTGGAGCGGCGGATCGACGGGGTGATGAAGTTCGAGAAGGCCAAGGCACAGTTCCTGAGCCGCGATTTTACCGGGTTCAGCCCGGCCCGGTTCCTTGGCCGGTTGCGCTATCCGGCGCGCTGATCTGATTCCGGGATTTGATCCAGATCAACTATTGCGAATGACTTGCAATTGCGCTGCGCTTCTGGCAGCGCAATCAGGCAATGACACTCGATTCTCTGCCCATTGGCCAGACTGCCCGCATCGCTGCGGTCGATTGGGCCGTGCTGGCGGAGGAAGAGGGGCAACGCCTGCGCGCGCTGGGGCTTGATGCCGGGGCCCAGGTCTCGGTCGCCCATCGCGGCATCTTCGGCGGGGCGGACCCGCTGGCCATCACCATCGGCCGGATGACCGTGGCGCTGCGCTGCGCCCATGCCCGCGCCATGCAGGTCGAGCTGGCCTGAGATGGCCCAGCTGCGCACCGCCGCCCTGGTTGGCAATCCCAATGCGGGCAAGTCTGCGCTGTTCAACGCGCTGACCGGCGCGCGGCAGAAGATCGCCAACTACCCCGGCGTAACGGTTGAACGGAAGGCCGGGCGCCTGGCGCTGCCGAACGGGGAGACCATCGAGCTCACCGATCTGCCGGGTTCCTATGGCCTCGATGCGACCAGTCCGGACGAGGAAGTGACCCGCCGGGTCGTGCTGGGCGAGCTGCCGGGCGAACCTGCCCCGCAGGTGCTGGTGATCGTGCTCGATGCGTCGAACCTGGAGCAACACCTCGTTTTCGCGCAGGAAGTCATCAATCTGGGCCGGCCAACGGTGGTCGCGCTCAACATGGTCGATCTGGCCGAGCGCGACGGGCTGGTGCTCGATCCCGCCGCGCTCGAATCGGCGCTGGGGGTGCCGGTAATCCCGACCGTGGCGGTGCGCCGCCGCGGCCTGACCGAACTGGCGCCGCCATAGCCGCGGCCGAGGAGCGCCTGCCCGAGCCGCGTCACCCGCACACCACGCTGACTGAACGCCGTCTTTCTGCCCAGGCCATGGCCGATGCAACGATCCTGTCCGAGACGGCGCAGCACCGCCTGCACGCCCGGCTCGATCAGGTGCTGCTGCATCCGTGGATCGGCCCGGTGGTGCTGTTTGGCCTGCTGTTCGTGGTGTTCCAGGCGGTGTTCACCTGGGCCACGCCGTTTGCCGACGCGATCGAAGGCGCGATCTCCGCCATGGCCGATCAGGTCCGCGCTTCCGTGCCGCAAGGCCTGGTGCGCGATTTTATCACTGAAGGCGTGCTCTCAGGCGTCGGCTCGGTCGTGGTCTTCCTGCCGCAGATCGTGATCCTGTTCTTCTTCATCCTGGCGATGGAAGCCTCGGGCTACATGGCCCGCGCCGCTTTCCTGATGGACCGGCTGATGGCCCGCGTGGGCCTGTCGGGGCGCAGCTTCATCCCGCTGCTCTCCAGCTTTGCCTGCGCCATTCCGGGCATCATGGCGACCCGCTCCATTGCCGATCCGCGTGACCGGCTGACCACGATCCTGATCGCCCCGTTGATGACCTGCTCGGCCCGCCTGCCGGTCTATGCCGTGATCATCGCCGCCTTCATTCCCAACCGGGCGGTCTTGCCGGGTGTCGGCCTGCAAGGGCTGGTGCTGTTCGGGCTCTATGTGATCGGCATCGTCGGGGCGATGGTGGTGGCGCTGATCCTGCGCCGTTCGGTGACCAAGGGCGCGGCTTCGGGCTTCATCATGGAGCTGCCCAAGTATCAGCTGCCGCGCGTCAAGGATCTGCTGCTCGGCCTGTGGCAGCGCGCCTGGATCTTCCTGCGCCGCGCCGGCACGATCATCTTTACGGTCACCGTCATCCTGTGGCTGCTGCTCAACTTCCCGCGCGCCGGGGAAGGGGAGAACCAGGTCGATGCCTCGATCGCCGGCAAGCTCGCCAATGGTCTGGCCGTGGTGGTCGAGCCGATCGGCTTCAACCGCGATATCGCCCTATCGCTGATCCCGGCCATGGCCGCGCGCGAAGTGGCCGTCGCCTCGCTCGCCACCTCCTATGCCGTCGCCGCCGAGGACGAGGAACAGGCCGCGCTGGCGCTGGGTGAACAGCTGCGCAGCAAGTGGAGCTTGCCGACCGCGCTGGCCTTCCTCGCCTGGTTTGTCTTCGCCCCGCAATGCATGAGCACCATCGCCGTCGCGCGGCGTGAGACGAATGGGTGGAAATGGCCCCTCTTCATGTTGCTCTACCTGTTCGCCCTGGCCTACATCTTCGCGGGAATCACTTATTGGAGCGCCGTCGCGCTCGGGTTGTAGCGGAGCGTTTTTCGATGGCAGGTAGCGTCAACAAGGTAATCCTGATCGGCAATCTGGGCCAGGATCCTGAGGTCAAGAATTTCCAGAACGGCGGCAAGATCTGCAACCTGCGCATCGCCACGTCCGAAAACTGGAAGGACAAGGCCACTGGTGAGCGCAAGGAGCGGACCGAGTGGCACACTGTCGTGCTGCAGTCCGATGGCCTGGTCGGCGTGGCCGAGCGCTACCTTAAGAAGGGCAGCAAGGTTTACATCGAAGGCCAGCTGCGCACCCGCAAGTGGCAGGATGCCTCGGGCAATGATCGCTACACCACCGAGATTTCGGTTGGCATGAACGGTGTGCTGACCATGCTTGATGGCGCGCCGGGTGCTGGCGGCGGCATGGGTGGTGGCGGTGGCCAGCGCTCGGGCGGCGGCGGTGACTGGGGCGGGGGCTCCGGCGGCGGTCAGCGCTCGGGCGGCAATGACTTCGGCGGCGGTGCCGGTGGCGGCGGCGCGCGCGGCGGCTTCGCCGACGATCTGGATGACGATATCCCGTTCTGAGCTAGTCGGACTTCTTCAGCGCCGCCAGGGCCGCAAACGGCCCGCTGGTGTCCTTGTCGAGCAGCCCGGCCTTGCGCCGGGCTTCTTCGGCATCGGGCCCCACGGCATAGGGATCGATGGCCAGCGCCAGCGTCTGCGCCAACGCCTCGCCCAGGTCGAACTGGCTACCGGTAAACTCGATCTCGTCGAGCTCATCGGCTTCCAGCTCGATTTCCTCGTCGGGGGCGGAAGGCCCGCCGGCGGGGACGAACTTCAGGTTGACCGGCTCGTCGATGCTGACCGGCAGATCCTCGCCGCTGACAGCGCAGCTCTGCACGATCTCGCCCGTCAGGCGCCCCGTGGCACTGGCTCCGGCGGCCTCGCGGACCAGCTCGATCCTGGCTTCCATCCGGTCGATCCGCACCAGGCCAAAACGCTTGGTCAGCGCGGCGCGTTCGGCTTCGCTTGCAACCAGGTCAACCGCCGTTCCGGGCAGTTGGCGCGGATCATAGGTGCGGGAAAATTCGCTCACGGCGCGATCTTTCCGGCCAGCAGCCCGGCCGCATCGCAGGTGTCGAGCAGATCGGCGAGCGCGCGCACTTCTGCGGTCAGCCCGGCGGCAGTGGCGCCTTCGACCACGCTCATGTTCCGCGTCAGCGCTGCATCCAGCGGCTCGGTGCCGGCCAGCCCGCCGCGCAGCGCATCCATCCGCCCGCCCAGCGCGCCCATCAGCTTGCTGACATGCTTGCCCACCACCATGTCGCCCAGGCCCGTTTCGCGCAGCTGGGCGTCCATGTCGGTCACGAACAGTTCGGTCAGCCGGATCGATTTGCTGGCCAGTTCGGGTTCGCGCTCCATCCGCAGCAGCACCAGCGCCATGACCAGGGCCACGGCATCGAACCGCCCGGGGACGGTATCGGCCAGCCCCAGCTCCGAATACCAGCGCGGGGTGCGCGCCACGGCCACAATCGCGTGCCACAGCGGGCGAACTTCAGCATGCTCGTCAACAGACTTGCGCAGCAGACGGTCCAGCAGACCCATGGGTGTCATGTCCTTCAATTGTTCAGCGGGGATTAAAGCCGCTGTCCCCAAGCGCCTGCTTGCCGCCATTGCGCGGCGCGTCAAGGCGGCCTAAGGCTCAGGCGCGATAGTGCGGGTGCACGCTGCGGGCAATCGTCTTGCCCGCCGGACCCCGCAACTGGAACGACAGGAACGGCAGACGATGCGAGCAGCAGTGATCAAGACGGTGATGGTTCTGGCGGCAGCAGGGACGCTGGGCGCCTGCAGCTCGATCAAGGATCACCGCGGCTATCTGGTCGATCAGCCGCTGCTCGATTCGGTTCAGCCCGGGATCGACAACCGCCAGTCGGTCGAACGCACGCTCGCGGCCGACCTTTGAAAGCGCCTTTGGCCGCAAGGACTGGTACTACGTCTCGTCCAACACCCGCCAAGCCGCCTTCACCCGTCCGAAGATCAACGATCAGCTGGTGCTGCGCGTCAGCTTTGACGAGCGCGGCAATGTCGCCGCGATTGAGCGTTCGGGCATGGAAAAGGTCGTGATCCTTGACCCTGATGGCGACAAGACCCCGACCCTGGGCCGCGAGCGGACCTTCCTGGAAGATCTGTTCGGCAATATCGGCACGGTTGGCACCGGTGCCGGCGGTCCGGGCGGCGGTCCGGGCGGCCCGAACGGCAGCTAATTTGCCGCCACGTTGAAAGTGTCGCGGCAGGGCATATATCCCGCCGCATGAGCACTTCAAACGAAAGCCACGGGCTGGTCCCCTGGCACGGCACCACCATCATCGGCGTCAAGCTGGGCGGCAAGACCGTCATCGCCGGCGATGGCCAGGTTTCCATGGGCAACACCGTGATGAAGCCCAACGCCAAGAAGGTCCGCCGGCTGGGCGATGGCAGCGTCATCGCCGGGTTCGCCGGGGCCACGGCCGATGCCTTCACCCTGTTCGAGCGGCTGGAAAAGAAGCTGGAACAGCACCGCGGCCAGCTGATGCGCGCCGCGGTCGAACTCGCCAAGGACTGGCGGACCGACAAGTACCTGCGCAA
>JACDQK010000124.1 GCA_015657645.1 Novosphingobium sp.
CCACTCGGCAATCGCCGCTGTGGGCAGGATTTCAGAGCTGGCCTCGCCGCGCAGGGTAAAGCTGCGCCCGGCATCGATCGCGGCGGCGACTTCGCTGACCTGACCTAGCGCGACGACGTCGGAATCGATCTGGATGACATAGTCGCTCTGGCGCAGGTCCAGGATCGTCAACAGCCGCTCCCAGGTCCCGCCACGCGGACAGGGGCCGGTATCGACCGAGGCAATCGGCGTGATCGGCGGGTTGCCGAGGTGATGGGCCAGCACGGCCTTGTCGGCTGCGGTCAGGGTGCCATCGTCAAGGATCGCGAAGCGCCCGCGCCCAAGCTGCGCCTGAAATGACTTGGCCGCGACCAGGTAAGGCAGCAGCACCTTGGTGCCGATCATCGAGAAGATCACCACCCCATCCTCGCGCACGCGCGCGGGCGATGTGGAAAGCACGGCGCGGCAGCCCCGCAGGAAGCGGTATTCGCGCAGCTTGCGCAGGGCCCGATCGATCAGCTGTGCCATGTCAGGCTCTGGCTACTAGCAAAGCCGTGTTAAGCAAAGGCAAACTGACAAAGGGCGCCAGGCCGAGATTCGACGGATGACATGGCGGGCCGCCGGGCGCAGTGGTATAGCCACGGCCGAGAGGAACCTGTCATGCCTGCATCGAGCCTGCTCCTGCCGCTGCTCCCCCTTGCCGCCGCCCTACCGGTCTTTGCCGGACAGGATGGCCAGCAACAGGCGGCGCAGACCGATGTGATAGCGATCCGCAAGGACCAGTGGAGCCGGATGACCGTGCCGGTGAAGGTGGTGGAGAAAGGCCCGTTCCGCTTCCTGATCGACACCGGATCACAGAACACCGCGCTCTCGACCGATCTGGCGGCGCGGCTTTCGCTGGTCCCCAACCGCAAGGCGCGGCTGATCAGCGTGGCGGGCATCCAGATGGTCGACATGGTGGAGATCGACCAGATCGAACTCGGCCGGCGTTCCTACTACGGCCTCACCGCCCCGCTGCTGCAAAGCGAGCATATGGGCGCCGATGGCATCCTCGGGCTCGACAGCCTGCAGGACCAGCGCGTGCTGGTGGACTTCAAGAAGGGCCTGATGGCAATCGACGATGCCAAGAACCTGGGCGGCAATCGCGGGTTCGAGATCGTGGTTGAGGCACGCCGCCGCTCCGGCCAGCTGATCATGGCCGATGCCAGGCTGGAAGGGATCAAGGTCCAGGTGGTGATCGATACCGGGGCCGAAACCTCGATCGGCAATATCGCGCTACAAAAGGCGCTGTCGAGGAAGCGCAAGAGCGAGAAGATCGAACTGCTCAGCGTCACCGGCCACTCGGTCAGCGCCGATCTCAGCTATGCCCGCTGGCTGGAAATCAGCGATGTGCGGTTCAACAATGTCGCCATCGCCTATACCGATGCCCCGGCCTTCAAGGCGCTGAAGCTGGATAGCCGGCCAGCGCTGCTGCTGGGCATGCGCGACCTGCGCAGCCTTGACCGGCTGGCGATCGACTTTTCGACCCGCCGGATCCTGTTCGACATCCCGACCGGCGTGCTCTGACTGGCCTTTTCGCGCTGGCACCCTAGATAGAGGCGATGCCGCCCGAAAATCCGACTGACAAGAACGCCCGCCACGATGGCTGGGGCACGCTGCGGCGCTTCCTGCCTTACCTGTGGCCGGAGCACGACTGGCGCCTGCGCGCCCGGATCGTCGGCGCGCTGGTGCTGATCCTGCTGTCCACCGGCACGCAGTTTGCCCTGCCCTATTTCCTGAAGTGGGCGATCGACGCGATGAGCGTCACCGGCAATCGCGTGATCACCTTCGCCATGCTGTTCGTGCTGGCCTATTCGGCGGCGCGGCTAGGCGGGGTGGTGTTCGACAACCTGCGCAACATCGTGTTCGAGCGGGTCGGCCAACAGGCCACCGCGCAACTGGCCGAAAACGTCTTCGCGCGGCTGCACCGGCTCTCGATGCGCTTCCACCTCGCCCGCCGCACGGGTGAGGTGACCAAGGTGATCGAGCGCGGGACCAAGAGCATCGACACGATGCTCTATTTCATGCTGTTCAACATCGCGCCCACGATCATCCTGCTGGTGGGCGTGGCGGTGATTTTCTACCTGAATTTCGGCTGGCCGCTGGTGATCGCCACGGCCCTGGCAGTGGTGGCCTATAGCTGGGTTACCCGCGCAATCACCGAATGGCGCACGGCGCTGCGCGAACAGATGAACCGGCTGGACGGCCAGGCACTGTCCCGCGCGTCGATTCGCTGCTGAACTATGAAACAGTGAAATACTTCAACGCCGAGCGCGCGAGGAAGCGCGCTATGCCCAGGCAACCCAGGCCTATGCCAAGGCGGCGGTGAAGAGCGAAAACAGCCTGGGCCTGCTCAACATCGCCCAGTCGGTGATTACCAACCTGCTGATGGCGGTCGCCATGGCGCTGACCGTCTATGGCTGGGCGCGCGGGGAGTACACCGCCGGGCAATTGGTCTTCGTGCAGACCTACCTCGCCCAGTTGTTCCGCCCGCTCGACATGCTCGGCATGGTCTATCGCACGATCCGCCAGGGCCTGACCGACATGGCCGACATGTTCCAGCTGATCGACACCGAGGTCGAAGTGCGCGACGCCCCCGGCGCCCCGGCGCTGGTGGTTAAGCGCCCGACCCTGGTCTTTGACAACGTCGTGTTCGGCTATGAGCGCGACCGCACGATCCTGAGCGGCCTGTCGTTCGAAGTCCCCGCCGGCAGCCAGGTTGCCGTGGTCGGCCCTTCGGGCGCAGGCAAGAGCACGATCGCACGGCTGGTGTTCCGGTTCTACGATCCCTGGTC
>JACDQK010000125.1 GCA_015657645.1 Novosphingobium sp.
GCAGCGAACCATCGGGCATCCAGCCGAGGCCCGACGGACGGCCTTCCAGTTCCAGCTCGGTGCGCAGATCACCGGCCAGGTCGACCGAGCAGACCCGCTGGGCATAGAAGTCCGAGAACCACAGCCGGCCATTATGCCAGCGCGGACCCTCGCCAAAATAGATGCTGCTGGCGAGGGTCCGGAGCTGGCGTTTCATTGGCTCAGTGCCCGCCCGAGGCGTCCTGGAACACTTCCGGGATCCAGCCGTTGACGATGCCGCCATCGATCGGGATCGTGGTACCGACCACATAGTCGCCCGCCCGGCTGGCGAGGTAGATCGCGCCGCCGGCCATATCCTCGGCCACGCCGATCCGCTTGGCAGGGATGCCCTTGGCGCTGCCTTCGGGGTTCCGGGCGGCGGCCTTGTTCATCTCGCTCGGGAAGGCGCCCGGGCCGATCCCGCTGACCACGATATTGTCCTTGATCAGCCGCGCAGCGAGCCGCTTTGTGAGGTGGATCACCGCCGCCTTCGAGGCCTGGTAGGAATAGGTTTCCCAGGGGTTAGGCCGCATCCCGTCGATCGAGGCGATGTTGATCACCTTGGCCGGGTTCTGGAACGTGGCCGCGGCCTTGAGCAGGCCGTGGAGCTGCTGCGTCAGGAAGAACAGGCTCTTGACGTTGAGGTCCATCACCTTGTCCCAGCCGGCTTCGGGGAACTGGTCGAACTCCGCGCCCCAGGCCGCCCCGGCATTGTTGACCAGGATGTCGAGCTTGCTCTCGCGCGCCGAGAGCTCGGCCACCACGCGCTTGAGGTCTTCCATCTGAGTCAGATCGCCCGGCAGGCCGATCACCTGGCCGGGGTACTGCGCCTCGAACTCGGCAACCGTCTCGGCGATCTGCTCGCGCTTGCGAGCGGTAATGTAGACCCGCGCACAGCCGGCGGCGAGGTAGCCTTCGAGGATCATCTTGCCGATCCCGCGGCTGCCGCCAGTGATCAGGGCAACCTTGCCTTCAAGGCTGAACAGTTTCGAAAAATCCATCACCCAATTCCTTTATCGTCACCCTGGACCTGATCCGGGGCCCCGCTGCTTTTCGCCCGCCGCAGGAAGGGAGCGGGACCCCGGGTCAAGCCCGGGGTGACGGATAAGGTTAGTAACCGCTGAGCTGCGCGACGCGCTCGGCATGGTAGTACATGTCGCCCATGAATTCGGCGAGGGCCCGGTCGCGCTTCATGTAGAGGCCGATGTCGTACTCGTCGGTCATGCCGATCCCGCCGTGCATCTGCACCCCTTCCTTGACCGCGAGGCTGGCGGCCTTGCCGGCCTTGGCCTTGGCGACCGCGACCATCAGCTCGGCCTTTTCGGACCCGGCATCGAGCAACTGCTGCGCCTTGATCACGCTCGCCCGGGCAATTTCCAGCTCCGAATAGAGGTGCGAGGCACGGTGCTGGAGCGCCTGGAATTCGCCGATCAGCTGGCCGAACTGCTTGCGCTGCTTGAGATAGGTGGTGGTCATGTCGAAGGCCCCGCCGGCCACGCCGACGCTCTCCGCTGCCGCGCCGACGCGCCCGGCATTGAGCACGCGGTTCAGCAGCTCACGCCCGGCATCAACCTCGCCAATCACGGCATCGGCATCGACCTGGACGCCATCGAGCTTGACGTGAGTCGCCATCGAGCTGTCGACCAACCGGACCGCATCCTGGCTCAGACCCGCGGCATCCTTGGGCACGGCGAACAGCGTGATCCCGTCCTGATCGTCATCCGCACCGGCAGTGCGCGCGGCGACCACCAGCATATCGGCGCTGCCGCCGTGGACGACGAAGGCCTTCTGGCCGGTCAGCTTGAAGCCATTGCCGGCACGCTCGGCGCGGGTGGCGATCCGTTCGGGCCGATGCTTCGGGCCTTCATCGATGGCCACGGCAAAGACGCTGTCGCCCGCCAAAAGCCCCGGGAGGTAGCGCCCGCGCAGTTCGTCATTGCCGCCGCCAAGCGCGGTCGCGGCCATGACCGAGCTGGTCAGGAACGGCGAAGGCGTCAGGTTGCGGCCGATCTCTTCGAGCACGATCCCGGCTTCGACATTGCCCATGCCCAGCCCGCCATCGGCCTCGCTCACCAGAATCCCGGTGAAGCCCAGCTCGGCAAACTGCTTCCACAGCGCATGGCCGAAGCCGTCCTTGCATTGCTTGTCACGCCAGTGGCGCAGCTGCTTGGCGATGGTGCCTTCCTCGCCCATGAACTGGCGCGCGGTGTCGGCCAGCATGGCCTGATCTTCGTTATGATACAGCGCCATGGCTCAGGCTCCCGGCAGGTCGAGAATGCGTTTGGAAATGACGTTCAGCATGACTTCGCTGGTCCCGCCCTCGATCGAATTGGCCTTGGTCCGCAGCCAGGTTCGCGCCTTCGCACCGCCACCCGAACCTTCGCTGTCCCATTCGAGTGCAGCCGAGCCGCCGGTCGCCATCAGCAGCTCGTGACGGCGCTTGTTGAGCTCGGTCCCGGCGTACTTCATCATGTTGGGCTGAGCCGGATGAGCCTTGCCGACCTTGATCTCGTCCAGGAACTTTTCGCCCATCGCGGTGAAGGCCAGGGCATCGACGTCGAACATGGCAAGCTCGGCCCGCAGCAGCGGATCTTCGAGGCCATTGCGCTTGGCATAGGCGCCGATGGTGTTGAGCCGGTCATTGCCGCCCGCACCCGAAATCATCTCGCGCTCATGGCCCAGCAGGTACTTGGCGACGTCCCAGCCGCGGTTCAGCTCACCCACGATCTGGTGCTTGGGCACCGAGACATTGTCAAAGAAGGTTTCGCAGAACGGCGAATTGCCGCTGATCAGCAGGATCGGCTTGGTCGAAACGCCGGGGCTTTCCATGTCGAACAGCAGGAAGGAAATGCCCTGGTACTTGTTGGTCTTGTCGGTCCGGACCAGGCAGAAGATCCAGTCAGCCTTGTTGGCATAGGAGGTCCAAATCTTCTGGCCGTTGACCACCCAGTGATCGCCCTTGTCCTCGCCATAGGTCTGCAAGGAGACGAGGTCCGAGCCCGAACCCGGTTCCGAATAGCCCTGGCACCAGCGGATTTCGCCGCGGGCGATCTGGCCGAGGTAGTGGACCTTCTGCTCTTCGGTGCCGAACTTGAGCAACGCCGGGCCGAGCATCCAGATCCCGAACGAGGAGAGCGGCGGACGCGCGCCGATGCGGTTCATTTCCTCACGCCAGATCTTGGCTTCAGCCGGGTTCAGCCCCGCGCCGCCATAGGCCTTGGGCCAGTCGGGCACGGTGTAGCCCTTGGCTGCGCAGCGCTCCATCCAGAGCTTCTGGGCTTCGCTCTTGAACTCGAACTTGCGGCCGCCCCAGCAGATGTCGTCATCGCTGCGGGCCGGCTCGCGCATTTCGGGCGGGCAATTTTCTTCCAGCCAGGCGCGGATTTCGCCCCGGAAAGCGTCAAGGTCGGACATGGTGGCAGACTCCTCTCTTAACCGAATGATTAAGGCGAGTCGCCCCGCGCGTGCAAGCGCGGATTTCCAAGGATTTTGCTAAGCGTCTGACAAGGCCCGCTTGCCGTAACGTAAAGTGCATGGGCGTTGACCGCGCCTTTCTCAGCCCTAAGCTGGCGGCAAAACAGACCATAGGGATTTGAGGATATGCGCTTCGCAGGGAAAGTCGCCGTGATCACCGGCGCGGCATCGGGCATCGGCAAGGAAACAGCGCGGCTGTTCGCCAGCGAAGGGGCCAAGGTCTATGCCGCCGACATGGACTATGCCGGGGTGGAAGCGCTCGCCGCCGACGTGCCGGGCATGGTGCCGGTGGCCTGTGACGTTTGCGAAGTTGCCCAGATCAAGGCCCTGCTCGACAAGGCTGGCAGCGAGAACGGCGGCTTCGACATTCTGTTCAACAACGCCGCCGCCGGCGGCGCGCGCGGCGGGATCGAGGAATGCGACGAAGCCGGGTGGGACTGGACCATGAACCTGGTCCTGCGCTCGGTCGCCATGGGCGTGCACCACGCCGTGCCGCACATGCAGCACCGCAAGGGGGCATCGATCGTCAACACCAGCTCGGTCGCGGCGGTTGGCCCGGGCTATTCGCCCACCGCCTATGCCGTGGCCAAGGCCGGCGTATTGCACCTGACCAAGTGCGCGGCGATGGACCTGGCCAAGTTCGGCATCCGCGTGAACGCGGTCCAGCCGGGCTTCATCAACACCAACATCTTTGCCGCCAGCCTTGATGTGGACCAAGCCGACAAGGCCACGGTCAACGCGATGATCGCCCAGATGTCGAGCCATGCCCAGCCCGTCC
>JACDQK010000126.1 GCA_015657645.1 Novosphingobium sp.
GAGATGATCGTGACTTACGAAGACGCCGCCAGGGTCATCCTCGACAATCTTGCACCAACCGGACCCTATTCCGGGAAGCGCGTCGGGCTTGCCTTGCCAGCCGGACAGACCGGATCGAAGCCGGGGGGCTTTTGATAGTGCCGCCGCAGCATGACGAGACCTGCGATGCTCTGATCGCTGGCGGCGGGCCCACGGGCGTGACCCCGGCCGCGCTGACGCTGGGTGCAGTGCTGGTCTGGGCGGTCCGCCTGCCGCCGCTAGCTGCCGAGCCGCCGCGCGCTGGTTGAGCGGCTGGTCGCGCAGGGCCGTCAGGGCAACTGGCTTGGACCGACCAGCAGCCAGACCAGGATCAGCCCGACAATCGACAGAAACAGGCTGATGCCCAGGACATACCGGACGATGTGCGGAGTACTGCCCGCGCGCGCTTCTTCGGTCGTAACGTGCGTCTCTTTGCCGTGTCGTTCCATAGTCGAATACTCCATCAATCCATTGCCGGCCTGTCGTTCGGCAGGGGCGGCTCCGTGCAACCTCACGCTATGGTCGCTTCAAGGTGCCCGGCTCGTCAGCCCTGGTCGGCGCGGGCGAGACCGTCGCCGTCAAGATTGCGGGCAACGAATGCCCAGTTGACCAGCTTGCCCAGCACCGCCTTGGCGTATGCCGGACGGGCGTTGCGGTAATCGAGGTAATAGGCGTGTTCCCACACATCGAGGCCGAGCAGCGGCTCCATCCCCGGGTGCGCGGCCGGGCTATCGCCGTCGTGCAGCGCCTCGATCCTGAGATCCCCCTTGTCGAGCAGCAGCCAGATCCAGCCGCTGCCGAAATGGGCGGTCGCCGCATCACTCAGCGCGCCGAGCAGTTCATCGCTGGTGCCGCAAGCCTTGGAAATCAGCGCGGCGAGGCGCCCGGCGGGCGGCTCGAAATCAGGCGTCAGGCATTGCCAGAAGAAGCTGTGGTTCCACAACTGCCCAGCGTTGCTGCGCAAGGGCCCGGGCGGCGACTTGGCAATGATCTGGACCACGGATTGCCCTTCAAGCCCGGCCTCGGCAACCAGGTGGTTGGTCTTGTCGACATAGGCCTGATGATGCTTGCCGTGATGGAAATCGAGCGTTTCGGCCGACATGTGTGGCGCCAGCGCGGCATGATCGAACGGGAGGGGCGGCAGTTGGAATGGCATGGTGATTGTTCCGGTGAATGCTGTTTCGACATCACCTGAACGTTTGGCCCCGCCGATTGTTGCCTGCATTCCAGAGGGCCGGACCATCCCAACCGATCGATCGCTCTATTCGTCCTGATCGGGTGGATGCTTCTTCCAGAAATCGCCGCTCTGGCCGAGCGCCAGGCCATGGCGGTAAAGTCCGCGCATATAGGCGTTGTCGAACAGCTTGTGGTCTTCGCCGGGATAGTCCTTGTCGATGAAGCTCAGATTGTAATCGATCCCGCGCGCCTTGGCGTAGAGGTAACTGAGGCCGACCGTTCCTACCATCGAGCTGCGCAGATTGAGACTGATCGAGCGCGAGGCGATCGGGATGGTCCGGGGTTTCACCAGCTGGAATTCGCCATTCAGCTTGCCATTCACGATCAGGTAGACGTGCAGCGGCCGCGGGCCGACCGGGCGATCGCCGGTGATTGCGTCATCGGGCAGGGTCAGCAACGATGCGGTGGTGCTCCCGTCGACGTGCATCTCGCTGATCGTCCGCCCGGCCTGCTGCGATCTGATCATCACCGGCGTAAAGAAGGCCGGGATCGCCGAAGAGGCCAGCAGCACCTGGCGGAACAGCAGGTAGCGCCCCGGGGCTTCGCTGGCCGCAATTGCTCCCATGTTCCAGATCACCATGCGCTGGGCATCGAGGTTGGCCGTGCCGACAAACAGCCGCCTGCCCCGGACATGTTCGCGCCCGACCCGGTCGATCAGTGCATTGGTCATTTCCGCCGCGATCAACCGCTCCAGCGGCTTGGTGCTCGCCGCGCTGGGCGAGAGCGGGATCGCGGGCGCGAACCTGCCCCGATAGATATCCTTGGCCGTGCTGGTGGTGAAGATCCGCTCAAGCGCCGCGTCCTGGTCTGGTCCGAGAAAGGCCAGCGGGGCAATCAGCGCGCCGGTGCTGACCCCGGTCACGATGGTGAAGTCGGGCCGCTTGCCCGATCGGCTCCAGCCATTGAGCAAGCCCGCGCCATAGGCGCCGTTGTCCGAACCGCCCGACAGCGCGAGCATGGTCCGCTCGCCCTGCGCTCCGGACAATGCGGGTGCCATCAGCCGCGCCGCATCGGGCGCATCGGCCCAGAACCGCGCGAGCGGGATGCCCGGGATCGTTGCTTCGACCTGCTGGGCTTCCGTGAACGGCGCGCGGTGAATCGTCGCGCAGCCCTGGAGCGACAGGGCCGCAACCAGGGCCAGGCGGATGGGTGGCGGGCAGCGGGGCACCTAGTTCACCGTCGCTGCCGCTCCCAAGGTCGGAGGAGTGGACCGGAATCCTGGAGCGAAAAGCACGCCTATCGCCAATCCGAGTATCACCTCGATCAGGATAACCGCGCGCCACAGACTGCTCGTGTCGTTACGCCGCATGTCCGGCGCGCGGCTGGTTCGGTTCAAGGCCATCTGGTGCTCCTGCCATACTGTCAGGAGAACGAGGCAGGCCAGCTATTGTTCCAGTCGACGATTATGCGAACCTGCCGACCGACAACCTCCAGATCTGCAACCCCAGGTGCCCGGACCGCTATGTCTTCGGCACCGGCGCACCGACCGCGCTGGAGGCAGCCTGGGGTAACTAGCGCTGGGGGAGTGGAGCGGGTGAAGGGAATCGAACCCTCGTATTCAGCTTGGGAAGCTGCTGCTCTACCATTGAGCTACACCCGCTCGGGCGAGCGCGCCCTTGCCATGGCGGGCGCGGTCGGTCAACTGGACTCAAACCGGATTGAGGGGCGAGGGACATGGCCGAACAGGTGATCACAATCGACAATCGCGGGGCGGTGGAGGTGGTCAGCCTCAACCGGCCGGACAAGCTCAACACCATGAACGAGCCGCTGATCCAGGCGCTGCTCGATTACTTTACCGGCCTCGTTCAGCGTCCGGCAGTGCGGGTGGTGATCCTGCGGGCTGAGGGCCGCGCCTTCTGCGCCGGGCTCGACCTGGGCGGGTGGACGCCCGATCCTGAGGCCGGGCCGGTCCACCAATCATGGCGGACCCAGCGGATGATCGCCGCGGTGATGCAGGCGATGCGCAAGTGCCCGCAGCCGATCATCGCCTGTGCGCAAGGCCCGGCCTGTGGCGGCGGCTTCTCGTTGCTGTTGTCCTCCGACGTGCGCTATGGCGCGCCGGACCTGCGGATGAACGCGGCCTATATCAAGATTGGCCTGGGCGGCTGCGACATGGGGGCGAGCTATTTCCTGCCGCGGCTCGTGGGTAGTTCGGTAGCCAGCGAATATCTGCTGACCGGCAAGTTCATGAGCGCGGAAAAAGCTCTTGCTTGCGGATTGCTGAGTGAGATCGTCCCGGCCGAGGACCTGCTCGACAAGGCGCTGGCGCTGGCGGGGGAAATGCTGCTGACCAGCCCGATGGGGCTGCGGCTGACCAAAGACGCGCTCAATCTCAACATCGACGCGGCCAGCATGGAGCATGCCTTTGCGCTGGAGGATCGTCAGCAGGTCATGCTCGGCATGGCCGGTGATTTCGGCGAAGCGAAGCGGGCCTTCTTCGAGAAACGCCCGCCGAACTGGAGCGACCGTTAGGTAGTCTGGGCTCGGCCGCGGTCCATTACCGCGAGCCGCCGCGCTTCCACTTCATCGCCGCTGACCTGGGCGTTGCGAGCCGAGGACGTGCTGTGCTCCAGCGCCATCGCCTCACCGAACGGCAGGGCATAGCCATCGTCGATCAGCTTCTTGTAGGCGGCGATCATGGCGGGATCGGCGCTGGCGATGTCGCTCGCGAGCTGCTTGGCGGCGGGCAGCAGTTCGTCCGCCGCAACCACCCGGTTGACTAGGCCCCAGGCGCAGGCGGTCTGGGCATCGAGGAAGTTGCCGGTCAGCGACAGTTCCTTGGCCCGGCTGATCCCGATCATCCGCGAAAGCTTCTGCGAAAGACCCCAGCCCGGCATGATCCCGACCCGGGCGTGGGTATCGGCAAAGCGCGCGTTCTCGCTGGCGATCAGGATATCGCAGGCCAGCGCCACTTCGAACCCGCCGGTGATCGCCACGCCGTTGATCGCGCCGATTACCGGCTTGCGGCATAGTTCGATCGCTTTCACCGGGTTGGCCGCAGCCTCGCTGGCATTGGCCGCCCCTAGCCCTTCGACCCCCAGCTCCTTGAGGTCGAGCCCGGCGGTGAAGGCGCGGGTGCCGGCCCCAGTCAGCACCACGGCACGGACCGCATCATCCGCATCGAGTTCGGTCATCACCTGGGCCAGCTCGGCGCGCAGGCCGCGCGACAAGGCGTTCATCGCCTCCGGGCGGTTGAGCGTGACAACGGCGACGGCGCCTTCGCGTTCGACGGTAACCAGCATCGCGGGCCTCTCCTTACTTGCGCAGGCGGACGGTGGAGCTCTGTCCGTCATCGACCCGGATGATCGCCCCGGTGACGCACTCACTCGGCGGCGAGACCAGATAGAGCAGGGTGGAATCGAGCTGAGCCGGGACCGGCACCGCTCGCGGGCGAGGTGCGGGGCAGGGTTGCCGCCCATCCGCTCGAACATGCCGTCGGTCATTTCGGAAACGAACATCCCCGGCGCGATCGCGTTGACGTTGATGTTGTAGGGCGCCCATTCGGCGCTGAGGCATTCGGTCATCCGGGCGATCGCGGTCTTGGTCACCGAATAGAGCGCCGCGCCGCTGCCATCATAGCGGAAATGCGCGGTCGAGCTGATGTTGACGATCCGGCCGGGTTGCTTGGCGGCGATCAGGCGGCGGGCCACCTCGCAGGCCAGAATCCACGGCCCGCGCAGGTTTACGCCGAGCACCTGGTCGATCAGCTCCAGGCTCATCTTGTGGGCGCGCTGGGCGTCGGGGATGCCGGCATTGTTGACCAGGATATCGACCGTGCCGAACTCGGCTTCCGCTGCGGCAACTGCGGCGATCATCGAGTCCGCGTCGGTTGCATCCATCTGCACGGCCAGGGCCTTGCCCCCGCCAGCCCGGATCTTGTCCGCCAGCGCTTCCAGCCGGTCCTTGCGGCGGGCAGCGAGGACAACGGCCGCGCCCTGACTGGCGAGGACCTGGGCAAAGCGTTCACCCAGGCCCGAACTGGCACCCGTGACCAGCGCGACCCGGCCGGCCAGGTCAGTCGAATTGTTGGGCAGGGGGTATTCGCTCATTGCAGGCTCTCCGCAGCATGTCGGCGTTTAACCGGTCGGTTAAAAACACCATGCATGCCACCAGAGCGCTTGGCAAGGGTCAGGCGGCGGCAGCTTCCTCGACGTCGCGCAGGCGTTCCTTGCCGAACCACATCTCGTCGCCGAGGAAGAAGGTGGGTGATCCGAACACTCCGCGTTTCACGGCGGCTTCGGTGTTGGCAACCAGCTGGGCCTTGATCTCGGGCGTGGCCGCCAGTTCGGCCAGTTGCGCGGCGGGCAGGCCGACGGCGGTCACCGCGCGCTCCCACACGTCCGGCAGGTCGAGCTTTAGGCCCTGTTCCCACATGCCGGCAAACATCGCCTCGTCATAGGCGCGGACGCAGCCCAGTTCCCGCGCCGCGATCGCGCCGCGCATGGCGAGCAATGTGTTGACCGGGAAGTGCGGGTTCATCACGAACTTGTCGATGCCGTGCTTCGCCATGAAGCGCTGCATCTCGAGCCGGTCATAGGCGACCTTCGCGCCGATATGGCCATAGGCCTGCATCGGCGATTGGTTGTCGATCGCCTTGAAGATCCCGCCCAGCAGCACCGGGACATAACGGAAGGAGACTGTCCCGCGCCCCTCGACCGCCGGAATCGCGCGGTGGACCAGATAGGCATTGGGGCTGCCGTAATCGAACAGGAACTCGGCTTCCTTCGCCATCACCACTTCTCCCCAAACGGACGGATTTCCTGCTCGAACGTCCAGGCGGACTTCGGCTGGTTGTAGAGCGCCCAGTAAGCGTCAGCGACTGCCTCGGGCGGCATCAGCAGATCGGGCTGGGCGGCCAGCGCCTCGGCCCCGATCCGCTCGGTAATGCGGGCGCGGACCCATTCGGTATCGACCCCGGCGTCGATCACCAGGTGCGCGACATGCAAGCCCTGCGGCCACAGTTCGCGCGCTGCCGATTGGGCCATGGCGCGCAGACCGGCCTTGGCGGCGGCGAAGGCGGCATAGCCAGGATTGCCGCGCAGGCCGGCGGTGGCGCCGGTCACAAAGATCTTGCCGGTGCCGCGCGGCAGCATCAGCTTAGCGGCTTCGCGCACCGAGACGAACCCGGCATAGCAGGCCATTTCCCAGACCTTGCGGAACACCCGGTCGGTGGTTTCGGTCAGCGGGAACTGCACATTCGCGCCAACGTTGAAGACGACGAGGTCGAGCGGGGCGCGGGCCTCGGCTTCGGCGAGGAATGCCGTCACATCCTCGCTCTCACGCGCATCAAGGCTGCGGCCGGTGATGTTGCCGCCGAGCAGCGGGGCGAGCTTTTCGCCGTTGCGGCGGCCGGCGTGGACCAGGAAGCCCTCGCTGGCAAAGCGCCGGGCAATGGCCGCGCCGATGTGGTCACCGGCGCCGATGATGGCGACCGACTTGCTCATTTGCGGTCGACCGGGATCACCGCGACGGTGAAGCGCGAGATGCAGATCAGTTTGCCCGCCTCATCCTCGATCCGGATCGTCCAGACCTGGGTGGTGCGGCCCAGTGCTTCGGGCCGGGCGGTGGCATAGACCCAGCCCGAATAGGCCGGGCGGATGTGGTTGGCGTTGATCTCCATACCGACGGCGACGAACTTTTCGCGGTCAACGCAATAGCTGGCTGCGACCGAACCGATCGTTTCCGCCAGCGCGACCGAGGCCCCGCCGTGGAGCCGCTTGAATGGCTGCTGGGTGCGCTCGTCCACCGGCATCCGTGCCCGGATCCAGTCATCGCCGCAGTCGACGAATTCGATGCCGATATGGCCAGGCAGGGCATTCTCGCCTAGCGCAGTCATGGGTTGCAGCGGTGGGCGCTGGCCGCCCCACCAGATCGATGCGTTGCTCATGGCAACCGATCTGGCGGAAAGCGGCGCGGCTGTAAACCGGGTCAGGCGGCTTCGGTCACCCGGGTTCCCGCACGAACCCCGTCATAGACGAATTCGCTGCCTTCAAGGTCGATGAACGGGATCTCGTCCTTCTCGCGCCAGTAATCCTGATTGTGGCGCCACTCCGGCTTGTCGCCCCGGCGCGGCATCAGCTTGAGACCGCGCATCAGGTAGCCGGGGTTGAAGTTCTCGTTCTCGATCCAGTCGGACAGCGGCATGTTGTGGTCTTCGGCGCGCAGCGCGACATCGACCCGCTTCACGCCCTTCTCGTCCATGTGGTTGAGCAGCTTGCAGACGAAATCGCCGAGCATATCGACGCGCAGGGTCCAGCTGGCGCGAAAATAGCCCATTACCCAGACCATATTGGGCACGCCGGTAAACATCATCCCGCGATAATTGACCGTCTCGTGCCAATCGACCGGCTGGTCATCGAACGAAGAACGGGATCCGCCCATCA
>JACDQK010000127.1 GCA_015657645.1 Novosphingobium sp.
CCCCCGTCGCGGTCTTTTGCCGATAATCGCTTCATCGCCCTTCGACAATCGCCAGCAGGCTGCCTATTGTTGCCGCAATGGACGATTCACCCGACATTTTCGGCGATGAGCCTGAGGACGAGGCCCCGAGCGCGGCGGAGCTGGAAGCTGCCGGGCAGGAATCGATGTTCGGCGCGCCAGAGCCTGCACCGGCGCCAAAGCCGGTTGTCGCGGCACCTGCTGCTCAGGCGCAGCCCTATCGCGTGCTCGCCCGCAAGTACCGTTCGCAGACCTTTGCCGAGCTGATCGGACAAGACGCAATGGTCCAGACCCTGGCCAATGCGATCAAGCGTGATCGGCTGGCTCATGCCTTCCTGATGACCGGCATCCGCGGCGTGGGCAAAACCTCGACCGCGCGGCTTATCGCCAAGGCGCTCAATTGCGTCGGGCCGGATGGGCAGGGTGGGCCGACGATCGATCCCTGCGGCCAGTGTGAGCCGTGTCTGGCGATCGCGGAAGGCCGCCATATCGACGTGATCGAGATGGACGCCGCCAGCCATACCGGCGTTGATGACGTGCGCGAGATCATCGAGGCAGTGCGCTATTCGGCCGTTTCGGCGCGCTACAAGATCTACATTATCGACGAAGTCCACATGCTCAGCCGCAACGCCTTCAATGCGTTGCTCAAGACGCTGGAAGAGCCGCCGCCGCATGTGAAGTTCCTGTTCGCGACGACCGAGGTGGACAAGCTGCCGGTCACGGTGCTGTCGCGCTGCCAACGGTTTGACCTCAAGCGCATCCCGACCGAGCTGCTCGCCAGCCACTTCGCGATGATCTGCGGCAAGGAAGGGGTCGAGGCAGAGCCCGAGGCGCTGTCGATGATCGCCGCTGCCGCCGATGGTTCGGTCCGCGATGGCCTGTCGATCCTCGACCAGGCGATTGCCCATGCCGATCTGGGTGGCGACGGCAAGGTCAGCGCTCTGCAAGTGCAGGACATGCTTGGCCTGGCTGACAAGACTTCCCAGCGGCGGCTGTTTGCTGCGCTGATCGGCGGCGATGCGGCCGGGCTGCTAGACCTGGTTGACCAGCAGTTCGCACTCGGCGTGGAGCCGCCCGCTCTGCTGCGCGGTGCGTTGGAACTGACTCACCGGGTAACGCTGGCCCAGCTCGGCCGCGATGAATCCTCGTTCTCGGCAGAAGAGCGCGGCGCGGTTAGCGAATGGGCCCAGCGGATGTCGGCCGGACAGCTGCACCGGTTGTGGCAATTGCTGCTGAAGGGCCACGAAGAGGTCAAGACCGCGCCCGATCCGTTGGTCGCGGCGCGGATGGCGCTGCTGCGGGTGCTGCATGCGTCCGACCTGCCGGACCCGGGGACGCTGGCCAAACATCTGGAGACGGCGCTGGCCAATGCGCCGCGCGCCGAAAGCACCTCCGCCGCGCCAGCCGCGCCGGCGCCCGTGGCCAGTCTGGGCTGGGAGCAGCTGATCGAAACGGTTGATCGCTCGGGTCAGTTGCGGGTCGCGCAGGTGATGCGCGATTGGGTGCGGGTAATCGCGATTGCGCCGGGCGAACTGATCTATTCTGTCGCCCCTGGCTATGCCGGCGACCTTGGCCCGGAACTGCGCGATGCCCTGCTGCGCGCCACGGGCGAGCGCTGGACCGTCCAGCGCGGCGAGGGGGAAGGGACCCCGACCCTGCGCGAGCAGGCCGAGGCACAGAAAGCCGCCGAGGACGAGGCCCTACGCCGCCATCCGCTGGTAGAGGCGGCCTTTGCGGCCTTCCCGCAGGCTGAGATTGTCGATGATACGCCCGATGCCCGCGTTGCGAGCATGGGCAACAATTGGAGAAACTGACGTGAAGTCGATGGAAGAGATGCTCAAGGCCGCGCAGCAAGCTGCTGAGACCATCCAGAAGCAGATGACCGAAAGCCAGACCAAGCTCGACGGGATCGAGGTTGAAGGCCGCGCCGGTGGCGGGCTGGTGACGATCCGGGCTTCGGCCAAGGGCCGGATCATCGGCGTCAACATCGATGACAGCCTGCTGAAGCCCGAGGAAAAGGGTATCCTGGAAGACCTGATCGCCGCCGCCTTCAACGATGCCCGCGCCAAGGCCGACGAAGTGGCCGGTCAGGAAATGGCCCGGATGCAATCGGGCATGGGCCTGCCGCCGGGCTTCAAGCTGCCGGGAATGTAAGCCTCCGGCCAGCGCGTGGTTAGCGCGCTGGTTCGATCCGCTTGCCGCCCTTGATCACGGCCGAGGGCTTTTCCAGCAGGCGGACGTTGCCCAGCGGGTCGCCTTCCACAGCTACCATATCGGCAAAGCGGCCGGTCGCGATCTGGCCGACGTCGCCTTCCTTGCCCAGCGCCTGCGACGCATTGACCGTTGCCGCGCGGATCGCGTCGAGCGGGGTCATCCCGTATTGCACCATAGTGGCGAACTGTTTGCCGGCCTGGCCGTGCGGCATGACCCCGGCATCCGAACCGAACACCATCTTCACACCAGCCTTGAAAGCCTTGCGGAAGTTGTCGCGCTGGATCTGGGCCACCTCGCGGTCTTTGCGCAAGTTGTCTTCCAGCACGCCGTTTTTCTTGCCTTCGGCCTGGGTGTAATCGGTGTTGTAGATGTCCATGCTGAAATAGACCGGCTTGGCCCGCGCTGCCGCCAGCTTGATCCCTTCATCGTCAACCAGGCTGACGTGTTCGATCGTGTCTATCCCGGCCTTGATCGCGGCCTTGATTCCAGCCGCGCCGTGGGCATGGGCCGCTACCCGCAGGCCCCACATTTCCGCTTCGTTGACGATGGCCTTGAGCTCGTTTTCGTGGAGCTGCTGCTGGCCGGGCTCGGTGTTGCGGCTGAACACGCCGCCCGTGGCGCAGACCTTGATCACTTCGGCGCCGAACTTGCGCTGGCGGCGGACCTGGTGGCGGAGCTCTTCCTCACCGTCGCCCACGCCTTCCTCCTTCTTCGCCTTCTCGAGCGAGGGCGGCAGGAAGGTTGAATCGCAATGACCGCCGGTCGCGCCGAGCGCATAGCCGGCCGGAACGATCCGCGGGCCGATTGCATAGCCGCTATTGATCGCCTGCTTCAGGCCGATGTCATTGCGATTTCCTGAGCCGACGTTGCGCACCGTCGTGAACCCGGCATCGAGCATGGCCCGGGCATTGCCCACGGCGGTCATGGCAAAGAAGCTGTCAGTAAATTCGAGCCCGCGATAGCCGCCGATGTCAGCCGGCCCATCCAGGTGGACGTGCATATCGATCAGGCCGGGCACCAGGGTCTTGCCGGACAGGTCGATCCGCTCGACATCGGCGGACAGCCGGATTGTGCGCGCATCGGCAATCTGGGTGATCCGACCGGCATCGTCGACGAAGATCGCCGGATATTCCACATAGCTGCCCTTGGCTACGTCGAGATAGCGGTCGGCGGTGATCACCACCGGCTTGGCCAGTGCCGGGGCGGCAAGGGCGGCAGCGGCAATCGACAGGGACAGGGCAAGGCGCTTCATCGGCGGTGGTCTCCTAAAGCAATTGCAGCGTGATGCGGCTTTCACGGGTTTAAGGCAATCCCGCACCGTCCACAGGCCTGAAAGCGTCGCCCATTGCACCGTCCAAGGGGCGACCCCATATCTCGGTTCAAGCCGGGATTCCCCCGGAAGGTGCCGGCGGGCGCCTGTTGATTGACGGATACCTGGACATGCAACTGCTCCCTCTTCTGCCCTTGCGCGATATCGTCGTGTTTCCCGGCATGGTCGTGCCGCTGTTTGTCGGTCGCGAGAAATCGGTCGCGGCGCTGGAAGCGGCGATGGCAGGTGACAAGGATATCTTCCTGCTCGCGCAGCTCGATCCCGGCTGCGACGATCCCGATGGCGATGATCTTTATGATGTTGGCGTGATCGCCACGGTGCTCCAGCTGCTCAAGCTGCCCGATGGCACGGTCCGCGTGCTGGTCGAGGCGCGCGAGCGGGCGCACCTTGAAGACCTGCGGCTGGAAACGACCGCGTCGGGCGAAATGGCGGTCGCCGGGGTCGAGACCATGGACCAGCCCGAGGCGAGCGGCAGCGAGGTCGAGGCGATGATGCGCTCGGTCGTCGATGCCTTTGGCGAATATGCCAAGCTCAACAAGAAGCTGCCGCAGGACGCGGGCGAGAACCTGGGCGAGATCACCGAGCCATCGCAGCTGGCCGATGCCGTCGCTGCCCATATCCAGACCAAGGTGGCTGACAAGCAGGCCATGCTGAGCGAGATTGATCCGCTCAAGCGGCTGGAAATGGCGCACTCGTTCATGGAAGGCGAGCTGGGCGTGCTCCAGGTCGAGCGCCGGATCCGTGGCCGCGTGAAGCGCCAGATGGAGAAGACCCAGCGCGAGTACTACCTCAACGAGCAGCTCAAGGCGATCCAGCAGGAGCTGGGCGGTGACGATGCCGGCGAAGGCAACGAGCTGCAGGAACTGCAGGAAAAGATCGACCGGCTGAAGCTGTCGAAGGAAGCCCGCGCCAAGGCCAATGCCGAGCTCAAGAAGCTGCGGACGATGCAGCCGATGAGCGCCGAGGCGACCGTGATCCGCAATTACCTCGACGTGCTGCTGGGCCTGCCCTGGGGCAAGAAGTCGAAGCTGAAGCGCGACATTCCGGCGGCCCAGGCAGTGCTAGATGCCGATCACTATGCGCTGGAAAAGGTCAAGGACCGGATCGTCGAGTACCTCGCGGTTCAGGCCCGCACCAACAAGCTGAAGGGGCCGATCCTGTGCCTCGTCGGTCCTCCGGGCGTGGGCAAGACCAGCCTCGGCAAGTCGATCGCCAAGGCGACCGGCCGTCAGTTCATCCGCCAGTCGCTGGGCGGCGTGCGCGACGAGGCCGAGATTCGCGGCCACCGCCGGACCTATATTGGCTCGCTGCCGGGCAAGATCGTCAGCAACCTGCGCAAGGCGGGGACCAGCAATCCGCTGTTCCTGCTCGACGAGATCGACAAGCTGGGCCAGGACTTCCGCGGCGATCCGGCCTCGGCGCTGCTCGAAGTGCTCGATCCGGAACAGAACTCCAAGTTCCAGGACCACTACCTGGAACTGGACTACGACCTGTCGGACGTGATGTTCGTCTGCACGGCCAACAGCCTGAACCTGCCGCAGCCGCTGCTCGACCGGATGGAGATCATTCGGCTGGAAGGCTATACCGAGGACGAGAAGGTCGAAATCGCCGAGCGTCACCTGGTGGCCAAGCAGGTTGAAGCTCATGGGCTCAAGAAGGGCGAGTTCACGCTGGAAAGCGCCGCGCTGCGCGACCTGATCCGCTACTACACCCGCGAAGCCGGGGTTCGCACGCTGGAGCGCGAGATCGCGCGGCTGGCGCGCAAGAGCCTGCGCAAGATCCTTGAAGGCAAGGAAACTGCGGTCACTGTTACCGCCGAAAACCTGGGCGAGTACGCTGGCGTGCGGAAGTACAAGTTCGGTGAGGCCGAGGACGAGCATCAGGTTGGCGCTGTCACCGGGCTGGCCTGGACCGAAGTTGGCGGCGAACTGCTGACGATCGAAAGCGTGACGGTGCCGGGCAAGGGGACCGTGCGGACTACCGGCAAGCTGGGCGAGGTCATGAACGAGTCCGTCCAGGCGGCCTTCAGCTTTGTCCGCGCCCGCTCACCGGCCTATGGGATCAAGCCCAGCCTGATTGCCCGCAAGGACATCCACATCCACTTGCCCGAAGGCGCGGTCCCCAAGGACGGACCGAGCGCCGGTGTCGGCATGGTGACCTCGATCGTTTCGACCCTAACCGGCATTCCGGTGCGCAAGGACATCGCCATGACTGGCGAGGTTACCCTGCGCGGCCGCGTGCTGGCGATCGGCGGCCTCAAGGAGAAGCTGCTGGCGGCGCTGCGTGGCGGGATCACCACGGTGTTGATCCCGGAAGAGAACGTGAAGGACCTGGTTGAGCTGCCGGCCAACATTACCGCTGGGCTTGAAATCGTGCCGGTGGCCCATGTCGATCAGGTGTTGGAGCGGGCATTGATTGCGCCGCTTGAAGCGATCGAATGGACCGAAGCAGACGACCTTGCGAGCCAGCCGCTGGCCGCTCCGGCGCCCCCAGCCGGGGATACCCGGACCGCGCATTGATGATGGGTAAGCAGGTCCGGGCCGATTCGCTGCATCGCAGCATCGGCCCAGATCGTCGCTTTACGGCACAGTGGAGGTCAAAAATGGCCGGAATCGGTGGATAATCGCCCGAAATCAGCACGGTTTCGCTTTGACAGTTCCCGGAAAAGCGGCTCAATTCCGCCAGCTTTTCGAGGCGAATCAAACCAGTCATCAATCCTAAAAAGGTAGGGGGTACTCTCCATGAACAAGAACGACCTGATCGGCGCAGTCGCTGAAGCCAGCGGCCTGACCAAGAGCGATGCCACCAAGGCTGTTGAAGGCGTTTTCGACGCCATCACCGGCGCCCTCAAGAGCGGCGACGAAGTTCGCCTCGTTGGCTTCGGCACCTTCTCGGTTGCCAAGCGCAAGGCTTCGACCGGCCGCAACCCGCGCACCGGCGAACCGATGAAGATCAAGGCCTCGGCACAGCCGAAGTTCAAGGCCGGCAAGGGTCTGAAGGACGCTGTCAACTAAGCAGCGATCCTGACGGCCGCGCGCCTCGCGGTCGCCCAGCCATTTACGCCGCGTCTGCCCAGTGCAGGCGCGGCGTTTGGCTTTTTGGGGCAAGGTTTGCGTCGCAGGGTGGACGGTTGCCGCAGCAGTGCCTATATTGTTCTGGAATGACGCGTCTTCTTCTCGCCTTGCTGGCCCTGCTAACGGGTCTCGTCGCGCAGGCTGGCCCTGTTCAGGCGCGTATGACCAGCAATGCCGACACCGAAATCACCGACGGGCAGCGGGGATCGGCGAGGCCGGCTCAGTCCCAGACCCAGTCGATCGACGCGCCAACGGCGCAAAAGGAACGCCGCGAGCGGCAGGCGACGCGAATTCGCC